>JBEGUC010000010.1:0-46077 GCA_041179105.1 Verrucomicrobiota bacterium | reverse complement strand
ACGCGAACGAAAGCGGGATGGATGAGGCGGTGGCGGCGATCCGCAAGCGATTCACCTACCGCATGCAGGATTTGGGCGAATTCATGAAGGGCCTGCTGCAACGCTTTACCCAGTGGTTCAACCGCGCGCATGCGCGCACCGGGACGTTGTGGGAGGATCGATTCAAGAGTGTGATCGTGGAAGACGGCGTGGCGGCGAGAACGATTTCGGCCTACATCGACTTGAATCCGGTGCGCGCTGGGATGGTGGCTGACCCGGCCGATTACCGCTGGAGCAGCTATGGCGAATCGGTCGGCGGCGGAAAGAAGGGCAATGGCAAAAAGGCGCGGGAAGGCTTGGTGCGGGCGTATTTTTGCGATCAGGGTGTGGGATTGGATGCTGGGAAATGGGAGGAAGTTTCGCGGTTGTATCGGCGCTTGATGGGCCTCGCGGTCAGCCGGAAACCCGGGCGGGCAGAGATTCAGCGACGGTCGCAGACGGCCGCTACAGTGACCCAGAACACGGCGGAGCTGCTGGAGAGCGAAAACAACGAAACGGCTTTGAAGGATCTGGGAACCGCGAAGACGTTGCGCTGCCGGATTCGGTATTTCACGGATGGTGCCGTGATTGGCAGTAAGGAGTTCGTGAACGAGGCATTCGCGAGTGCGCGAGATCGATTCGGGCCGAAGCGCAAAGACGGTGCGAGGAAGCTAAAAGGCGATGGCGCGGCGGCAAGTCGGATCCTGTGGAGTCTGAGAGACCTGCGGAAGGGAATCGTTTGAGTGAATGGACAATGGGTCGCCTCTCTTTGAGGGAAATCATATCGACTTACCGAAGACGTGTATTTACCCGAATCTAATGGACCGAGTCACTGGCCGATATGTCGGCCAGTGGGAAAGCTCCGACATGTCGGAGCAGTCTACACCTCACGCATGGAAGTTCACCGTGTGCGGGAGTTGGCAGCAGTGATCCGCAGTCTGCTGAGCGTGGGTGCCAATTCCCTTGTCATCCCGGCGCGGTTTGGGGATAACGGCGTCGGTTATGGATTGGTGGTTTCCCCTGTTATTTTTTGCTCCGGTTTCGCCGTTGCTCGCGCAGCGGATGGAGATCGGGGATGTGCGCCAAGTTTTAGCGCAGGCGGTGCAGGAGGCGCAGGCCATCTCGCCGGCGGATAACCGGGTGATCGCGGTCACCGACCGCGAGGGGCATGTGCTGGCGGTGTGGGATGTGAATGGCGCGGCGGCACCGAACCCGACACCCTCCATCGTCGCGGATGTGGTTTCGAAAGCTGGCGCGGCGGGATTCCTCAGCAGTGACCAGCACGCCTTCACCTCGCGGACGGCGGCGTTCATCGTGCAGAACCATTTCCCACCCGCCGTGGAAAATCGCCCGAACGGCCCGCTGGTTGGGGTGAATTTTTCGAGCATGGCATTCTCGGATACGAACAAATTCAAGGCACCTTCGGTTGCGGGCACCTTTCCATTGCCACCCGTGAATGGGCTTGGCAGCGCGACGCCGGCGGACGCGTTTCGCAGCGTGCCGTTCACTTCGTTGCTCACCTTGCCTGCCGCCGCTGCCAGCCCCGGTGGAGTGCCGCTTTTCAAAAACGGCGTGCTGGTCGGGGGCATCGGCGTGGTGGGTTTCTCGGATGCGCCCGTCGCAAATTCCGACATCTTTTTCCAACCGAACATCAATGAGCGCATCGCGTTGGGCGGGCAGGCGGGCTTCCGACCTACTCCAGTTTTGGGCGGCAACAACGTCGCCATCGACGGCGTGCGCCTGGCTTATGCGGTCGGCAGCGGTTCTAACGCCACTGTGGCGAATCCCGCTGCATTTCTAGCGGCGAATGGGCAAGCGGTGAGTTTCTCCGATATCGATGGCGTGCCTGCCTCGGCGGACGATGGCTCGGTGAATTACTCGCCCAAGGCCTCGCCACCTGCCGTGGTTTATCCGGACCCATTTGGCCTCACTGGAGTTGGCGGGGTCCCCGGGCAGCTCCGCTCCGCGATCCGGGCCGATCCCCTGCCGGGAGCGATCGCTGGAGCTGCGCGGCTCAGTGCTGCGGAGGTGGAAAGCATCCTGAGGCTGGCGGCGGAACGCTCGCAGATCACTCGCGCTGGGATCCGCTTGCCGCGCGGGCAGATCACCCAAGTCTGGATTTCCGTGGTGAACAATCCTGCGGCGGACGGCGTGGAGCCAGTCGTGCTCGGCACCTATCGCACGCCGGACGCGACGATTTTTAGTTGGGACGTGGCGGTGCAGAAGGCGCGGACGGCGCTGTTCTACTCGCGCGGTCTGGAACGTGGCACGCCGCGGGCGCTTTCCTCGCGCTCGGTTGGTTTTTTATCCCAAGACATCTATCCGCCGGGGATCGGCGATAACCCACCCGGCCCGTTTTTCGGTTGGCAGGGGCAGTTCTCGTTGAGCGGCGGCACGGTTCCCGCTGCCCCGATCAACCTGAACGTGCCCAATGGAATCACGATTTTTCCCGGTGGCTTCCCGCTCTATCGCAACGGCGTCCTCATCGGTGCGATCGGCGTTTCCGGCGACGGCATCGAGCAGGATGACATCGTCGGTGCGAGTGGTGCGAAAAACTTTCTGGCACCACAGACCAGCCGCGCCGATAACTTCGTTTACGAAAGTGCTCGCCTCCCGTACGCGAAATTTCCGCGGGCTTCGTCGAGTTTCTGAATTTCCTCTCAGAAGCCGAGCAGCATAATGCGGTAGATGCTGGATTTTTCCTGCGGCATCGGGAAGGTGACGGAGGTTTGCTGACCGGTGGCTAGGGCGGGGGCCGGGGGGGCGTCGATCCAACCTTGGTTGACGAGGATTTGGAGCTGGTAGGTGCGGCCGGGGATGCTGTCCCAGGTGATCGTGAGCTGGTTCGTGCCACCGATTCGCTCGATGGAGGATCTGAATTTCTCGATGATCAGGCGCACCTCTTGGTTAAATGTGTCCGCCACATAGACGTTGCCAATTGCGTCGCAGACGGCGGAGTTTGGATGCGAAAGCGTATGGTCTGCGAAGAGCGAGACATTCCCATCGGCGGCAAGTCGGAAGAGAGCGTTTCCGAAGGATTCGCAGATGATGAAGCCACCATCGGGGTGCGGGGTGATGTCGGTGGGTTCGCAGAAACGTGCTTGGAGGCGTGGGCCGGATTTACAAGCGGCTTCGAGCGAGTTTCCCGCGTAGGTGGAAACGAATGCTTGGGGAGTTATACGGCGTATCGTGTGGTTCATGGAGTCGGCGATGTACAGGTCGCCAGTCGCTCCGATGCAAATTCCCATGGGCAAGGAGAAGCGCGCGCTCGTGCCGGTGCCATCGGTGGTGCCCCACTCACCTGCCTTGCCTGCTAGAGTGGTTACGCTGCCGTTGAGGTTGATTTTTCGGATAGTCTGGTTGCCGGTGTCGCAGACATAGAGAAGTCCGGCGGGTGCGTAAGCGATACCGCTCGGGCCGTTGAAACGAGCGGCGGAGCCGGTGCCATCGAGTTGGGCGGCGACGGAGGTGAAGGCTTCGCCATAGTTGACATTAATATCATCCGCACTGCCGAGATTGCCAGCGAGGGTGGTAACCGTGCCATTCGCGGCGATGGCACGGATGCAGTGGTTTCCGCTGTCTGCCACGTAGAGCGTGCCGTCGGGGGCGATGGCGATGTCTGCTGGGAAATGGAAACGCGCCGCAGGGCCGACGCCGTTCACAGCGCCTGACTCGCCGGGGCGGCCGGCTAGGGTGGTGACGATACCACCCGGCGCGACCTTGCGGATCACGTGATTACGGGCGTCGCAGATGTATAGGTTGCCTTGGATGTCGCGGGCGAGGCCCATCGGGTCGTTGAAGCGTGCGGCGCGGCCGGTGCCATCCTGATGGCCAGCCTCGCCGTTGGTGCCCGAGACGGGAGCGATGGCCTCTGCGTCCAGGAGCGAGGAGCCGGAGAGCAGCAAAAACGATAGGATAAAATAGGTTTTCATCGTCCGATTTCCTCCGGGGCTCTTCTTTTCCTCAAGCGGCCAGTGGGCGCGGAAGGTTCGTCTTCTCCCGCAGAGGCTGGGACGGCGAAATCTTCGGTGGGCGCGAGCGTGCGTTTGTGAACATCGACGAGCGCGCCATTTTCGCCGTGCTTCACATCGGAGACGCGGTAGGACTCGCCGCTCGGCTTGCGGTAAAAGTCCGCCATTTCTTCAAGGTTGAAAGGGCGCGAGCCGCGCCGTCCGAAGACCACGGTCTGGTTGCCGCTTTCGTCCACCACGCGGTCGCGGTCGAGGCCGCGGGACACGGTGACGGCCGGGCCCTTGGTCGGGTAAGTCGCGATCAACTTGGGCTCCGGCTTGGGTGAGAAACCCATGTGGCCGGGGACGTTTTCCGGCGAGATTAGCTGCACGATGCGCAGGCCGTTGCGGCCGTCTGCGATATGCGCATACATCGAGGCGCTGATCGAGCCGATCTGCACGTCGCGGGCGTCGTTGATGATTCCACCGGCGGTGAAATCTGAGAGCTTGCGGGGTTTTGCGGGATTCTTGATGTCGATAATCGCGAGTCCCTGCGCGCCGTTAGCGACGTATAAATAAGTGCGTGCTGCGTAGAGGCCGTTTGCTTCAGCCAGAGGGATAGAAGCGCCCTCGATCGGCTGTGGTTTCGCGGGATTGGAAATGTCGAAAACTTTTAAGCCATCCGCGTCGGTGACGAAGCAGTAGTGCCATTGCACGGTGAATTGGCGGGCATCGCGCAGGAAGGAGCCGGAGTAGCCGCCGGCCATCAGCGGTTTCTCTGGGTTCAGGACATCGACCACCGCCAGGCCGCGTGCGGTGGTGATGTAGAGCCATTGCCCGGCCATCCACGAGTGACGAGCGCCGTCCAAGGCACCGCCCGGATTGAAGGAGGCGGCTTTGCGGATGAAATTGTTCGCCGGGTTGCCATCGAGCAAGGTTGCGACATCGGCGACGATCAGGCCCTCCTCAAGATCTGTCACGAAGGCGTAGCCGTGGTAATCCGCGATTGGGCGTTCCTCGTTCGCGGGAAGGCGCTTGCGCTTGGGATCATTGATCAGCGTGCTGGGCAGCGTGATCGAGGTGGCGTGGGCGGATTTGATGAAGGTTTTCTGGCCCAGCGCGGAGACGGGCGTGGTCACGATGCGCTCGGAGAAATTTTTGTTGTCCACGTTCGCGACATCGAAGACGCCGAAGCCATTTTCCCCGAGGGCGGCGTAGAGATACTCGCCGCGCAGTTGGAGATCGAGGGCTGCGCCCATGGCGTGGTGATGGTGGGCGGTTTTTAGCACCGAGTTGTTCGAAAGGTGCTGCTGGTAGAAATCCGGGTAGGCGTATCGGTGCAGGTGGCTGCCGATCGCTGCTTGTGGCTCCGTGCGCTCCGTCCAGACCACCGCATTGAGGCCGTGATCCGCCGTGCCTACGTAGGCGAACCTTCCGAAAAAGTTGACCGTGCCTGTGCCGAAGCCGAGGAGCTGGGTCATGATCGCGTTGTTGTCGTTGTCTTCTGAAAGGTGGCAGTCCGTGCAGTTCTTGGTGGTGCCGACGCCGCTGGTGGTGTGCGGGAAGTGCGGGTTGAATGCTTGGCCGGAGTAGCCCTCGGCGGAGACTGTCTGCTGCTGGGTGTAGAGCCACTCGCGGTTTGCGCCCTGCGAGCCGACGACCATGGCGCTCGACGAGCGGAGCACGGCGAGGCGGTTGTCCTTCGCGGTGCTGTCCTTGCCGAGCATGAATACGTCGTCGCGAACGACCTGTGGGTTGTAGGAGCTGAAGTTCCGTGTGGTGGCGCCTTCAAACTTGTTTGCGGCCATCTTCACGTTCGCCTCCATCGGGATATGGCAGCCGAAGCAGCTTGTCGCCCAGGAGGTGTGGCAGGTCTGGCAGTCCATCGCCTCGTCGCTGTGGGCGAGCTGCTTCGCGCAGGATTTCTTGTCGTCCGGCACTGCGCCCCATGTCTTGCCGTCGCGTTTCAGTGTTTTCGCGTAGGCGCTCATGATGTTGTAGTGCTCGGATTTTGGATCGACGGTATCGAGCGTCTGCGGGATGTCCCATTTGAGATTGGCATCCATCGAGGATTGCTGGATCAGACTCTTGCCGTCCGCGCTCCATGTGAAGCGCGGGCCGAAGGGAGTGTTGCTTTCGCGGAGGTCGATGGGTTTCACCTTGCCATCCTTCGAGAGCGTGCCGCCCTTGCCGGAGGTGAGGAGCGTGGTGCGGGCGCTGACGGTGCCGTGGCAATCCACGCACATGATTGCAGTGGCGGCGCGGGGCTCGACATAGAGTAGGCCGTTGCCGTGCGCGTCGTTGAGGAAATGGCAATCCACGCACTGCATGCCGAGCGCGAGGTGGACGTCCTTGAGGTGGACGGCCTTTTTGAACTTGTCCTTGTCGGCGTGATCGATCTTGTCGCCTTTGAGCGTGAGTAGGCTTCCTTCGCGGTCTTTTTTGAAAACGGCGCGGAACATCCAGCCGTGGCCGTGGTAATCGGCGAACTGGGTGTTTTTGAGCTTGGGGTTGAGCTCGGCGGATTTTTCGAGAAAATTCACATCGCCCCAGAGTCCGCGGGCGGCGGCGGCCTCGGGGTTGCGGCGCAGCGACTCCACCATCTCTTCATCGGTGGGATTCTTCTGTTTTTTTGGATACATGAACTCGGCATCGGATTCCTGATCCCACCAGATGTATCCGAGGTAAGGATTTACGAAGAGATTCCCCTGGTGCATGTGGCAAGTCATGCATTGGCTCGACGGGATGCTGCGGGTGAACTTGTGGGCGATCGGGTGGCCCTTTTCTTTCTTGGAGATCATCGGATCTGGGTTGAAGGAAAGCCCTTGGTTGCCGAAGGCACTGTACCATCCGGAGTTCGAGGGTGAGCGGTCATTGGCGTAAACGACGTGGCAGGCGGTGCAGCCGCTGGAGCGGTAATCGCCGGGGCGGTCGTTCGAGCCGAAGAAGTCGAGCAGTGGATCGTGGAGGCGGGTCTTGTGGGCGCCGATGATGACGGGATCGACCCGCGAGAAGGTGCCGAGGCCGCGCTCGCCGAGGCGGCGGAATGGCCTGCCGGGCGGCTCGAAGGGATCGGGGTTGCCGATTTCCGCGAGGCGGGTGCCGCCTTTTTCAAAAATGCGGAACAGGTTGCCGGGCTGCGTGATGTTGAAGCGTGGCAGCGGGAAGATGGCCTGCACGATCCCCATTTTCTTCTGCATTTCCGGAGTGACCTTGACCGGGCTTTGTAGGGCGAGCGGCACGCCGTTCGCGCCGTAGGCTTGGCCGAAAATGGAGTCCTTCGTGGGATACGCGCCGTTGTTGTAAGCTGCTGCGCCCCAGAGCATCGCGCCGTGACGCATCATGCTGTGGTTCACGTGATCGACGGACTCGGCGTGGCATGTGCCGCAGGTTTCCTTGGCCACGCGGAGGTCGCCGGGGTTCACGAACTTGATGAACTCGGGCGATTCGTGGTTGAGCAGGACGGTGCTGTCGCTTGGGTTCGCGGAGCTTTCAAAAAACAACGGGTTGCGTGGCGCGGGGTGCGCTTGACGCATGGTAAGGCCGGAGGTGGGATTCCCGCCGTGGCAGTCGGTGCAGCCGAGGCGGACGAACTCGCTGCCGTGTGGGTCGTGCGCGTTTTCATGGCACTCGATGCAGCCTTTGCTTTTCGCTGTCATCGTCGCGACGGATTGATCGATTTTGTTGGGTTTCGGGATCGCGACGTCCGGTTTGGGTGATTCCTGCACGGCGATGGGCGGCCCGAAGAGGCCTGCTGGAGCGGGCGGATCTTGGGAATGCGCGGGCATGGCTGCGGCGCAGGCGACCAACGCGAGGGTGATCCGTAAATATTTTTTGAATCCGCTCATCGTTAGAAGGTCATGTTTGCTGAGAGAAATCCGCTGTAAAGGACATCTGGCACATCCTGGGCGTTGGATGACGTGAAGCCTGCGACACCGGGCGAGGAAACGCGGTAGATGTCCTTGAAGCCCGCGCCGGGGAGCAGCATCCCGAGACCGGCGGAGAGGCGAATGTTGTCCGTGAGTAATGGCCTGTATTCCACTCCGAAGCTGAGGTCCCAGCCGATTTCCCGGTCGATCTCATCGGTGACGAGCGCGGTGGAGATCGCGTCGGTTTCCATGAATAGCAGGTAGTTCAAGTTCGCGAATAGCCTCGTTTTAGGGGTGATTTCCCACTCCTCGCCGACGCCGGCGATGAAGATGCCAGGGTTCACGAAGCTGGACTGGCCGAGAAATTTATTGGAGCTGAGGTCGGGGATCAGGCTCAGGCGCTGCTTGAGCGCGACGGCTGTGCCGCCGAGATTCATGCCCTGCCTTTGCCAGTAGCTGAACGGGCCGCCGATGAAATTCGGGTTGTCCACGATGGCGTCCCAGCCCGTCGCGGTGTCGTCGGTGGCGTCGTCGTCGCCAGAGCCGCAGAAGAGCGTGAACTTGTGCCGCATCCAGTCGGTGTCCACGGACAGTTCAAGCGCCGCCATCCATGCGCTGATGTCCACCGAGCGGCCGGCGATCCCGTTGAGTTCGTCCTCGCCGAAGACATGATAGAGCGAGTGGCTGATGTTCGCGCGGCCGATGTGGCCCTCGCCGTTCCAGCCGATGTAGTAGGCTTCGAGTTCGTGCGGGGCGATGGTGCCGATGGGAGCGGGGCGGACGATATTTCCCGCGCTGTCGTAGGTCAGGCGGTCGCCGCCATGGTCGTGGTTAGCGAGGAAACTCAGTTGGCCAGTGTAGCCGTCGAAGAGGAAATCTTGGTAATACAAGTTCGCGACGAACACGTTTTGGTCGCGGTCATCCCAGGTATTGAGCTCGGAGAAGGATTCCTTTTCGAAAAGGTCGAAGAGCGCGAGGTTGTATTGCAGGCGGCTTTTCGCGAGATTGCCGAACATGCGGTATCCCCAATTCGAATCGAAAAACACATGGCCGCGGAAATCTGCGTTGAAGATCTGCGTGCCGACCCGCATCGCGGCGAAGTCGTAATTTTCCGAAAGGTCCAGCAGGTGCGACTCGAAGAAAAACTGCTGCAGTGCGATGTGATCTTCGAAGCGGTCGGTCGCATTCGTGCGGTGGAAGTCGGTGTCGGCAGGGAAGAGCAGGGGATCTAGAAAAATGTCGATGTCGCCCGGGTTCACGTTTCCGGGATTTCCTCCGAAGGAGAAGCCCGGCGGTGGGCTCGACGAACGCCCGGGTCCGCGCGGATCGGGCGAAATGACGGTCGTTTCATAGCCGGAAATGTAGTTTGTGTTAAAAACTGGTTGGATGCGGAAGAGCCACTCCACCGGTTTGAACGAGGTTTCCCCCTTGAAAATATCGAGCGTTAGGCTGGTGTTCGTGATGACCACCTCCTGATCGCCGCGCCCGTAAAACTCCGCGTCGAAGGGCCGCGCGGTGCTGACGCCGGACGGCACCGGAATTTCGTGCACCTCAAGGTCAACGATGTGCTGAAACGTCACCGAGGCGAAAATGTCCTGGCCATAAATTGGGACGTCCCCCTTCAATTTGCTCTGGTAATAAGGGTGCCAGAGATACGGAGTCGCTTGCTCATAAGGCGTTTCGGCAAGTTTGGGATCCTCGTATCGATCCCACACGCCGGTCGGGACGAGATAGCGGTTTTCGACGGGAGTGGTGTGGTCGGGATACTCGACGTGGTCGTGGTGGCCCGCGTGCCAGTGCTCGTAGATGCGCCCCTCGTAGCGCACGCCTTTCCTCGGCAGCAGCAGCGCGCCGGGGATGTCGGGTTCGTAGAGATCCTCATCGCCTTGGACCATTTCGACGTGCACCCGACTGCGCGTCACCTTGCGGCGAGGCAGGGTCATGTCTTCGCGAATGTCCGCAGTGAACTTTGGAAACTCCTTGGGCACCCCTGCGTCCCGCCGGAAGAAGCGGTCGTCACCTAGGCCGAGATCATCCTTGAAAAAACGCCCGAATCCCGCCGATTCGTCTGCGGCGACGGAAGGGATCATAGCTCCTGCCTTTGTCGCGCCCATCCCCGGGTCGGGGTTGAACTCGGTGGGCGGCAGCGGAGCATCCTCGGTGACCGTTGTTTCCGACTCGATTTCGAAAACCGGCATCGCAGGCTCGCGCTCGATTTTCACGCCCGCATCCGGGGAAAATGAATCCGGGCTTTCCGGCACGGCCAGTGCGCGGAGTTGCTGCGCCGTCATGCGGTCGGGGCGTTCCTCGCCGGGCGCGAGGTCCCAGTCTGGCGTCCGTTTGTGGGGCGGATGGTAGCAGGTCGTCAGCAGCACGCCCGCGCAGGAAACTGCGAGCCGCCTGCCTGTTCTGAGAAATCCGCCGGTCATGGTTATTCGGCGTTCGTTTTCAACAGCCCGCCGAGCGTCCTGACAAAGTGCTCCGCCACATCCACGTCGAAGCTCTTCGGCGGTTGGGCTGCCTTGAAAAGCATATCCAGCGCCTCCTCAGCAAACGCCGTTTTCTGGCCGGATGCGATGAGGGATTGGTTCAGCCGGTCGATCGCCAGAGCCACGCGCTCTGCGTAATATCCGACCGCCCACATCCGGTATTCGGCTGCCACTGTGGCGAAGGCACCAATCTCGAATGGCTTGCGGTTTCGGATCAGGTTGTCGAGCGCGGCCCGGGTTTGCCCGACGGTCATCGGCGCGCTGGAAATCCTTTTCGCAAATTCATCCGCTGTGTGGATGAGATCTGTCGCCGCGCCGCCCTGCCAGCCGGTTTCGCTCGCCGCGAGCAATTGCTTGATGGCCTCAATCTCCGAGTCCCTGCGCACGTCGGGTTCGCGGGCGGACTGCGCCGCAGCCTCGCGCAAGGCCACTGCTTGGCCGACGAGCCACATTTTGGCATGAGAGAAATCCGCATCCTCGTGCCAATGCTTCGGCTCCTCCACCAGCAGCCCATCGAGCTCGAAAATCAGCGGCGGATGGTTCGCTTTCACGAGGGCGTCGCTCAGGTTTTGGTGGCAGGCGACGCAGCTATTCGCACGCTGGTGGGCGCTGCCCAAAGACCGCATACCCAGCTTTTCGAGCGCCGCTCGCGGATACTCGGGGCGGGTGTGGGAGAGGATCCAGCTCTCGGCACCGCCATGGCAGTTCGCGCAGGAGAAATCTTTATCCATGGCTTGGCCTTTCGTGGAGGGCGCGAGCAACGCAGGCTCCACATTCCGCATCGGCGCGTGGCAAGCCGTGCAGCTCGCAGATTCCGCGGCACTCTCAATTCCCATTTTTCGCGCCATCGCTGCGGACTGCCCGTTCGTCAATGTGGCAGAAGCCTTGGAATGCGGATCAGAGCGTTTCCAGATGAGAGAAGCCCCTCGGCCAAGCCCCGCGCCGCCGTGACAACCGCTCGTCGCGCAGGAGTCTGAGCCCAGCACTCTCGATGCGCCCGTCGGCTCAGCCGAGGCAGCCGACGACAAGCAGGCCGAAACCATAACCGCAACGAATCGTGATCTTCCCCGCATCTGGCAAGTTTTCTAAGGCTCCGTTCGTCATGCTGGCAAGCCAATTAACCATGCAGCCACCTGCCGAAACGGTGGGATATATCTGGCAGATTTCTGTTGGATATCAACGCTGCGCCTTCGCCTAAGTAGGGAGTTGACCCGGTGCGGCGGATTTGGTTTTTCTCCAACGTAGATCGGAAACGGTGCTCATGTTGTGATGGATGGTCCCGGGCCACCCGACAGGATCACTGAAATCCGGCCCCGGCAGCAATCAACCCCACCGCTTGGAAGTGAACCCTGAGATCCTGCTTCGTTCCTCCGCTTTCTCGGATCCCATCCTAATCATGGGCATGGGAGGGGCGGCACTCATGCTGGGCTACCTTGCCACGCAGTGGTGGGCGGCCACCAATCGGCATGTTTTCGAGGCGAAACGGAGCCGCCTCGAGCTCGCCGCGCTGGGCAAGAAGATCGAGGTGCTGAACCTAAAAGCGCAGGCCGCGCCCGAGGTCGCTTGGAACGGTTTCCGCAAATTCACCGTCTCCCGCAAGGTGGAGGAATGCGAGGAAACCTATTCCTTTTACCTAACACCGCACAATGGCAGGCCTTTGCCCGCTTTCAAGCCCGGCCAATACCTGACCTTCGAGCTCCAGCCGCCCACCGCTCCCAAGCCGCTGATCCGTTGCTACTCACTTTCTGACGGCGCTCTCAGCGATGACCACTACCGCGTCACGATCAAGCGGTTCATGAAATCCGACGGCACGCCGGGTGTCATCTCCAACTACTTCGCCGACCATGTGAAGCAAGGCGACATCCTCAATGTGAAAGCCCCCTCCGGGAAATTCTACCTTGATGTCGAGGTGGACCGCCCGGTGGTGCTCATCTCAGGCGGTATCGGCATCACGCCGATGCTGGCCATGGCCCGCGCCCTCACCCACCTGAAGGACCCGAGGGAAATCTATTTCTTCTTCGGCTGCCGCAACAGCATGGATCACATGTTCCGCGACGAGGTGATCGAGTTGCAGAAAAACAACCCGAGCGTGCGGTTGCACATTTGTTACAGTCGCCCGCAGGAGTCGGATCTTGAAGGCGAGCACTACAATCACCACAGCCGTGTCACCATCGAGCTGATGAAGGAAGTCCTGCCCTCCAGCAATTACGAATACTACCTCTGCGGCCCGGGCCCGTTCATGGATTCGCTCGTCACCGGCCTCTACGATTGGGGCGTGCCGAAGAAGGATGTGAAATTCGAGGCATTCGGCCCCGCCACCGTCAAGGCCGGCACCAAGGAGGCCGCCGCCCCATCCGACGCCGGCGACAAGTCCGCGATCCAAGTCGAGTTTTCACGTTCCGGGAAAACCCTGGCGTGGGAACCCGAGGCGGGAAACTTGCGTGAGTTTGCGAATAATCACGGCATCAACATCGACATGAGTTGCGGCGTCGGAAGCTGCGGTTCCTGCGCAGTGGCGATCAAAAAAGGCAGCGTCGCTTATGATCTCGAGCCCGGTTTTGATGTGGATGAAGGAAGCTGCCTGACCTGCATCTGCCGCCCGGCTGGAAATATGGTCATCGACGCTTGAAGCACTTGTCATGGCAATATCCGACACCAACCTCGCGAGCATCACCCGCCAAGCGGCCCGTCCAAAACGTTGGGACGATCCGCTGGACCCGGACATGAGCGAGTCGACGCTTGAGATGCTTCTGGCCTCGGAGCCCTTTGCCAGCATGGATCCCTCCAAGTTTCCCTCCAGCACGCCGCTGCGCGAAATCCTGAAGGCCGACACCGCCGTGCGAGAATACGCTCCCGGCGAGATCATCCTCCGCAAGGACGACTACGGCACTTCCGCATTCCTCGTGCTCGACGGCGAGGTGGACGTGGTGATCCGCCCCGACATTGATCCCGAGCTACTGGGCCGCGCGCCGAGTGTGAAAAAAAGCTTGGGAGCCCGCTTTGCGCAGCTTTGGAACAACAACCCAGAACCCGAGGGCTGGCGGACCCGCTCGCCGCGCGCCAGCGATAATCTCAAGGGTTCTATCAACAAGGAGCGGAGCTCCGTTTACCTCCAAGACTACCCGCAGATCGTTTCCGGTTCGCAGACAGCCAAGCTGGGAGCGGGCAGCATGTTCGGTGAAATTTCCGCGCTCAGCCGGATGCCGCGCACCGCGACGGTCGTCGCCTTCGCGCCGCGGACCCGCTTGCTGGAGTTCAGTTGGGAAGGCCTGCGCGACATCATGAAATATGATACCGCGCTGAAAACTCGGATCGACAAGATTTACCGCGAGAACTCGCTGAAAGCCTTCCTCAGTCACCATCCGCTTTTCAGCCACCTCGACGAGGCCAGCTACCGGGAACTTTGCGACGAAGCGCAGTTGGAAACCTACGGCGATTACAACTGGTCCGGTGCCTACAAACGGTTAGCCAAAGACGGCGAATCATCGACGACCGCCAACGAGCCAGTGATCGTCAGAGAAGGCGAATACCTCAACGGCATCCACATGATCCGCGCCGGCTTCTGCCGCGTCAGCCAGAAATATGGCGGTGGTGAGCGCACGCTCAACTACATCGGCGCGGGCAGCGTCTTCGGCTTCGGGGAAATCGCGAACCATTGGAAAAATCCCGATGATGGCCTGCAAGCGCAACACACGCTCCGCTCGCTGGGATACGCCCACCTCATTTTCATCCCGACCGCCGCTCTGGAGAAATTCGCAAACCGCAAATGGGCGGAACAAGAGTTCGCGTCTGGTCGGCTGCTTAAGATCGAGGATACGGGCATCGGCGAAGCCGGGGAAGCGCCCCCGGCCGGCCTCATGGAGTTCATGGCGGAAAATCGTTTCCTCAATGGCACGAAATCCATGGTCATCGACATGGATCGCTGCACCCGCTGCGACGACTGCGTCCGTGCTTGCGCCTCCACCCACGACGGCAATCCGCGCTTCCTGCGCCACGGGCCGATGATCGACAACCTGATGATCGCCAACGCGTGCATGCATTGCGTCGATCCCGTCTGCATGATCGGCTGCCCCACCGGTGCGATTCACCGCACCAGCTTCGGCGGCGAGGTGGTCATCAACCCCGCCACCTGCATCGGTTGCGGTGCCTGTGCCGCGAATTGTCCGTATGATTCGATCCGCATGGTCGAGGTGCGTTCCGAAAAGGGCGAGTTCCTCGTGGACGAGGATTTCCAACCCATCCTTAAGGCGACCAAGTGTGACTTCTGCGTCGAGCAGACAAGCGGCCCAGCCTGCCAGAACGCCTGCCCGCACGATGCACTTTTACGCATCGACCTCACCCGCATCACCCCCCTCGCTCAGTGGCTAAAAAGGAAATAGAAATCGTCCGGCGGAGATTTGCGGGCCTGCTTCTGACTGGCCTACTGGTGGCCGGGCTGGTTGTGGCTTACGTGAAATTTGCGCCGTCATACCCGCGCCACCCCTACCTCAGCGGCTGGCTTCTGCTCGCGGTGATGCTTTTCCTCACCTTCTTTAACCTCCGTAAAAAAGTCCCCTTCCTGCGCATGGGCAGCGCCAGATTCTGGCTCCAGCTCCATGTCTATGTCGGTCTCTTTTCCGGTGCTCTGTTTTTCGTTCACATCGGTTTCTCATGGCCGCAAGGCTTGCTGAACCAGGTCATCGCGGCGAGCTTCGCTATCGTCTTTGTGACCGGCGTGCTCGGGCTTTGGATCAGCCGCTCGTTTCCAAAAAGGCTCACCGTCGCAGGCTTCGAGACGCCGTTCGAGCGCATTTCCCAAGTCCGTAACAAGCTCCGCGCGGAGGCGGAAGCCCTCGTGCTCGCTGGCGTGGACAGCCAGACGTCGCCGGTGATCGCGGAGTTCTACACCGAGAAGCTCGGCCTGTTTTTCACCACGCCCTGCAACTTCCGAGCACACCTGCTCCGTTCGCAAACCCCGCAAGCCGCCCATCGTTCGCAGTTCGATGAAATCCAGCGATATGCGAGGAAATCCGAACGCGAGATGCTCGCTGAACTCGGCGACCTCGTCGAGCGCAAGCACCTGCTCGATTACCAATACACGCTCCAATACACGCTGCGAGTCTGGCTTTTCGCCCACATCCCACTCAGCTATTCCCTGCTCATTCTCAGCGTGGCGCACATCATCATCGTCTATTCATTCTCCGGATCCGCCCCATGAATCACGACCGAAAATCCCCGGAGTTCGCCACCCACGAGTACATCCGCCCCAACTTAAATTGGGAATGCGGCCATACTTGCGAGGGCTGCCCGTGCCGGATCGGCCCCTCGCCGAAGGGCGAGTGCCGCGCCACTTTCGAGTGCTCGCCGAAGCTCGTGGTGAAGCCGGGCGAGTCGAAAGGCCACTGGACCTGCACCCGCCCGAAATCCGGCGGCGGGAAATGCGAAAATGGCCCGCTGCCCGACGGCACCTGCTGCAACGCGATTCCGAAATGCCAGCCGCACCGCACCCTCCGCGCCGTGCGGAAACGCGCGGTTATCTTCACCTGCATCGCCACCGTCCTCCTGCTTTTCGTCGGAATCAGCCGCAGCATGCGCGATAATTTCGTCAACCCCGGCCCGATCTCCAGCGTCCACGCCAGCGAGCATTTCGCAAAAACGCATCACAGAATATCCGGCGACGCCAGCACCTGCGCCGCCTGCCATGCTGGCGCGAAGGACAGCTCCGCCGCCTGGCACACAAAAGCCCTCGGCGCCTTCAAGGATGGCCTAGCCCCCGCCGATCTCATCAAGCGCGGCCCCATCGAATCCTCCACCATGGACAAGAGCTGCCTCGCCTGCCACCAAGGCAAGGAATTCCACCAGCCGAATATGCCCGCCGATTTTGCCTGCCACCAGTGCCACAAAGAACACGGCACCAGCGGCTTCATGCCCCCCGTGGACAACGCCTACTGCACCGCCTGCCACGGCTCCGCCGCTCTCATGGCTAAATCCCGCGATCTCGGCGCTGGCACGAGTCCCCACGCTTTCCCGAAATTCACAGCCGACGGCGATGGGAAAACCCAGCCCCGTGCGCGGCCCAAGGGCGGCTACACCGAGGTCATCAACGCCTTTCACACCGACCACCCCGAGTTCCGCCAGATCAAGGACAAGGTCAAGGACGCGAATACCCTCAAGTTCAACCACGCCGCCCACATGGGCAAAGGGAACATGCCACGTGAGCTCAATTGCGCCGACTGCCACCAGCAAGACAGCCGCGGCGAATACCAGCTCCCCATCACTTACGGCAAGCATTGCGCCGAGTGCCATACCCTCCAGTTTGATGAGAAAACTCCCGGCCTCGCACTCCCCCACGGCGATCCCTACTACGTCCGCGCCTTCCTCCGCAGCCTTAACATCCAATACGAAGAATTCGGCCGCGACGTCGAGGGCGTCACCCGCCGCGAAGATCTCATCGATTACATCCGGGGAAAACGCGCCGGCATCGAGGGGCAGTATAAAACCGGCGAGGATCTCGAGCAAATGGTGTTCTTTTCCGACAAGGGCACCAAGTTTGCTGACAGTCAGCGTGCCGCCTTCACCGGCTGCGTCGTCTGCCATGACGTGAAACCCGCAGAGAGCATCAATGCCACCCCGAAAATAGAGAAAGTCGGCGTCCCCGTCCGCTGGATGACACTCGGAAAATTTGACCACTCCCTCCACCAGAAAGGCCTCACCTGCCTCGATTGCCACGACGTGATGAAAAGCGAACTCACCAGCGACCTCAATCTCCCCTCCATCAAGTCCTGCATCGACTGCCACAGCCCGCAAGGCGGCATCGATCACCGTTGCACAAGCTGCCACACCTATCACAACCCCAGCACCCCATTCACGCCGCTGGGAGAGAAGCCCGAAGAGTGATAAAACCCCTCCCACCGCGACACCATTTCCCTCCATTGCGGACAACCCTATTTCCATCGCGGAGCACCCTTTCCCCACCGCGCTCCTTCGCAAACCCACTGTTTTCAAATTCCGCCCCACTGCGGAAACCCGCCTTTCCACCGCGAAGCCCCGTTTTTCCATCGCGCAATCCCGCAACTCCACCGCGATCCCGGATTTTTCCATGTTTTCAAACCGTCCCTCGACCGCGACGCTCTGTTTCTCCACCGCGCAGCCTTGTTTTGCCTCCAAAACCTCTCGGATTAAGAATTTTCCAACCGCATACTCCCTCCCCATCAGTTCCGCCTCCGCGTTCCCTCTGCGACCTTTGCGCCTCTGCGGTTCACTCTTCCCCCTCACCCCTCTCCCATCCGCATGATTTGCCGACACACCCGACGAATTTCCGTGCGCCCATCAGGAGACTCCTACAACAGCCAGATCACTGTTAAATCAGCCAAGCAATACCATGCCCGACTCCTCCACGTCCTCAACACCCGCCGCGCCTCCATCCAGCACGCCGCCGACGCCGTCTGGCCCCACTCCCAGGAAGCCAACCGCCCCATCCGCAAAACCTTCGGACTTCCGCTGACACGGGCGATGGGGTTCTGAGTCAATTCCAGGGCGCGGCACCCCGGCCGCGCCCTTGCCCGGACTGACTCAAAACTGAAGCGCGGAATCCTGAGTCTGCACTAGCAGGCAACGCCAAAGGAGGCGAAACCCAAACCGGCTGACCCTAAGGTAATTTATTCCTTCCCGCCCGCCTTCAGCCAGTTAGCCTCCCGTTCCAGAACCTCTTCCATTTCAAGTTTCAGCATCTCAGATTTTCAGCTTTTACCCCTTGTGCCCCACACCTCTGAGACCTTCCTCCGCGAGCTCGACAAGAAGCTCTGGACCGCCGCTGACAAACTCCCGGCGGGAACGGGAATTCTCAAGGAGCGTGGGCGTCTCGCCCACCCGTATAAAATCACCTCCACCGGCAAGCTCATCGACGACGCGCTGGAGGCGGTGGAGAAGGAGAACCCGAAGCTCAAGAACGTCCTCAACAAGAACTACACCCAGCTCCAGATCGATCCAGCAAATCTCGCGGGGCTCATCAACCTCATCGCCACCATCCCGTTCCTGCTAACAAACCAGTTCGCTAAATCTGTGAGCTTGGAGCGAGCCATCAAAGCCAACCTGAGAGGACTCGGCTATGCGCTCTGAATCCGGGCAAAAAAGAAACCCCGGACCCTGGCACCGTCGCTAAGGACGGGAGAAGGGCACCCGGGGTGCACGCAGGGAACTACTGCGAATTTTGACCCACACGCAAGCATGAACCCTGACTTCTTTGAAAAAATCCAACCTGCCCTCGCTGTTGAGCGGCTCGACGCTTATCGACAGGATCAGGCGGAGCCACGGGTTGCCCTTGCACGCTACCTTTGGAACATGGCCCTCTGTGAATCGCTGTATTCTCCTTTGCAAATGGTCGAAATCGCCCTTCGCAACGCCCTCCAAAGCTCATTGGAAAGCCACTTCCGCTCACCGCGTTGGTATGACGTGCCTGCTTGCTGGCACCTGCTCACCACCACCCAGCAAAGCCAGATCGCCGAAGCCAAGCAAAACCTGGCACGACAAAATAAACCCTTCGCCCCCGGACGGATTGTCGCCGAACTGACCTTTGGGTTCTGGACCGCCTTTTTCAACAAGCGCTCCGCCCAAAACCGGGACATCATTCAGTTGACCACACGGGTTTTCCACTCAGCGCCCAAATCCCAGCGCGACATCCGCTCCCTAAACCGCCGCTTCACTCTCCTGCGCGAACTCCGCAACCGCGTCTTCCATCATGAGCGCATCATCCACTGGGTGGATCTCGACACCCGCCATGCGGCCATGTTGGAAACCATCGGCTGGATCTCCAACGAATTGCAGGAACTGGCAGCGGTATTGGATCGATTTCCAACCACCCGCCAAGCACGCATTCAACCATGGTTGGATAAGCTCCGCCACCACTGGCCCGAATCTACGGGCCAACCAGCCGCTGTCCCCGATGCCATCGCCATCGTGCCTCAATCGTTCGACGCCAGCGACGGCGCAGAAACTCTCTTCGGCCACCGCTGGGGCAGCGATGTGTTCTCACTAACTGCTGAACACATCACCGCCATGCAAGACGGTCAGGCACTCGTGCTTGATGTCATGAATGAGTATGTCGTGTTTCTCAAATCGGAACCCGAGCAGGAAATTCCTATCAGGAAAGGAGCAGGCGATGGCGGATGAAATGATGAAGCCACCCTTCCAAGAAATCATCGCAGCGAAAATTTTCGGATTTGGTAATAAACCGCCGCTTTGACATTCAACTTTCTTATTTCCTCATTTCAGCTTTTCTCCCTCAGTGCCTCACAGTTCCTCCCAGACCTTCCTCCGCGAGCTCGACAAGAAGCTCTGGACCGCGCTCCGCTCCAATCTCGACGCTGCGGTTTACAAGCACGCGGTCCTCGGCCTGATCTTCCTCAAATACGTCTCGGACTCGTTCGCCCAGCGGCAGGCGGAAATCGCGACGATGCTAAAGGACCCGGACAGCGACTATTTCATCAGCCCCAAGGATTACGGCAATGCGTTCTCGCCGGAATACGCGGAAGCGATCCATCTGGAACTGGAGGAGCGCGACTACTACATCGAGAAAAACGTCTTTTGGGTCCCGGCGCTGGCGCGGTGGAAGACCTTGCAGGACTCCGCCAAGCTACCGGCCGGGACGGAGATCACGGTGAAGAACGGGAAAACCACCACTTACAAGATTACCTCCACCGGCAAGCTCATCGACGACGCGCTGGAGGCGGTGGAGAAGGAGAACCCGAAGCTCAAGAACGTCCTCAACAAAAACTACACGCAGTTGCAGATTGATCCAGCGAACCTCGCGGGGCTCATCAACCTCATCGCCACCATCCCGTTCCTGCACGCGGACCTTCACGCGAAGGACATCCTCGGCCACGCCCCCAAACCTTTTCCCTCAGATTCCTCCTCTGCGCTCCTTTGATGTTAAAAATTCTTCCTCTCCCATGGCCATCCGCGGCTTGCCCCGGCATAGTGCAATGATGCCGGGCATCGACTTCGACTTAGGTAAAGAATCGGCGGACACATTCACCCGCGACCAGCACCCAGACCTCAGCGCTGACTTCGTTTTTTCAAACCGCCGCAAGTTTCGACCAATCGCATAACTCTGAACCGTCACGAATGAATTTCCCGCGACATCCCAAAGCAAAACATTTCCATGGCCTGGGCTTGCTGGCAGGAGTTCAGAGTTTCACCGATCTTGAAGCGCGAATCGCAGCTCTACCTACCGAGCACGCACGAGGAGCAGCACTCGAAATCTTCGCCGAAGCGTGCCTTGCCACGCAGAGAGTCTATCAGGCTCGCGAGGTCTGGCCGGGAAATTCAATGCCTTCAGCACTTCGGCAGCAACTGTGCTTGCCAATGGCGGACATGGGAGTGGACGGGGTGTTCGTCACGGCGGCAGATGAACCCGTCTGTTATCAATCGAAGTTCCGCACTGGACGCCCTGCGCTCACATGGACCGAGCTGTCCACATTCTACGGCTTGGCTGATGTTGGTGGACGGCGGTTGGTTTTCACCAACTGTGATCTGGTGGCTCGAGTCGCCGAGGAACGCATGGGGGCCATTTTCGTGAGGGGCAGTGATCTGGACCGTCTCACACCAGAAGATTTTCAGATCATCGAAGCCTGGCTCGCAGAGCAACCCTTAAACCCGAAGAGGAAGACGCCGGATCCACACCAACTCGTCGCTCTGGACGAAATCGTGGGCGGCCTGTTACGCGGACCCCGGGCCACGGCATTGATGGCTTGCGGCAGCGGTAAAACCCTAGTCGCCCTTTGGACTGCTGAACGACTCGATGCGCGCACCGTGCTGATTTTGCTGCCCTCGCTCGCGCTGGTTCGCCAGACCTTGCATGTGTGGCTCCATGAAACGAGTTGGCCGGATGTCCAGTTCTTGTGCGTCTGTTCCGATCCGACCGTTCAAGGGGAGGATTCACTGCTAGTTCGTCCGGCCGACCTCGACTTTGCCGTCACGACCAAGAGTGCCGACGTGCGGCGTTTTCTTGAGCGTCCTACCGACTCGGTGCGCTTGGTGTTTTCCACTTATCAATCGACCAAAGTTGTCGCAGAAGCCGTCGCTGGCTTGCCCCCTTTTGACTTCGCCGTGTTCGACGAAGCTCACAAGACCGCTGGACGGGACGGGGCGAGGTTTGCACTCGCACTCAAGGATGAGAACCTGTCCATCGCCCGCCGCCTTTTCATGACCGCTACGCCTCGGCACTACGACGTGGCGAGGAAGGACAAGTTTGGTGAATCGAAAGTAGTCTTTTCGATGGACGTGCCTGAAACCTACGGGCCGGTGGTTCATCGTTTGCCGTTCAGTGCGGCGGCAAAAGCGGGCATCATTACCGACTACAAGGTCATCATCTCGGTCGTAACTTCGGAGATGATCACTGACGCAGCGCTCCGCTTTGGTGTGGTTTTAGTTGATGGAGATGAAGTAAAAGCCCGTCAGGTTGCCAACCAGATCGCGCTCAAGTCGGCTATCGAGAAATACAACGTTTCAAAGGTCTTCACCTTCCACTCGAAAGTGGCTTCTGCAAAGTCGTTCACTTCCGAGGGAACGGAAGGCATTAGCACCCATCTTGAAAGTTTTCACTGTGCCCACATCGAAGGAGCGATGACGACTGCCTACCGCGAACGGCTCATGCGCGATTTCGCAGCCATGCCGCGCGCGATCCTCTCTAACGCCCGCTGTCTCACGGAGGGAGTGGATGTTCCCGCGGTGGACATGGTGGCGTTCCTGAGTCCAAAGCGAAGCCTTGTGGATATCGTGCAGGCCACGGGACGTGCGATGCGCCTATCGCCAGAAACAGGAAAGGAATTCGGTTACGTGCTTGTACCGCTCTACGTCGAAAAAGCACGCGGCGAGACCATTGAGCAGGCAGTTCTACGCAGCAATTTCGATGAAGTCTGGAAAGTGCTCCAAGGCCTAAAGGAGCAGGACGATCTGCTGGCACAAATTATCTCCGAAATGCGAATGGAGCGCGGGCGAACGGGCGGATATGACGACAGTCAGTTTCGGAAGCGCATCGAATTTCTTTGCCCCGAGCTCTCCTTGGAAATGCTACGCAGCACGATCACTGCCGCATGTATTGACGCGATTGGAGAAAACTGGTTCGAGCGCTACGGACAGCTTGTCGCTTACAAGCAACAACACGGGGATTGCGACATGCCCGCGCGGTGGCCAGCGAATCAAAAGCTCGCGTCGTGGGTAGTGGATCAGCGGGTGCGGAAGCGAGATCACAATTTGGAGTCGGAGAAAATCGATTTGTTGAACCGACTGAGTTTCAACTGGAACCCTCGGCAAACAAACTGGCGCGGCATCTATCTTGAGTTGGTCAAATTCCAAAAGCGCTTCGGTCACTGTCGTGTCCCCCAGAATTGGAAGGAGAATAACTCACTTGCTCACTGGGTTAAAACGCAGCGCCAGGATTTCGCGAAAAGCGAACTCCATGGGGATCGCATCGCATTACTGGAAAAGATTGGGTTTGAGTGGAGAGTAGAGATCGGAACGTGGGATGATCGCTTTGCTGAGCTTTGTGCATTCAAAGAACGATTCGGCCATACTCGGGTTACGGTTAAGTGGCCGGAGAACTCTCTTCTCGGTGGATGGGTATCAACTCAGCGTGGTAAACACAGAAAGATGAAGCTAGCTGAAGAATACGTTCAGCGGCTGAATGCAATCGGTTTTGAATGGGACGGAAGAACCGCAATAAACAGTTCTGAGAGGCTCGCTTCCGACTCAGATGCACAATGGCGCAAAGTTTTCGACCGCTTTAAAGCATACGCCGGATTGCAAGGGGCTCAGGCGGTTCATATGGTGGACGCTGAAACGAAAAGTCTCCGCCGATGGATGTTGGCTCAACGGCTCGCAAATAGTCGGGGCAACTTGAGCGAGACACGGTATAATGCTCTTAACGAAACCGGCTTTGTGTGGACGCGAAGTCTGAGGCGGACAGGGACACCAAGATCGCGTGTTCGAGTTAAGGAGTTCCCCATCACCCGTATCTGGGACGAAATGTATTCAGATTTGGTAGAGTTCTTCAAATTGAACGGCCATTGCAACGTGCCTGAATTATGGAGCGCCCAACCAGAGCTTCCGCGCTGGATCGCCGTTCAGCGTCGAGCCAAGAAGCAGAATCAGCTCACCACAGAGCATGCGAGTCGGATGGAAGAAATTGGTTTTGCTTGGACGAGTCACGACGGCGGATGGGATGCTATGTTTGCTAAATTAGCCGAACAGATGCGCCCCATGAACAATGGCAAACCTCGTGAATCATTGCCCAGCGTAGAACTAAAGCGATGGATGCTCACACAGCGACAATCGAAGAAGCGCGGAGAACTCGATCCGGAACGCGAAAAGAGGCTGACGAGTATCGGATTCGAATGGGAGCCGTTTTCGGCGCAGTGGGAGAAGATGCTTGCCGAACTCAAGCAGTTCCATGTCGAACATGGTCATTGCCGGGTTCCGACTGGATGGGCAATGAATTCGGTGTTGGCGAATTGGGTTGGCGTTCAGCGAGCGCGCAAAATCGATGGCAAACTTTCTGCCGTCCGGCAGAGGTCGCTCGATACACTAGGCTTCACATGGAGGTTGGGAGAATTCCGTGGCACACAATCTCCGCAAGAAGCTTGGGGCAAAATGCTTGAACGCCTCGTTGCATTCCATGCCGAGAATGGGCACGCTTATGTCCCGCAGGCTTATCCCCAAGATCGCAAGTTGGGACGTTGGGTCATGACGCAGCGTCAAAAGCGTCGCAAAGGCAAACTGACGGCTGCGCAGATTAAAGCGCTCGATCGCCTCAACATCGACTGGTCACTGTTTGGCTCGGAAAACTTCAATGATCGATGGAAATCAATGCTAGCCCGACTACTGGCATTTTGTGAGCAAGTAGGTCATTGCCGCGTTCCCGCGGGTTGGAAGGATGATCAGCAACTGGCGAATTGGGTCGGTGTCCAACGGAGACAGTTCAAGTTTGGCAAGTTGCCTCAGGATCGGATTCAACTACTTGATAGCATGGGATTTGACTGGGTCGTGGGGAAAAACTCCAATGCATACTTTGGGGTGGACTCAATCGAAGCAACCGAAAAACGCTGGAATGGAATGTTTGAAAAGCTATGTGCATACAAGGCTGAGCATGGAGATTGCTTGGTGCAGCAAGGATGGAAATTGGATGTTGGGCTCGCGAATTGGGTGACAAGCCAACGCATGGCAAACAACCGCGGACTGTTGAAATTCGAGCGCATTCTGCGACTTAGAGAAATAGGATTTGACTGGGATCCCATCGTCACGCGGTGGGAGGAAATGTTTCAGCAACTCGTGAAATTCAAGGATAATCACGGGCATACAAACGTGTCGCAAAGACAGTTACATTATAAAGAGCTGGCGACTTGGGTTCGAAATCAACGCAAAGCAATGGTTCAGAACCAACCCATCATGCTTTTGCGCGCCAAACGTCTCGATGAAATCGGCTTCGTATGGAGAATTGTGGAGCAAGATGCGTGGGAATCGATGTTTGATAGTCTAATGGAATTCAAACAAGATCACGGGCACTGCAACGTGCCTCAGAAAGGTAGTGAAAACCAGAAGCTAGGTAAATGGGTAAACACAATGCGGTGGCATTTTAAGCAGGGGAAACTAAGTGCCGACCGGATTCGGCAACTTGAGAGGTTGGGATTTGTCTGGAACACGAAAGCGAAATGAATTCACCCATCACCATTACCGAAGTCGTCGGACGTGCCGTGCAGGGCATGACCAAGCCATTTTTCTGTAAGGCGGGCTTTTTCGATTATTAAATGGGGTCAGACCTCGCGGATTAACATTTGATTCAAGATGATCACCGAAGACCCACTCGAACAGCTCGCCATCCAGTGGTTTCAGGACACGGGCGGGGAGAACATTGACCATCGAACGCTAAACATGGAAGGTCGAAGTGAAGATATGAGGAGCTTGGCGGAGGCGGGGCGGTGCTTGACGAAATCCATCAACCCCATTGCGAACTGATTATGGCGACCACGATTCAACAAATTGACACTTGGCGGGCGGCGCGTTCGGAGCATCAGCGCTTGGAATTCAAGGAAGCGAAGACGCAGTTCGACAACCGCAAGCTGTACAAATATTGCGTGGCGCTGGCGAATGAGGGTGGCGGGCATTTGTTGCTGGGGATCGAGGATCAACCACCCCGCAGGGTCGTGGGGACGGCGGCTTTCCATGACCCGGTGGAAATGGCGGCGAAGATGTTTCACAGCTTGGGATTCCGGGTGGAAATCGAGGAAGTGCAGCATCCCGACGGGCGGGTGCTGGTGTTTCAGATTCCCGGACGGCCGCTGGGCACGGTTTACGATTTCGAGGGGGCGTATCTGATGCGGGCCGGCGAGGAACTGGTGCCGATGAGCGAGGACCGCTTGCGCGGGATCTTCGCCGAGGGTCAGCCGGATTGGCTGTCGCAGGCGGCGATGAGCGATTGTGACGACGACAAGGTGGTGCAACTGCTGGACACGCAGAGTTATTTCGATCTGCTGCATCTGCCCTATCCGGTGAACCGTGCCGGTGTGCTTGAACGCTTCGAGAGCGAAAAGCTGATCAAACGCGACGGCGGCGGGTGGACGATCAAGAATCTGGGCGGAATCCTTTTCGCGAAGAAGCTGGATCAATTCGATCGGCTGGCCCGCAAGGCGGCGCGGGTGATCGTCTATGAAGGCAAGGGCAAGGCGCGGACGAAGCTGGATAAACCGGGAATGAAGGGCTATGCCGTCGGGTTCCAAGGATTGGTGGAGTTCATCAACGGGCTGGTTCCGTCGAACGAAGTGATCGAGCAGGCGCTCCGCCGCGAGGTGAAGATGTTCCCGGAGATTGCGGTGCGCGAGTTGGTGGCGAACGCCTTGATCCACCAGGATTTCACCGAGTCCGGCACCTCGGCGGTGATCGAGATTTACGACGACCGGATGGAGATTTCTAATCCGGGCAAGCCATTCATTTCGCCCGACCGATTCATCGATGAATACCAATCGCGCAACGAGCGGCTAGCGGATCTGATGCGGCGTCTTGGCATTTGCGAAGAAAAGGGCAGCGGTGTGGATAAGGTGATTGAGGCGGTGGAGGCCTACCAGCTTCCGGCCCCGGACTTCCGGGCGGGCGAGAGGCGCACGTCGGTGATTTTGTTCGCTCACCGGGATTTCGAGGAAATGGACCGCCCCGACCGGATTCGGGCGACTTACCAGCATTGCTGTCTGCGCTACGTGATGAACGAGAGGATGACGAATCAGAGCCTGCGGGTGCGGTTCAGCTTGCCGGTGGGAAAGGTAGCAACGGTTTCCCAGATCATCGCGGCGACCGTGGAGGCGGGCAAAATCAAGATTGCAGATCCGTCACAAACCTCGACCCGCTACCGGGATTACGTGCCCTTCTGGGCGTGATTTCTTCTTTAAATGCAAATGCTTCAGACAGAGATCCAATATTGTAAATTGCTGAAAATCAAAAAGATCCTTCTTTAAACGCAAAAATCGCCCCTTTCCCTTTTGCCTAAATTGACTCGCCCATGATCACCGAAGACCAACTCAAACAGCTCGCCATCCAGTGGTTCCGGGACACGGCCCGGGTGAACATCGAACATCGAACATCGAACGCCCAACATTGAACGTCGAAGTGAAGAGAAGAGGCGATTGACGGTGGAGCGGGAGGCATTAAGAACCCTAACCCCGGCCCTCTCCCGGGGGGAGAAGGAGGAAGACGGGCGCTTGGCGGAGGTCCGAAGTCGCGATGCTACGCCGGGACGAGTTTTGCATGTGGTGACGAAACAGGGTTTCAGAAAGGAACTAGGAGAGCCAATGAACAAGGAGAGGCGATATCCGATCGCCTTGACCATGCTTCGGGGTCCCAAATAACAGACATTGGCCGCGCTTGAATTGATTCAAGCCTCGCCTTTCAACACTTATTGATCCACTCCCCATGATCCTCCCACCCACCACCCGCCGCGCGGGCCGGATGAATCCAGTGAGGCCATTTCACCGTAGCATCCATTCACATCATTGCACGCCATGACACCTAGGAAGATCCCCTCGGACGACCTTGAGCGGGCGCTGATGGAAGTGGGAACAAGGAGGGGCGGACTCCGATCCGCCCAGACCATGAGTGGCCCAGGTGGAAGAGGTTTGCCACGGATCATGGGCTTTCCATGGGCATTGGCGGATCGGAGTCCGCCGCTCCTTGGGGATGAAGCCCTGTGGGGGCGCAAGAATTAAAAGGAGTCAGAACGCATGAGCAAAAAGAAATCAACCAACAGTGTGCGCATCCGCAACAGCACGGCGGAGTTCCTGACCTTCGCCTACCAGACGGGTGGCGACGGCGTGAAGGTGCGGGTGGAGGTGCGGGTGGAGGACGGCACGATCTGGTTGTCGCAAAAGAACATGGGACTTCTTTTTGAGACGACACCAGAAAACTGAGGTGAGTGGATTATCGCGATTCGGTCTGTTACGGATTGGGTGGGCGAGGTCGTTTCTTGGATGTCGGAGGCGATTTCTCGGATGCGCGAGGTCGTTTCTTCGAGGTAAATGTCGATTTTTTGACTGCGCGGGCAGGGATCCTGCACTTCCAAGCGGCTTCATCACCGGCGGAAATGAGATTCATACCGGGAGGTGCCGTGGGCGCGTGTTTCATCTTTCCAATCTGGGGCGGCGGGGCTAAGCCGAGTCCCGCATGAACCAACTCGATCAATTGAAGCAGTTCACGACCGTCGTCGCCGATACCGGGGATTTCGAGTCGATGAAAACCTACAAGCCGCAGGACGCGACGACCAATCCGTCGCTCATCCTCCAAGCCGCCGCCAAGCCAGAATACCGCCACCTCGTCGAGCAAGCGGTGAGCGAGGTGAAAGCCACCGGCGTCACCGGCCCGGCGCTGACCGAGGCAATTCTCGACCGCATTCTGATTTTGTTCGGCCTGGAAATTCTCAAGATCGTCCCCGGCCGCGTTTCCACCGAGGTCGATGCCCGGCTCTCGTTCGACACCGCCGCGACCGTGGCCAAGGCGCATCAACTCATCGCCGCTTATGAGAAGGAAGGCCATTCGCGTGACCGCATCCTCATCAAGATCGCCTCGACTTGGGAAGGCATCAAGGCGGCGGAGGCGCTCGAAAAAGAAGGCATTCATTGCAATCTAACTCTGCTGTTCTCTTTCGCCCAGGCCGTGGCTTGCGCCGAAGCTGGCGTGCAGCTTATCTCGCCCTTCGTCGGCCGCATCCTCGACTGGCACAAGGCCGCCACGGGCAAGGATTTCCAAGGCGACGAAGATCCGGGCGTTATTTCCGTCCGCGCTATTTATAATTACTACAAGAAATTTGGTTATAAGACCGAAGTCATGGGTGCATCGTTCCGCAACAAAGGGGAAATCCTTGCGCTCGCCGGCTGTGATTTGCTGACTATCAGCCCCGGTCTTCTTGCAGAGTTGCAAGCCTCCGACGAGCAAATCACCGCGCGTCTGACCGCTGCGGAAGCCGCCGCTAGCGATTTTGAGAAGCTCAGTCTCAACGAGAGCGACTTCCGTTTCATGCTAAACGAAGACGCCATGGCCACCGAGAAAACGGCTCATGGCATCCGCGCTTTCTCGGCGGATATCGTCAAGTTAGAGAAGCTCGTGGAAGGCATGATGGCCTGATCGACGAGTCGCGTCGCGGCCCGGCGCATTGCATCACGCAAGGCCGCGGGCAGCGAGCAGCTTGTCCACATACTTCGCAAGCATATCGGTTTCCAGATTCATCCGCTGGCCGATGGACGCGCGGTGAAGATGAGTGTGCTCCCAAGTGTGTGGGGTGATCCAGAAGACCGCGCCGTCGGGCGTGAGCTCGGCGATGGTTAGGGAAATCCCGTCGAGCGTCAGCGAGCCTTTGTCGATGCAGAGGCGGTGGATTTCCGGCGGCAGGGAAATGCCGACGATGTGGTCCTGGCCGCTGGCTTCGAGGCGGGTGATTTTCCCGGTGCCGTCCACGTGGCCTTGGACGAAATGCCCGCCGAAGCGCTCACCGACCATCATGGCGCGTTCGAGGTTGACGATCGAGTCGGCGGCGAGCTCACCGAGCGAGGTGACGCGCAGAGTCTGGGCTAGCAGGTCGAAGGAAATAGCGCCGGGCGCGAGCTCGGCGACGGTGAGGCAGCAGCCGTTGATGGCCACCGAGTCGCCGAGAGCGAGTTCCGCGGCGAAGGGGATTTCTAGGGTGAGGCGCGCTTGTTCGCCTTTGGAGTCAAGGCTGAGCACGGTGCCAATGGCTTCGACGAGTCCGGTGAACATGGGATTTCAGGGTGAGGTGATATTGATTTTTTCCACCGGGGTGAACATTTCATCAATGCCACGATCTGGGAAGAAGAGCATGCAAAGGGCGACAATGATGGTGGGCAGAAGGGCGGCGAGCGCGAGTTTTACGGGAGACACGCCTTCGCCGAAAAATTTGCCGAGCAGTGCTTGGCCGGCGGGGTTGGGCGC
The DNA here is from genome assembly GCA_041179105.1 of Verrucomicrobiota bacterium. GTDB lineage: Bacteria > Verrucomicrobiota > Verrucomicrobiia > Verrucomicrobiales > Akkermansiaceae > Luteolibacter. The sequence goes on along the minus strand of JBEGUC010000010.1, from coordinate 16,293 downwards.
GTTGGCGATGACGGTGAGTCCGCCGCCGGTGACGGCTCCGGCGAGGACGGCGTATTTAAGCTGCGGCGAGAGGCCTTCGACTTGGCTGGCGAGGAAGGTGATGGCGGCGTTGTCGTTGAAGGAAGTGAGGATGATGGAGCCGAGGAATAGTGGGATTTCCGACAGGCTCGAAATGATCGGAGCGAGCCACCAGCCCTGCAGCCCGCCGTGGACGACTAAGCCGGCGAGGAAGAATCCGACGAGGATCGGCCCGCGCAGATTGGTGTGGTGCTGGTGGTTTGCCGTGCCTTGGGAGAACGCGAGGAAGAAGAGAAATCCGCCGATAAATAAAGGCGGGTAGTGGGCAAATGCCACGGTCCAAGCCATGAAGGCGAGGTGCGTGAGTGTGATAAAAATCGGCACAGGGCGCTCGTCTTGGATCAGGTCGCCTTGGCCGTCGCCGTCGTGGTCGCCTGCCCGTTTCGCCATGGTGGCCAGTTCCTTGCGGAAGCAGAAAAAGTAGATCGCACTGGAAACTAGGATCGAAACAACCGCCTTGTCGCCGTAGAGGAGGAACATTTCGGAAGTGGTGATTCCCCATTTTTGGGCGACCATCAGGACTGGCGGCGCGGCGAAATTGGTCAGCACGCCGCCGATGGAAATATTGACGAATAGCAGTCCGAGCGTGGCGTAAGCAAAGCGTGGCGAGGGCTTGAGTTGATAGAATTTCTTGGCCAGCAGCATCGCGGCGATGGTCATGGCACCGGGCTCGGTGATGAATGAGCCTAGCAGCGGCGCGACGATCATGATCGAGAGCCACCAAGCGGCGGGAGTTTGCTTGCCGAGGCGGGCGAAGAGGCTGAGGCAGGACTCGGCAAAGCGCAGAATCGGCCGGGTGGAGGCAAGTGCCATGATGATCACGACGAACAAGGGTTCGGTGAAATTGACGCCCATGAAGTAGGATTTAACGGTCGTCAGGTCGTAGAAGGCCATCATCGCGCCGATGAGGACGAGCACCCAGATGCCGAAGATGGCCTCGATTTCACCGAGGAAATGGAGCAGTGTGGCCTTGAATTTGACTAGGTCGGCGGTGGTGACTGGCTCGTGGCGGGCACCCTTGAGTTGGCGGACTTTGGAGTCGTGAGCGTGCTGGACTTTGTGGGAGAGCTTGGTGATGGGGACGGCGAAAAAGGTGTGGATGATGGCGAGGGCGAAGATGATCGTCGCGGTGAGCAGGAAGGGTTGTTGCTGGGCTCGGAAGCTGAGTTTGGCTCCGATGTCGTCGATGCCGAGGGCTTTTTCCCGGTCCGGAAATGTCGCCATTTCGGTAACGAAGGCGGGTTCCTTGGCAGGGGCGTCTGCTGCAAGCGCGGTGGCCGGGATGAGCAGAAAAATGGCGGTGAAAAACAGAATGAGCGATTTCATCATGGCGTGGATCAAGATCCGCAGAAGTCATAGGGATGCCAAGAACTCGGGGCAAGGGAAACTGGGATAAGCGAGTGGTTGACCCGGCGGAAGGTTGCGGTGAAACTGGCGGTGTTTTGGCGGATTTGGAAACAACAGTTGAGGAACTCGAGGCGTGCCCTAAACGGCGCATGAAGTATCGACGCTGGATTTTTGTCGCAGCGCTGGTGCTGGGTTTGCTTTGGCTGAATGGCCCTGGAATCCGCTGGATCGCGCCCCGCGCGGCCGTGCATTTCCTGGAAAAATCTGGATTACGCGGAAATTTCAAAGTCAGTGGAAGTCTCACCGGCGGCTTGTCGTTTTCTGACTTGAAGATCGAGGGCGACAAGGAGCTCGCTAGCTTGACCATAGGCCGGGTGACTCCGGTTTACCGATGGCGCGGTCTTATTAAGGGCCGCTTAGAAGGCCTCACGGTGGATGGTGTGCATGTGGATCTCCGGCTGGGACTCACAAAGAATGATGAAAAAAAGCCGCCGCTGGATTTGAGAAAGTTGGTAGAAACTCTTCGCACTGTGAGGGGAAAGATCGTGCCCGTGGAGTTCGATCTCAAGAACATCAGCCTCACCGCCACTCGTGATGGGAAACCGGCTCTATCACTCGCGTCGAGCCGCGTCTCCCACAAGTCCGGCAGCGGAGAAATCCTACTCGAACTCGGAGCTTTCACCGAGGCCAGTGGTCGCGAGTGGCCAGCGCGGGAATCCGCCATCGCTTGGACGCCCGACGCACTCTCGATCGCGCGTGTCGATCCCTATCCGGGCGTTAGCTTGCGCGACCTTTTAGTGCGGCTGCCGGCTGGCGGTGAGCCGTCGGCGGAGGCCGAGCTGCATCTGGATGACGCGGTGTTCGTGGTCAACTTCGCTGCGGGTTTTGCGTCTGCTAGGATCGACCTCCGCGAGGGCAAGCTCGATGTCGCGCAAACCGCGAAGCGTTTCGGATTTGAGCTCCCGGCTGCCGCGACGCTCACTTCTCTGGCGGTTGAGTTGGATCAAATTTTGCCGGTGCCGAAGTTGGCGATAGGTTCAGTTAGGTTGTTGCTGGAGAATATCGCCTGGCAGGATTGGAGCGCGTCCGAGCTTGGCATGGACGCGACGCTTGCCGCGGATCAAGCGTCAGTCACCGCTCGCGGAGTCATGCTGGGCACCGGCTTCTCGCTGGACGCCGCCGCTCCCGTCACGCGCGGGGAAAACCGCTTCATTCTCGGCGATGCGCAGGGCCAGTTCAACATCGCGGACGTGCCGAAGCTCGTGCGCGAACTGTCAGCCCGCGCGCCAGCCCTCGATCCGCAGGCACCAGTCCCGCCGTCGAGAGTGGATGGAAATTTCAAGGTTTCCCTGCTCGCGAATCAGCCGCAAGCCGCCAGCGCCGACTTCGTTTTGAAGCCGGACGACGAGCAACTTGCTTCTGCTATTTCGTTCAAAGGTCTTTGGGCGAAAGGCCAACCGCTCGGTGCGGATCTCGTGGTTGATGGCTTGACCGCCGCCGCGACTTACCAGCCCGGAGCCGCGACCTATCAGGCGACGCTCGCGTTGGATGAATTTTCCAGCAGCCGCATCGACCGCTGGCTGGCGGTGGTGAAAGTGAAACCCGGCGGCACCGCCGACCTGACCGGCAAATGGAGCGGCAGCGGCGAGCTGAAATCCGGCAAACACCTCGGCGAGCTGTCACTCTCCGAAGCCACCTGGTCGCGTGAGGTCGCGCCGCCGGTCACCGCCATCGGCGGCATTCGCTACGATTGGCCGGCGGGCTTCGAAACTCAGGGGCTGCGGCTGCGGATGAACGAGCAGACAGTCGCGCTCGAAGCCTCGCTTGCTAACAATCTGCTGGAACTCCGGCATTTCCTCTGGAGCGACGGCAAGAAGGAACTCGCCGAGGGCACCGCCAGCTTGCCGGTGCCGCAGGATTTCTCAAAATGGCGCGAGACACTCGCTAAGGACGCCCGGCCGCTGGCGGTTTCTATCAAGTCGCGGGTGCTCTCGCTGGGCGTGCTCAAGGAGTGGCTTCCGGCGATGAAAAAGCTCGATCCGCGCTCCACTGGCCAACTCGATTTGCAAATCTCGGGAACTTACTCCGAGCCGGTGGTCGATGCCGTTTTGGAAGCGAAAGATCTTCGCGCGCCCGCCCAGCCGAAGCTCCCGCCGGCGGATTTGAAGTTCGTGCTGGCCGGTCGCGACGGACGCCTAACGTTAAGTGGCAGCGCGATCGCTCCGGATTTCCCCGCGGCGGTGATGAAGGCATCCATGGCTTTTCGTCCGGCCGACTGGGCCGAGGTTCCTGAGCGGCTCAAAGAAGAACTTGTGGCTGCGCGCGTCGATCTCCCGCGCCTGGATCTATCACGTTTTAGCTCCCTTGTTCCTGCAGCCGAACGAATCGCCGGAATCGCCACCGGCAACATCGTCGTCTCGGGAACGCTCGGCAAACCCGGACTCAAGGGGGTTATCGATCTGTCGGGGATCGGTTTTCGTTTTAAAAACGACCGCTTTCCGGCCGTGGAAGGCGCGTCCGCAGCGGTGGACCTCGGCTTGGACCGCATCACCCTGAAGAGCCTGAAATGCAGCGTTGCAGGCGGTAATTTGCAGGGTGACGGCTCGCTCACGATCATCGACGGCAAGCCGGGTGAAATCGACCTACGTCTCCGCGGCGATCATCTACCGCTGGTTCGCGACGATGTTTTGATTCTTCGCGCCAATGCGGATCTCCGTCTGCAAGGCCCGTGGCTGCGGCCGTTGCTTTCCGGCAGCGTCGGTGCGGTGGATAGTATTTTCTATCGGGACATCGAGTTGCTGCCCATCGGTTCACCTTTCGTCGGCCCCCAAGCAGCGGCCTTGCCGAAAATTGATGCGCCGAAAAGCCAAGGAAGCAGCATTCCCGAACCTTTCCGAGACTGGGCGCTCGACGTGCAAGTCGGCACCCGGGAACCGCTGTTGATCCGGGGCAATCTCGCCACCGGGGAGATCGTCGGGAAGATCCGCATCGGCGGCACGATTGGGGCTCCCGCGCCGGATGGAGTGCTTGAAATCAAGGATTTTCGGGCCGCCTTGCCGTTCAGCACCTTGTCCGTCCGCTCGGGCACGGCGACCTTCACTCCCGCGTCCGGCTTCGACCCGATGCTGGAAATCCGCGGCACCGCAGAACCCCGTCCTTACCGCGTGACCGTCTATGCCTACGGTCGTGCTTCCGATCCCCAGCTCGTCCTAACTTCTAATCCGCCGCTGCCGGAAAACGAGATTATGACCCTGCTCGCCACGGGCACGACCACCTCCGGATTGGAAGACCCGCAGGCGGCCTCCTCGCGTGCCATGCAGCTCCTTGTGGAGGAAATGCGGCGGGGCAGGTTCCGCATCGGCAAGCGGCTCCGTCCTCTATTGGGATTGCTAGACCGGGTTGATTTCAGCCTCGCCGAGGCAGATCCGTATTCGAGCGAATCCTTCTCCACCGCCACTTTATCGATCACGGACCGCTGGTTTCTCTCGGCGGGAATGAGCGCAACCGGCGACTCCCGCATGCTTGCGATCTGGCGTCTTTCCTTCCGCTGATGAACCTGCTTCGCACCAGTTTGGCAATTATGCTAACGGCTCTATCCGCCGTCGCGGAGACGCGCGTGCGGATCACTGGCATGAAGCAAAAATCGGAGAACGAGGTTCTGGAGTTGATGGGCGGCAGGCTGGCGCATGTCCGGGCAAATGACGCGGCCCCGTCACGCGCGGATGACGCGGCATTCCTCGTCCGGCAGGTGCTGCGGAAGGACGGCTACACCGATGTCCGAGTGGACTGGAAAGTCGTCGGGCGCACGGAAATTCTGCTCACCGTGCATGAGGGGGGGCGGCTCTCGCTCGGGCGGGTCAGCGTGAACGGCGTGCCGCCCGCACAGGCGAAAAAGCTCGTGAAACTTTACTCGCGTCCCGCTTTGAAGGGGCAGTCGTTCACATCCGGCACCGCTCCGTTCCGCGAGGAAGACGTGGAAACCGGGCTGTCTTATCTTCGGCAGGAGCTCAACGCCCAAGGCCATTGGGAGGCCGAGGCAGCCATTACTTTCCGAGCGACGGATCCGGCCTCTGGCGCGGTGGATCTAACGATCGGTGTGCGCCCGGGACCATTTTACAGCATCGGCGAAGCGAAAATGGTGAGTAAGGACGGTCGCGGTCTGCCAGAGGCGCAGGCGGCGGTGAAGCCCTATGCCGGCAAGATCGCCAGCACCGGAAATTTGAACGCCATGCGTCTCGCGGTGGAAGATATTTTTGTGAGTGGAGGTTATCCCGATGCAAAAATTTCCATGACCCGCACTCTGGCCGCTCCGCGATTCGTCCCTGAGTTTTCCATCGATCTCGGAAAGCGCGTGCGCCTCAACCGGATTGAAGTCGAGGGGCTGGTGCGCACCAATCCGAAGCGAATTGAAGCTAGGTTGAAACCTCTTGAAGGGGAATGGTATGACCAGGCGGCGATGAATAAGCGCCTTCGTGGCTTCCTCGCCATCGGCGCGTTTTCCTCCGCCCGCCTCGAGACCCGCGAGATCGAGGGCGATCGCATCGACGCGACCCTGCATCTGGAAGAAGCGCGCGCCAAGGAGATCAGCCTCGCTGCTGGCGGCGATTCCTATCTGGGGGCGCTTCTGCGGACGACCTATACTGACCGGAATCTCATGGGCGAGCTGCTCGGATTTAGCGCAGGATTCGAGTTCAGTTCGCGCGGAGTGTTAGGCGAGGCGCGGCTCGTCGATCCATGGTTCATGGGGACGGATGTGGCTGCGAGTGCCCGCCTATTTGCGCTCATTTACGGCCGGGAGGGATACAGCTCGTTTGAAACCGGTCTGGAGGGAACCGGCACCTGGGAGTTTGGCGAGCATTATATATTAGAGGCTCTCGCCGGTTTTTCCTTCGTAAATCTCAAAGAGGACGGGCTGCCGGCGTCGGAGCTCGGGGAGACCGTTTACGGCCAACCCCGGCTGCGGGTCACCCAGACGCTCGACTACCGGGACAGTGCGGTCCTGCCTCAGCATGGCTGGCATCTTAGGGCTCCATTAGAAATTGGATCTGCCTTGGGCGATCTATCCACTTCCTATGTCCGGGCGGAGCTTTCCGGCGCTTGGTATCATACGTTTGAGAACGACTGGCAGATCGTGCTTGGCGCGGCAGGTGGAGTCCTCGTGCCGTCCGGCGACGGCGTGGATCTCCCGATCAATCTTCGCTTGTTCAACGGCGGCGCGCACAGTGTCCGCAGTTTCCCTGAGCGCGAACTGGGGCCGACTGTTGAGGGTTATCCGACCGGCGGGGAAGGCATGTGGCACGCCAATGCCGAACTGATTCGCAAGCTTGCCGGTAGCCTCAAAGCGGTTGGTTTTGTCGATGCTGGCAGCCTTTCCCGGGAGTGTGGCAAACTCGGTTCCGGTGATGTCGAAGTCGCGGTGGGGCTGGGTCTGAGGCTGGATTTACCCATCGGACCCGTGAGGTTAGAATACGGCTACAACCTCACCCGAGACATGGCCGAGCCCACTGGCACGCTCCATTTCGCCATCGGCGTGGCGTTTTGAGAAAGCCCGGACTTTGCGTGGCGGCAATTGAATCAGAAAGGCTTGGCGAGGCCGAGCCATGCGGCGGTCACGGCGGCGGCGATGGACAGGCCCAAGACGATGGAGCTGGGCAGGACCTTGCGCTTGGCGAGGACGGGGGCGACGCCGAGGAAGAGCCACAGGCCGAGTTTGATCATCCACCAGGATTGGCCCATTGGGGGCTTTTTCAACATGGCGAAGCCGACGAGGAGAATGAGGACGAGCGAGATGCCGTGAAGCATGGAGGCTCCCTTTTTACCCAAGCCGCCTAGCAGGGTTGCCCCGAGCGAGGTGAAAAGGGCGATGACGCCGGCGAGATGCAGTGTTTTGAGGATAACAGGGTCCATGGGATGATTGAGTTGCCGGAGTCTCTCCGCATCGGACTCGGAATCAAGGAAGTTAGGGCTGCGGGCGTCACTTGAAAACGGCCAGCACCGCGCGGTGGTCCGAGGCGGTGTCCCAGTCCGCGTCGTCGATGATTTTCGCGGCGGAGAAATCGACGTCCTTGCGGAGTTCGCGAGTGACCATGATGTAGTCGATGCGCGAGTAGATGTCGTGCAGTTCCCAATGGTAGGTCCACGCGTCGTGGCGCGAGTCTTTGGCTGGGATTGCGGTCAGATAGGTGGGATCGTTGTAATTTCCGGTGATGGTTTTGATCGTGGGCGTGGCGCGAGTGTCGTTGAGATCCCCGTAAACAATGAGTCGGGCGTCCGCGTTGGTTTTGAGAATTGCGCTTACGTGACGTCGCAACAAGCGGGCCTCATTGAGGCGGATGGCTTCTTGGTCGCCTTGCTCGCTGTCGCGCTTGGATTTGAGATGGGTGCCAAGGAAGCGGTAAGATTTCCCGCGTGCTTGGATGGTGGCGTCGAGAATTCCACGGTTGATCGCGAAGGTTTGGCCGGCGAGTTGGTATTCGGTTTCAGCCGGTTTGGCGGTGGATGTGATGGGGAAACGTGAAAGCAGCCCGAGGTGGCGTGTGGGATCGGAGCCTCCGGTGTAGTGGGAGTGCGGGAGATTTAAGCCGGCGGCTTTGAGGTCTTCCTGGATTTCCGCGAGATCCGAGGCTTCTCCAATTTCGCAGAGGCCGATGACATCCGGCGCGTGGCGGGAGAGGATGGCGACGACTGCCTGTTTTTCGCTTTCTGGTTTCGGTGAGCCTTTGAGGGCTTTCCGATCGACGTAGCGATCCATCGTCAGCCAATTTTCGACATTGTAGGTGATGAAGCGGAGTCCGGATGGGGAAGTCGTCTCCGATGAAACTGTGAAGGTTTCGGAGGCCTCGGGAGTTTCAATATCAGCCTCGAACTCAGATGGTGTGTTTTCGGCGGGTTTTGCCGTGGTGGCTTGAATTTCGAGGGTGTTCCAATCCGGGGTGCCGTTCTTTCGGTTACAGGAGAAAGTCGTGAGCATGACCGCCACACAAAAAACAGCCCCAAGAATCCTTGGGGCGTGATTTCCAAATGAAGCGGCTAGATGGCCCAATCGCATGCGATTAGGATTCCCGAGGTTCCTTGCCGGGGACTTCTTTCACGCGAGTTTCTGTCTCGGAGCGGGTGATTTCGTGCTCGAAATCTTCACGCGCTTTTTTGAACTCGCCCATGCTTTTGCCGATCCCGCGAGCGAGTTCCGGCAGTTTCTTAGCTCCGAAGAGCAATAGGACCACGATGAAGATCATGATCATTTCAGGCATTCCAATAGGTCCCATGGTGATAAGTGTTGTTGTTGAGGGAAAAGCTAAGGCTCCTTCTCGGAGCTTGCAAAGGGTATTACTGCAAAAGACGAAAGAACCTTGCGGTCAATCCTCAGTGGCAGACTGGGCAGGTGTTGAGCGAGGTGAAAAAGTCGTTGCCCTTGTTGTCCACGAGGATGAAGGCGGGAAAATTTTCCACGGTGATTTTCCAGACGGCTTCCATCCCGAGTTCGGGGAAGGCGACAACTTCTTGTGAGCGGATGTGCTCTTGTGCGAGCAAGGCGGCGGGTCCACCGGCCGAGCCGAGGTAGAAACCGCCGTGTGCTTGGCAGGCGTCGGTGACTTGTTTTGAGCGGTTTCCCTTGGCCAGCATGACCATCGAGCCGCCATTGGCTTGGAAAAGATCGACGTAGCCGTCCATCCGGCCAGCGGTGGTCGGGCCGAAGGAACCGGATGGCATGCCGGTAGGAGTCTTGGCCGGACCGGCGTAATAGACCGGATATTTTCTGAAGTATTCAGGGAGTTCGCCGGTTTCCTCGAGGATTTCCTTCAGCTTCGCGTGGGCGATGTCGCGGGCGACGATGATGGTTCCGGTCAGCGCAAGTGCGGTGGTGACGGGGTATTTCGAAAGCGTTTTGAGGGTTTCCTCCATGCCGAGATCGAGGTCGATCGGCACGCCCTTGAATTTCCAATCGCGGAATTTCTCAGGAATGAATCGGCCGGGATTTTTCTCAAGTTTTTCGAGGAGAATGCCGTCCTTGGTGATTTTCGCCTTGGCCTGGCGGTCCGCCGAGCAGGAAACGCCGATGCCCACCGGGCACGACGCGCCGTGACGCGGCAGGCGGATGACGCGGACGTCGAGTGCAAAATATTTCCCTCCGAACTGCGCACCAATGCCAATTTCACGGGCGATTTCCAGCAGCTCTTTTTCGAGTTCGATGTCGCGGAACGCCTGGCCGTGCTCGTTACCGGAAGTCGGCAGTTCGTCGTAATAGTGGGTGGAGGCGAGCTTAACCGTCTTGAGGCAAGTCTCCGCTGAGGTGCCGCCGATGACGAAGGCGAGGTGATAGGGCGGGCAGGCTGCCGTGCCGAGCGACGCCATTTTCTCCAGACAGAACTCCTTCAAACGCTTCGGGTTGAGAAGGGCTTTGGTTTCTTGGTAGAGGAAGGTTTTATTGGCCGAGCCGCCGCCTTTGCTGACAAAAAGGAATTTATAGGCCTCGCCCTCGGTGGCGTAGAGATCGATCTGGGCCGGTAGGTTGGTCTTGGTGTTGACCTCGTCATACATCGTCAGCGGGGCGGTTTGCGAGTAGCGGAGATTTTCCTTGGTGTAGGTCTGATGGATGCCTTTTGAAAGGAATTCCGCGTCGTCACAGCCGGTCCAGACTTGCTGGCCCTTTTTCCCGACGATGGTGGCGGTGCCGGTGTCCTGGCAGAAAGGCAGGATGCCGTGCGAGGCGATTTCGGCATTTTTTAGCAACATCAGTGCGACCATTCGATCGTTTTCCGAGGCTTCCGGATCATCGAGAATAGCGGCCACCTGCGCGAGATGGGAGGCGCGGAGAGTGAAATTGATGCCCTTGATCGCTTCTGCCGCCAGCAAAGTCAGAGCTTCCGGGGCGATCTTGAGCATCGGCTTGCCCTCGAATTCCGAGACGGCGACGTGCTCCGAGCTAATCAGTTCGTATTCAGTGGTATCGGGACCGAGCGGGAAGGGATCTTGGTAGAAGAATGGTTTGTCGGACATGGCGTGCGGCTTTTCTAAGCACGATGGAGTGGGGGAGCAAACCGATTCCCGGGGCGGCGCAACGAATGCACGGAGAATAGCGGAATCCGCGATTCACGCGCCGGTGAAGTTCACGCCCATTTCCTCGGAAATCTCCTTAAGTCGTAAATCAAACGTCCACAGCGGAATCCCTCCCAGCACGGACGACGCGAGGATATTCGCGTCATTCCACTGGATTCCCCGGCCCCAAAGTCGTCGAGATTCCACCATTTGGCGGGTTTCTGAAAAGCTGGCGATGGGTGGGCGGTTCAATTTCGCGAGATCGATCACCGTTTGCCGCCGGTCTTTCAAGGTTCCCATGGATAATTCGCCCACGATGATGGGATGGCACCAGACTTCACCGTCTTCCAGCATGGCGGCGAGCAGGGGATTGCGCTGGCGGAAATGCCGGACCCAGACACAGGAATCAACGAGGATGGGTTTCATTTTGGTTCGTCAGCAACTCTCGCGCTTGGATAGGTCACATCCGAGTAATAACTCACGCGGGAATCCCGGGGAGCAATGTCGAAGTCTGGCATACTCCCGCCCAAGGCGGCGAGTCTCCGTGCGGCCATCCTTTTCACGTAGGCGTCGAGGACGAAGTTAAGGAGCTTGGACTTTTCATCGATACCGCTGAATTCTGCCGCTGATGCGAGCAAATCGTCATCAATTGTTACGGTTGTTCTCATGCCGAAAAAAGTGCATCAAATAAGTATCTTTTTCAAGCGTTTTTTTGAATCATTTTTAAATTCGGTTTTTCCAAGGGTCTTTCAAGGCTTGCGGGACAGCGAGGAGAGGGGTAAACGCTCCCTCGCCATGGACAAGAAACCTGTAGTGCTCATTATTCGCGACGGCTGGGGAGTGAATCCCGGGGGGAAAGAAACCGCAATCAACGACGGGAACGCGACTTTGCTCGCGAAAACCCCATTTCACGAAGTGATGTTCAAAACGTCACCCAAGGGGTTTCTCCGCGCCTCCGGTCTCGATGTCGGGCTGCCACCCGGGCAGATGGGGAATTCGGAAGTGGGCCATCTCAACCTCGGGGCCGGTCGGATCGTTTATCAAGATCTCACCCGCATCAACAAGGCGATCGACGAAGGAACTCTCGCCGCGAATCCGGTTTTCGTGGACGCACTTGAAAAGGCCAAGACCGGCCGACTGCATTTCATCGGTCTCGTTTCCGACGGCGGCGTCCACAGCCACCAGGATCAACTCATCGCCATGGTGAAGTTGGCGAAAGAAGCAGGAGTGAGCGACATTTTCATCCACGCGATCACCGATGGTCGCGATACATCACCGACGGGTGGGCAAGGCTATCTGGCGAAGGTCGAGGACGAAGCCGCCAAGAGCGGTGCCCACGTGGCCACGGTGATCGGCCGCTACTTCGCGATGGACCGCGACAAGCGTTGGGACCGGGTGAAGCTGGCTTGGGATGCAATTGTGTTAGGAAAAGGCGAGAAGCGCGATGTTCTGGCGAGCGAGGCCGCAGCCGATTACTACCGGGTGGACAAGACCGACGAGTTCATGCCACCGATGATTTTCGCGGAAGCAGACACGCAGCGTGTCAGAGATGGCGATGTGGTTCTGTTCTTCAATTTCCGCTCCGATCGTGCGCGCGAGCTTTCCGAGGCGTTTCTCGATCCAAATTTCGATGGCTTTGATCGCCAGGTCACTCCGAAGGTTCACTACGTCACCCTGACTCAATACGACGAAAAATACGGCTGCCCGGAAATTTTCCCGCCGCAGACACTCGACAACGTGTTAGGCAAGGTCGTCGCGGCAGCCGGTAAAAACCAGATGCGGATCGCGGAGACCGAGAAATACCCGCACGTCACCTACTTCTTCAACGGCGGCGAGGAAGCGCCGTATCCGGGCGAAGATCGCGTGATCATCCCTTCGCCCAAGGACGTGCCGACCTATGATTTCAAGCCGGAAATGAGCGCCCAACAAGTCACGGAAACCGTCGTCGCTAAGCTGAAGAACTACGACATGGTCATCCTGAATTTCGCCAATCCGGACATGGTCGGCCACACCGGCGTGGTCGAGGCCGCAGTCAAAGCGTGCGAAGTTATCGACGCCGACGTGAAGGCCGTGGTGGAGGAAACCCTCCGTCTCGGTGGCAAGCTCCTCATCACCGCCGACCACGGGAACTGCGAATACATGCGCAATCCCGACGGCTCGCCTAACACCGCGCACACCACCAACCTCGTGCATATCTTCTACGTCGCTGCGGACGCTGCGGACTACTCCGTGAAGGACGGCATTCTGGCAGATGTCGCGCCGACGCTGTTGGAGATGCTGGGCGTGCCCAAGCCTGAGCAGATGACTGGCCAGAGCCTACTGGTGAGAAAGGCCACGAAAGGGTAAAGGCCCGGTGCAGACAGACTAAAAGGATCGAGGAAGGGTGACCGGAGTCGCTGGTATGGGAAGCCTGCAATTTCATGCGGTTTCTCAAACTGAGTAAAATCTCGCCAGGGGCGTGAATGATCCGAAGACGCAATGCGGAAAATTTCCTCACTGTGAGAACTGCCCGAGGACCGCTTTGAGCTCCTCGGGCCATTCGAGCGTGTCGAGGGTGGCGGGATCGGCCCATGCGGAGTCGATCCTGAGCAGGTCTTGGAAATAGACGGCCGCGTCGTCGTTCGCGCCGGTCTGTGCGGCGGCGATGACGAGCAGCGCGGTGGCGTTTTCGAGTTTCTCAGCCGGGAAGCCGATGCGCTGGCCCTCGCGCAGGAACCGATAGGCTCGCTCGGAGTTGCCGGTGAGTAGCGCGACCCAGCCCGCTCGCAGTGCGAAATTCCCGTCCTGCGGGAAACGGTGCATGCCGGTGGTTAGGATTTCCATCGCCTGCCGCGGGTCGGCATTTTCGAATGCGGTGTAAGCGGCTTCGGCGTAATCGCCGGGCAGGGTGGTCGCTACTGGATGCTCGGTGATGAGCTCGATCCAGCGCGGGTGGGCGTTCTGATAGTCGCCGAGGGCGGTTAGGGCGAGCGCCTCGGCGCGCAGGCAGGGCTCGGCAGGTGCGCCGAGATTGCGGGCGAGGTTGGCGAGCTGGAAGGTGGCTTCTTTTTCCTCCTTGTGGGCGGAAAAGGCGAGCGCCGCCTTGAGGCAGGCATCGGCAAACCGGGCGCGGCCGACGGCGGCGATGGTGGCGGGATCGATCAAACGCGCGATGATGGCTTTCCGTTGCTCGGGCGTGGAGTTTTCCGGCACTTGGATGGCGGCAAGTTCTCCGCCGATAGATTGGCGGAGTTGATCGAGTGCCGGTTGGAAATCTGCCTGCTCCCAGCCGAGCCAATCTTCGCGGAGGCGGGTTTCTGCGAGATTGGGGAAGCTCTCGGACCACCCGGAAAGCGCGTCTGCCTTGCGGCCTTGCAGCCAAGCGATGCGCGAGAGCGAGATGCGGCGGAGCAGTGGCGGAAGATCTACCGCAGCGGCGAGGCAGGTTTCTATCTGTTTGGCATCCTCGGCTTTCAAGGCCAGCGCGAGAGCTGCGGCGGCGGGATCCGCTCGAGCGAGGCGGTCTCGCAGCGGCGCGAATGCCTCGGTGGTGGCATGGCGCTGCGGCGTGTTTTTAAATTCAACAACCACCGTGCTGAAGTCCAAGCGGGGGAAAACTGTGAGGAGCGCGTCGAAGTCGCAAGCGTTGAATGCCGTGCTTCTCGCCTCGGGAGCGATGCGCATGAAGCTCCGCTCCTTTTCGTCATAGCGACTGCCGGCCAGGGCTTCGCTGAGATTGACCAAGGCGAGCAGGGACGCTTCGTCGATGATACCGGGTTTCCTCGCGCCGGGATGATTGCTGGGCAGGGGCAGCAGCCGGTGGACGGTCAAGGTCCCGTTCTTCTCGCCGGTGAGCACGTTTTTTTCGTCGAAGGCAAGGGCAGCGATTGTGGATGTCACCTCGATCGGTGCGTGCGGAGAGGTTAGAATTTTGACGTATTTATCATCGACTGAGAACGGCGCGTGCTCCGGATCGCTTAGCAGGCCGGTCCACAAGTTAGGGTGGCGGCTCCACGGGAAGCGACGGGCCAGCGCGGCGGTGTCGAGCGAGCCGTCCTCCTCTTCGCGGTAAGAAATGATGGCTGGGACGGGCGGCTGGTGTGGCCCCGGATCTTGGAGTGTTAGCACCGAATTCCCATCGAGTGAAAATTGCGCTTGAAGTAGCTTCAGCGGCTCTGGCAGCGGGGTTTTTAGGGACGGCTCGACCGGGGAAACGGGCATTTCCAACAGGCTTCCATCGGCATGCAGCACGCGCAGGTGCTGGCGGTCCAGGAAGGCGGCGAGCGGCCGTGCGGCAAGCGGTTCGGAGGAGCGGATGATTTCCCCGGTCAAGGTGTCCCGCAGGTGCCAGACTACGGAGCGGTCATTTTCCGATAGAAATCCCGGATGCGCCATCAGCAAGCCGTCGGGGGAAAAAACGATGACCGCTGCAGGCGTGAAGAAATCTGGCAAAGTGCCGAGATCGCGGATCGGTTTGAGCGTCTGCGCGTTGCAAAGCAAGGTCACTGGCCCGCGCTCGATGACCACCGACTGATGCCCCGAATCAAATACCAGACTGCGGGTGTTCTGGTCGGCCACGGGAAACAGAACGCTCTCGATTTGCGGCGTTTCGAGATTCCATCGGACGGTGGTGTTCGTTTTACCGCCGAGGCTCACCCACAAGGCCGATGGGTCGGCGAGGTTGATTTGATCGATCGGAAACGGGTGGGCGAGAGTGAGCGCGGGGAAATTCCAAACCGTTTCCTCCAAAATCGTTTCCGCCAGATCGCGGGCCTCTTGGGATGCAGGGGCGGCTTTCAGGGCAGAAACTAGCAGGGCGAGTGCCTCGTCCGGACGCTTCTGCCTGAGCTGGGTCTTGGCGGCATCGATTCGCGCCTCCGCGAGTTGCGAAACAAGCTCGCCGCCGCTCGCGGCAGGGGACTTCGCGGGCGGTTTGCAGCTTGCAACGAGCCCCCAAAGAAGCACCAACGGCAAAATATAACTCCGCTGGCTGCGGCAGAGCGCCGTGGAAAATCGTGGGGTCCGGCCGGGCATGTCCTTCCTTTTAAAGCCGCCGGACATGCTTCATGTCTGTGACGTTTTTTTGACTCAAAGCCCGCTTTTTTTGATCAAATCGCGGAGTTGTAATTGGAACTCCTTGATGTCCTCGGGCGTCGGACGGTAGCCCTCTGTATCCGGATCTAGGCCGGGTCGGCCGTTTTGATCGAGCATCCAAACGGCGGTTTCGCCATCGCTAAAAGTCGCTTTTCCGCTGACCAATGCGCCGGGCAGGGTGAGGCTGTCCATCGTCACCGTGACAAATCCGGTGGGCACCAGCGCGGGTTTCTCCTCCTTTTTCTCTGCCACCTTCGGCGTCTCAATCAGCTCGATGCCGAGGTCGAGAATTAGGAAACGGGTGTCCATATAAGTCAGAGAATGGCCGAAGTCGTCCTTCAAATGGCGCTGGAGATCCGACATGGTGGCTCCCTCGGCGGCCCATTGGGTGAGCGCGTCTTTTTGTTCCGGGGTGAGTTGATTGGCACTAAACATGGCCAACTTTCCGCCACGACCCGTGGCTTGCCAAGCTTCAAGAGTAGGAATGTGAGGGCCGCCAAGTGGTTGACGCGTCTCGCTCCGAGTCTTAATCCAAGAAACCCGAAAACAAGAGTGCCAAACCGTGAATGGCCTACCTTCAGGCATCCTGATCCGGGCGGAAAAAAATTTGGCGCTTTTCTGTGATTTTAGAAAAGTCTAGCAGACGACTTGGCCGATGAAGCGGTGGCCGGATCAGGATGTCTGGAATTTGGCACAAGCGCTGCTAATTTCCCTCAGACTTTCAATGAGAAACATTCATCAATGGACTGGGTTCCCGAT
>JBEGUC010000009.1:0-47505 GCA_041179105.1 Verrucomicrobiota bacterium | reverse complement strand
GGATGCCGGGGATGTTGGACATGGCCTCGAAGAGGACGCGGCCTTGCTTGCCCATGCCGACGAGGGCGACGTGGATTTTGTCCGAGCCGTCGGCATTGGCGGCGCGGAGGATGGAGGGCGCGCCGAGGACAAGGCCAGCGCCGGCGGTGGCCATGGTCTTCGAGAGGAAGTCGCGGCGACTGATGGAAGAGGGTGGTGGTAGATTCATAGGTTTACCATTTTTTGAGGATGCTGAGGCGGTTGTGGCCGGCCAGCGCGAGGGCCATGACGATGAGGATCATGTGGATGCCGAGCCACGAGACTCCGTCGTCCTGCTTGATCAGGATTAGGCCCCAAGTGAGGCTGATATAGAGGAGGCCAAGGACGAAGAGCGAGCTGCGGTAGGCGAGGCCGAGCAGGATGGTGAGGCCGAGGATGATGAGAGCGGGGCCGAGGACTTTGTCGTAGAGCGGCAGGGCGAATTTCATCATCAACGGCTCGGCTTCGAATTTCTTCATCAGCGCGGCTGGCACGCCGTGGTAGTTTTCGAGGGCGTATTGCTTGATCGAGCCGCCAGCGGAGAGGCCGTATTCATTGGGTTTGCCGTCGATGTTGACGATCTGGTCGGCGGCCTTGGTGCCGGCGAATTTTTCGACGCCGGTCTGGATCGCGCGCACACCCAGCCAGAGGCGGAGGAGGAGCGAGCCGTAAACGAGGGCGAGCGTGTTAGTGGAGCAGCAGGATTCCCCGGATGATCCGGCGGACGATTCCTTGGCGGTTTCGGAGCAGCATTCTTTGGACATGGTGGTTTCTGATGGTGTTGGGAAGAGAGTTTCCGGGATCGGAGTGGGAAGCAAACTCAAAGGCGTGCTCCGAGGCGGGGGTGCTTGGATTGTTCGGGATTGTCGAGGACTTTTTCGGTCTTCGGGTCCCAGTTGAGTGCTTGCTTCGTGTCCATGGCGACGATGGCGAGTTGGCCGAACGAGGCGGCGCGGTGGGCGGCTTCGGCAGGGGCGACGGTGAGCTTGCGCGAGCGGACGCAGTCGATGAAGTCTTGGTAGTGGCTGGGCGGCTTGGTGTTGAAGTCGGCTGGGAGATTGCGGAGCATTTCGCGGTCCGAGGCGAGGAGTTCGCCCCGGTCCACATGGATCCAGCCTTTTTCGCCGGTGAACTTGGTGCCTGCGAAGTCGCTGCGGACTTCGAGGACGCGGCCATCGGCGAAGGTTCCTTTGTAGGAGTATTCGGTGTAGGTATTTAAAAACTCGTGGTCGCCTTTTTGGCCGCTGCCTTCCATTTTGACCGGACCGGTGCCGTCGAGGCCGAGGGCCGCAGCCGTGGTGGCGAGGAACTTCCGGCGAGGGATGGAATTCTTGGTGTTCATTGAATTGTCAGAGATACGTCGATGGTCCAGGTGGGTCTTTCAGCAGAAATCGGGCCGGTGGGGTGGGGGAGGGGATGGGTCAGGTGAGTTTGGGCTCCCAGCCGGTGCGGTAGGTGCGCTTGAGGGTGGCTTTCACTGCGGGCAGGCCGCGGGCGTCCATGGCTTTCATGTCCCAGTCGATTTTCTTGCCGAGACGGACGGCGAGGTTGCCGACGAGGACCATCTCGGTGAGCGGGCCGGCGTGATCGACGAAGTTCGAGATCGGCTTGGGTCCATCTCCGCGGACGGCGCGGCAGAGTTCTTGGGTCGGGCCGCCTTTGACGCGGGCATAGACCTCGGTGACTTTTACGACCTTTTCCCTCACGCCTTTGCGGAACAGCATCGGTGTCTCGCCGCAATAGGCGTCGTTGATGAAAAGGACGCCTTCGGTGCCGACGAAGACTTGGCCGAATCCCTCGTTGAGTTTGAGATCCGCCGGAATCCCCGGTGGCCGGACGAATTCCTTGTCGGTGTTGGGATCGTTGACGCCGTCCTGCCAGATGACCTTGACCGGCCCGCGTTTGCCCTTGGCCGGAAAGTCATAGACGATGGTCGAGCGCTTGGGGGCGATGGTGTCGTCGAAGGCGGAAACCTTGCTGGCCTCGACGATGAAATCGCCGTTGAGGTCGAGCGCCCAGAATGCGGAATTCATGCTGTGGCAGCCGATGTCGCCGAGCGCACCGCAGCCGTAGTCCCAGAATCCGCGCCATTTGAAGGGGTGGATGCCGGGGTTGTAAGGGCGGTCGGTGGCGCAGGTGCCCTGCCAGACGTCCCAGTTGAGATCGGCGGGGACGGGCTGGGCGGGAAATTGAAGGCCCTCGCCTTGCGGCCAGACCGGCCGGTTCGTCCAGTAGTAAACTTCCTTCACCTCGCCGATGACTCCGGCCTCGATCCACTCGCGCAGGACGCGGGTGCCTTGCATCGTGGCTCCTTGGTTGCCCATCACGGTGAGCACGTTTTTTTCCTTGGCGTAGTTGGCCAGTGCGCGGGCTTCCCAGAGGTTGTTGCACATCGGCTTTTGCACCATGACTGGCTTGCCGCGCTTGATCGCCTCGACGGCGATGGGGAAGTGCATGTGGTCGGGGGTGGAGACGGTGACCACGTCGATCTGATCGGCCACGGCGGCGAACATTTCTCGGTAGTCGGAGAAATACCGGGCGTCGGGATAGCTCGCCATGGCTTTAGCGGCCATTTTGGGATCGATGTCACAGAGGAAGGCGATGCGGTTGCCATCGGCGATCTCGGAAATGTCGCTCAAGCCTTTGCCGCCACAGCCGACGGCGGCGACGTTGAGTTGTTTGAGGGCTTTTTCCTGGCCGAGAACGAGATTTGGGGCGAAGGCGGTGCCGGCCACAGCTGCGGCGGATTTGATGAAGCTGCGGCGAGTCGGGTTTTGCATGATGTGGAAATTTACGGGTTGGGGCGCTTCGATTATTCAGGGTTTTTCGGAGAATTTCGTTAGCGGGGGCGGAGGTGGCTAGCGCTTTTTGCGCAGGCGCTTGCCGGTCAGGCGGGTCGCGATGAGGTTGGGGCAGCGGCCTTTGAGGCGGAGTTGCTCACAATTTGCCTCGATTTTGATCGTCTGGCGGACGGGCTTGTAGCCGAGCCGCCGGGTGATGCAGTCGTTGAGCATGTCGAGGTGGGAGTCCTCGAATTCCACCACGCGGCCGCAGTCGATGCAGAGCAGGTGGTTATGCGAAGGCTTGTCGAGGAAGTTGGGATCGTAGGTGGTTTGGTTTTCCCCGAGATCAATTTCGCGGAGTAAATCCGCCTCCACCAGCAGGCCGAGCGTCCGGTAAACGGTGGCCCGGGAGGTCTCGGCGTCGAGTTTCCGGACGCGGTCGAAAAGCTCGTCCGCCGTGAAATGCTCGTCCTTGGAGAAGGCCGCTTTGACGATGGTGTCACGCTGGCTGGTTCGGCGCAGGCCTTTGCGCCGGATGAAATCATTGAGCCGTTCCTGAATACCAAGGTCCACACGGGATTCCTAGCGGTCCCAATCCCCCACGCAAAGCGGAAATGCCGCAACCCGCGTGAAAGTCGGACGGAGCCGCGCCAGTAGATGCAGGAAATCCATTTTAAAAAATCATGAGCACGAAATTCACTCGCCGCAAATTCCTCGGAACTGCCGCCCTCGCCATCGGTATGCCCACGATCATTCCGGGCTCCGCCCTCGGTAAAAACGGTGCCGTCGCGCCGAGCAACCGCATCGTCATGGGCGGCATCGGCATCGGCCCGCGCGGGCGGCAAGTGCTTGCCTGCTTCCTCGCCCAGCCGGACGTCCAGTTCGTCGCCATCGCCGACGTCCAGGAATCGCGGCGCGAAACCGTCCGGCGGATGGCCAACAAACAATACGGCAACGAGGACTGCTACAAATGCAACGACATGATGGAAATCCTCGGCCGCGATGACATCGATGCGGTCCAGATCACCACCGGCGACCACTGGCACGCGCTCGGCACCATCCTTGCGTCGAGGGCCGGCAAGGATGTATATGCCGAAAAACCGTGTAGCATGACGATCCACGAAACCCAGGAACTGGCGGACGCCGTGAAACTCCACGGGCGAGTGTTCCAAGCCGGCACTCAGCGGCGAAATGTGGCCAATTTTCGCTTCGCTGCCGAGCTCGCCCGCAGCGGCCGGCTAGGAAAAATCCACACCGTCCACGCCTCCATCCTGAAGCTGGTGCCGGACCTCGCGCCGTTAGCTGCCGAACCCGAACCGGACCCGGCGCTGATCGATTGGGACCGCTGGCTTGGGCCTGCCCCACTCCGGCCTTACAACAAAAAATACGTCGAAGGACGCTGGCGCGGCCACTACGCCTTTCACGGCGGTGCCGGCTTGCCCGAGTGGGGCGCGCACACCCTCGACCTTTGCCAATGGGCGGCGGGCGCGGATGGCACCACACCAGTCGAGTTCGAGAGCAAAGGCGACACCCTCATCGAGGGCCGCTACGCCAGCGGAGTGAAGCTCGTGATGCGCCTTGCCGGATTCAACGGCGAGGGCGACTGGGTTGTGCCGGGCACCTGCCCGGTGCGCTTCGAGGGCGAGGACGGCTGGGTCGAGACCGCCGATTTCGGTAAAATCGCCGCGAGCAACCCGTCGTTGTTGGTTGGCATGCCGACCGGAGAAATTTCAGGAACCGATCCTACGAGGCACGTCCGGGATTTCCTCGACTGCGTCAAATCCCGCGGCGCTCCTGCGGCAAACGAGGTGGTCACGCGCAATGGCCACATCGCCTGCCACGCCGCCGCCATCGGTTGGCAGCTCGGCCGCAAAGTCCGATTTGATCCCGCCACCGAGAAATTCATCGGCGACGACGAGGCCAATAAAATGTGCAGCCAGCCCCGCCGCGCGCCGTGGCACGCATGAGGCGCGAGTGGAAACACGTGGAAATTTCTTGTAGAAAACCGAACTTAGGAACGGTATCCAGCCAAATGATAAAATTGAACATACTGCTAGGCTTGGCCGCAGCGCTGGTGATGCCGGCACCGGCGCAGGAAGTGCCGAAGGTGCTGGCGATCGGTGCGGACCTGCCCGCATTTTCGCTGCCGGGCACGGACGGGAAGACTTACGCAGCGGCAGATTTTAAGGAAGCCAAGGCGTTGTGCGTGATCTTCACCTGCAACCATTGCCCAGATTCGGTGGCGGCTGGCTCGAGGATGGAGCAGGTCCATCAAGATTATAAAAGCAAGGGCGTCGCGCTGGTGGCGGTGAATGGCAACAACCCGGCCAGCCTCACGCCGGACGAGCTCGGCTACTCGCCCTTCGGCGACTCGCAGGAGGAAATGGCCCCCTTCGCCAAGGACTTCGGCTGGACGTTTCCCTATCTTTGTGACGGCGCGAAGCAGGAATTCACCATCGCCTGTGGCGCACAATCCACGCCGCACCTGTTCGTTTTCGATGCGGGGCGCAAGCTGCGCTACACGGGCCGGATGGACGACGGCGGGAGAAATTCTGGCCCGGTGCCAAAAAGCTATCTGCGAGACGCTCTCGATGCCGTCCTCGCCGGAACCGAGGTGAAAGAGCCCGCCACCCGCTCGTTTGGCTGCTCCACGAAGTGGCTTTTCAAAGCCGGGCACGTTGCGGCGGACCAAGCAACCTGGGAAAAAATGCCCGTCGCCGTTGCGGATCTGGACGAGGAAATCTCGAAGAAACTCCGTGCGAATAGCTCGCAAAACCTGCGTCTCATCAATTTCTGGTCCACCAGTTGCGGCCCCTGCGTGAAAGAATTCCCGGATCTGGTCGATACCGGTCGGCGTTTTCAAAATCGTCCCGTGGAATTCATTTCCATCAGTCTCGATCCGGTCGCACTGCGGCCCGCCGTCGTCAAATTCCTAGAATCTCGCCACGCTGCGGCTCCCGGCTCGACCGCAAAATCCCTGGCCGAGCAAGGACTTACCTCCAACAACTATCAATGGACTGGCGGAAATCCGGACGCCATGGCGCAAGCGATCGATCCCGAATGGACGGGTGCCCTACCGCACACCGTGCTCGTCGCGCCCGGAGGCAAGATCCTCTGGCGTCACAGCGGCGAGCTCGACATCGTCGAAGTCCGCCGACAGATTCTCAAGGGACTGGAATGAGCGGAGAGGAGAAATCAGGCCGCAACCTGCCAAGCGGCGAATAGGGCGGTGGCGATGAGGACGAAAAGCCCAGCCACGCCCGCCACGCGGTCGGTGACGTTGGCGCGTGGTCGGACCGGTGACGAGGAGCTGGGAAAAACCATGGCGGCGTAAAGCATGCCCGCGAGCAGTCCGCCGGTGTGAGCCGCGTTGTCAATGAATCGGTAGCCGACTAGACCGATCAGCGCGGTGACGAACACGCCCGCTGCCAAACGGCGTCTGGCGGGGCGCGGAACAAGTCGCGCGTGGAGGGTCTCGAAGACGAGCAGAAAACCCAGCCAACCCATCAAACCGCCGGACGCGCCAACCGTCGGCGCGGTGAGAAATCGCGCCGACGCCTCGCCACCGACGCAAGCTGCGAACAAAAAAACCAGCGGCAAGTGTGGCCAGCGCGCGAACACTTCCACGCGTTTTCCCAGATACGCCAGCGCCGTTGCGTTCATCAGGAAATGTACCCCATTTCCATGCAGAAAGGGCGCGGTGAATAGGCGCCACCACTCGCCGTGCAGATAGCGTTCCTTCATCAGGCCGGCGGTGGTCACGCCTTCCCAGCTATGAATTAAGGAACTCCAACCCGTAGATTTTACGCCGGTAAAAATTTGCGCGAGAGCCACCAGCACGATCAGGCCGAGCAAAACTTTCGTCAACGGAGCTTTCTGGCGTTCCAACCACGTCTCGAAGCGGAGCGTGGGAACGATTTCGGCAATGCTGGCTTCCGTCCAGCTCGCAAGCTCCTTCCGCCGCTTCCGCGCCTGATACCACGGAATGAAAGCGAAAATCAGAAATATCAGCAAGGCAAGCCCGCACGAGGTCGAGTTCAGCACCGCCCGCGCGGCGAATGTGAGACGCTCGGGGAAATTGACGGTCGTGCCGGATTGCGCCGCGAGATTTCCAGCGACAGAGAAACCGCCATAAAAAACGTAAGCGCTCAGTCCCAGTAGGATCATGGCGAACCGGCGCAGCCTGTGAGTCGTGTCGTCCAAGTCATCACGAGACCAACGCTCGCGCGCCGTCCGCAAGGCGTCGCCCATGCCTTCGAGTTCTTCTGGCAGGATCATCCGCGCGTGGCTGGGTGCCCAGACGAGGGTCACGCTGGCGTCGCGGTCGTCGCGGATCGCGGCCGCGAGCGACTCCTGCGAATTGCAGGCGTGGGGTTTTCCCTTCGCGTCGATCCAGCCCCATCCGGCAGGAGCTGCGGGAAATGCGTCATCCCGCGCCCAGACCGGAGCTTCGGGTTTTTCCAAGGGGGGTTCCTTCACGCCGGGAGAGCGTTAGGGGGCAGCCTATTTGTCTGCCGGGGTTTCTTGCGAAGCGGGCGGCGCAGTTTCAACCGGAGCTGTTGGCTCTGTCGGAGCAGGAGCAGGTTCGGGAGCGGGAGCGGGGGTGATTTCCACCGGTGCCGGAGTCTCAGTAGGAGCTGGCGTTTCCACAGGAAGTTCTTCGCTGAGGGATTTCGGGGCGAGTGCTTCGGCGGGCTTCGCTGCGGGCGCTGCTTCCACTTTGGCTGCGGTGTCAGCCTTTGTCACCGTGCTGATGGTCTTGTTTTTCTGGCCGATCAAGACAGCGAGCGCGAGGCTCAGGATGAAAAATAACGAACCCAAATAAACGGTGCCGCGTTGCAGGACGTTGGTGGTGCGGGCACCAAAGACTTGGTCGGTCACGCCGCCGCCAAATGCCGCGCCCAAGCCTTCCTGTTTCGGGCGTTGCATCAGGATGATAAGAGTCATCAGGAAGCAAACGATCACGAAGATCACGAGCAGGAGGTTGATGCTAATTGAAAGCCAGTCGATTGCGGCAAGAGTCATGGGCGGCGGAATATGGGTGGCACTTCCGACCTTGTAAAGCGGCGAGTTGGCGGAATTTTAGAGCTAGAAATCTACGTAAAATCAGGCTTCCGCCGTTCGTGGTGGCCAAAATCCGGACTTCCCCGTAAGCGTAGCGGCAAGTTTCCCGTCACATGAAATTCACCCGCTTATTCGCCTGTCTGCTGTTATTCCTGAGTTTTTCGCCGTCGCTTCACGCGCACCAAGTGGCAACGGTGGAGCTGGAATTTCAAAAGCTCGATGCACAGTGGCGGCTGCTCGGCGAGATGGACGTCGCCTACATGCTGCCCGAGACGCGCGGCGTGCCGGGCGGGCTGCCACTGAGCCGCGCCGCTGCGCTCAAGTCCTCGCCGGCGGAGTTCGCGCGCATCCGCAAGGAGACGGGAAACACTTTGTGCAAGCTCCTGCGTTTCACCTTCGCCGACCAAAACGTGGGGTGGCGGGTCGAGTTTCCGGACTTTGAAAAGGAGCCGTTCGACCTGCCGCCGGAAGCTGGGGACATCGCGCTGATTTCTGTCAGACTGACCATCGACGCGCGGCCCGGAGCAGGGGAATTGCGTGTGCATTGGGCGGGCGAGCAAGAGACGGAGCTGATCATTCTGGACGAAGAGAGCGGCGAGCCGCCCGTCAGCACCCTGCCCGGCGGAAATTTGATGCTCCTGAAACAGACGGATTCCGGGAAATCCGCGCCCGTCGAAAAGCCGCTCACCGGCGGCTGGGTGCAGTCGGGATTCCACCACGTCCTGCCGCTCGGGCTCGATCACCTGCTCTTCATCCTCGGGCTTTTCCTGCTGCTGCCCAAGTGGAAGCCCCTGCTGGGCCAGTCGCTTTTGTTCACCCTCGCTCACTCGATCACGCTGGCTCTCGCGGTTTTTGGCGTCGTGCAGGTCCCCGGAAAGTGGGTGGAAGTCCTCATCGCCGTCAGTATCGCCTGGGTCGGGATTGAAAACCTGCTCGTCCGCAAGCTCGGCAAGCAGCGGCTGATCCTCGTTTTTTGTTTCGGCCTTCTCCACGGCCTCGGCTTCGCCAGTGTGCTCGCCGACAAGCTCGGCGGCATCCCCCGCGACCAGCTCACCGGACCGTTGTTAGGATTCAACGTCGGTGTCGAGCTTGCCCAGATCACCGTGCTGTGCGCGGCGTTTCTGGTGCTCTGGCCGCTGAGGAAATGGACGCAGCACGTGCAAACCATCGGCTCGGTCTTCGTCGCCCTCGCCGGAATCACCTGGGCGGTGCAGCGCTTGTTCTTTCCCGACTCGCCGCTGTTTTGAAAGTGAGATCGAGAGGAGAGTTTGGGATTAGCGGACTTCCACCACTCGCTGTCCGCTCTTAAATGCTTCCTCAACTGCGGGCCACACGTTTTCCAGCGTGGCAAACAGTGTGTTTCTCCGGCAATTTCCCACCCGTAACCACAGCAGTCTGCCACGGTCATCCGGGCGCATCGCAAAAAGAAAAAAGTCCGAATCCTTGCTAACCATGATCCGTTCTTCCGCAATGGCGTTCTCCCACAAGGCGTGATCTGCTACCTGCCCCTGGTCCCGGTCCAGGACGTGAACCGCATCATGCCCCTTCCCAGACAGCCATCGTGCCAGTGACCAAGGAAGCTGATTGTCCACGATGAACTTCACGCCACAGCAACCAGAATGGTGTGGTCCGCCTGCCGGGCGGCATAGGTGATGGCGGCGGTGATATCTTCCGCTTCCAAGAACGGGTAATCTTCCAAAATCTCCTGGTGTGAAGCACCGGCGGCGAGCAATTCCAGTATATCGGCAACCCGCATCCGATAGCCGCGGACGCAAGGCCTCCCGCCACATTTGTCAGGCTCGATAGTAATACGCTCAAGAAGTTTCATGTCATAATGAAGCCGCTATCCAGTGGGGTGTGCAAGCTCTACTTGGCCCATCTTTAATAATCAAGACATTAATAGTTTGATGCTGAATGATTTACATCATTTTAAGGTCGGCTCTGGCACTACATTTCGCTCAGTTTGATAAATGGTCATTCTTTGGCGGATGTGAAGGGTTTTGCCGTCTCGCTGCTTTAAGGTGTCGGAGATCAGGAAGTTCATAGTGCCTATCCGCCGTCAACTGGGATCGAACTGACATCCTCTAGCGTTCGCGATTGCCTTGAGACGTTTGGCGATCTTCCGGCACACCTTTTCCGGGAGTGATCCGAAATCAATGATCGCATGCGCGGGAAAGTTCGGAAGCGGATCCGGGCCGCCTTCCACGCCTTCGGCATCAGACTCTGCCTTCGTTACGGCCCATACGCCGCAAGACTGGTTGCCAAGGGTACCTGTGTAGTGCTGGTGCGCGTCAGAAGCCCCGATCTGATCTCCGTCGTAAACGGACAACTTCCCATCGTCCCGCGGGAACGGCATGAAAGCCTGGCTGGTCACTACCGAGCCATCCATAAACTTCGGATGCACCTGCCGGAGGAGAAGCGTATCAGGGGTCATGCGCCGGGGTGTTGGATGTTTTTCGCGAGCGTGGCGAACAAGCGCTTCCACTCGTCCGGGGCGGCAAGTGTGAAACTCTCCTCCACATCCGCTTCATCCCTGAAGGCGTGGAATTCCGCCGTCATGGCAGGGAGGGAAATGTCTAGGGATGGATCGCCCGTGCTGTTCCACTCCAAGAGCAGATTTCCCTCCGGCGTGGGGACGATGGCCGGCAGGGGCAGGCTTTCGGGGAAATGCCGGACCAAGCGGTCAGCCACCTGATCCAGGGCCTCCTTGTCAGGAGCGATCCCAGTACCGTCATGCCAGCCGGACTCTAGGGAGCGCAGTTCGTCAAAACGCGTGGCAAGGTGGAAGTCCTTTTGGACCTCCAGCGAATCCACGGAAACAACCTTTTGCAGTCTATCCCAAGAATCATAGCTGGCGAAGCCTTTCACCGTCACGTGATCACGCAGGCGCCCGCCGGAACTGCGCGCCTGCGGGTGGAAGCTATCCGGCATCGGAACCGTGACCAGCGCCCCATCCGCCAGTCGCATCTGAAATGAAGATTTTTCCCAATTCGCCTCCACGATCGGCCCGTTCAGATCGATTTGGCGCTCATAGACCGTGGCTCCCGCGAGCACCAGGTTCTTCCGCCGCGCGGGATTGAGAACTGCCATCTGCCCGCCTCCTTTGGGAAACTCCATGCTCTCGTCCGGTCGCAGGGAGCCGCCGATCTGATTGAAGTGAATGAGCAGATCACTGGGGAAATCAGCCGGCAGTTGTCCATCCGGTGCCCCGATGCACTCGGTGATCAAATCACGTGCCCTCTCAAAATAGGCGTTGGCCCCGTCTCCCAGTGCCAAGGCACCGGCCGCCACCAATGCCAGCAAGGGACGGGCACAGCCATCGTCAATCCGCTCCAAGTGGAGATGGAAATCAGCTCCGAATCCCTTGGGGACCCTTTGTCTTTCCGGATGGTCGGTCAGGAAGAGTCGCTTCGCCAGCTCCAGCACTAGCCGCTCATACGCTACAAGATCCCGTGCCACCTCCAGTGGAAGGGTGTGATCGGAAAATCTTGCTCCGTCGAAGCGGGGTTGGAGGAAGTCTGTCTTCATGGGCTGATGCGGCGGAAAACTAAATGCAGGTGAACAATCGGTCGAGAAGTCTTTCACACCCGGAAGACCTTCATCACCTCGTCTCCCAGGTGGTTAATGACTTTCACGGCGATCCGACTCTCCTTGGGCTTGTCGTGGTGGTCCACGTAGCAGAGCAGGAGGCTGCCGGTCGTTTTATGAACGATCAACCGGATATCGGCACTCACTCGCACCGACCAGAAGTTTTTGTCCTTCGCCCCGTTCAGCTTGTGGAAGCCGTGACCTGCGGCATTCATTTGCAGATCGAAAGCGGTCGTCTTGGCGGCCTTCTGCTCGTCGCCGGTCAGGCGGGCGAGGCTGTCGGTGAAGGTGTCGGAGATGAGGAAATTCATACCGGCGCCGCATGTTTTGATTCTACTGATGGCTCATGAGTTATTAACAAGAACGTCCAAAAAGCAGGGTGAATTCGAAATGTAATACTATTGTTTTTGGTCTTCGCAATGTTGCGAGCAGCACGTAAAAATCTGGCACAAGAAGCATCATCGCCCGGACAGACATACCCTTGCCCTGGCAGGGGTATTTGAAGAAATGAATTTAATAGTAATAGCCGAATGATAGAATCGCGATCCTCAACATCGAGTTGTCTCAGATTGCCTTCGATCTCGTCTTCTCTGATTTCGAATGATCGTCCCATTAGGGCCGAAGTGAAATCCTCGATTTTTGGAAAGTAATGCTTAGTCTCAACTATCAAGCTATTGTAAGCGAACTCGGAATACGCTTGTTCAGCGGCGGTAATGTCGTCAGCGTCAACCCGCGCATTTCTTCGATTCACGGCGACTGCTAGCGAGGCTCTGAGGTAAACTAGTAAGTCGCGCGGACGCAAAATAATAATTGAAAATATGTGATCAAAAAGCATTCTTGATCCAACAGACTCAGCGAAGTATTTTTTCCAAAGTTGATCGATACTCATCGTTTCGGATGACTTTGTCGTGAATATCAAACGCTTGTCCGCCAGAGCCTTTAGCCTAGCAGCATCTTCCCACACGATTTTTTCAAAATGGATTTTATCTGGTTCGGGAGCCTCTTGCATGACTAGTTCCATGACGTCGGTCCTTAAAAAGACGCAGAGATTTACATCAACTTTCTTCCCGTGGTGTTTTAAGAATCTTTCCTTAAGATGATCTGTTGTTTTTGTGATCGTGGTAAGCAATCCAAGAAAGAAGTGAGACAACTGCCGCGTGCCCTTTGTGTTCTCCCAAGCCTTGTCTAGGTTGTCTACCAATATGACGATTCTCTCTTTATCTTTAAGCGCATTTGCTAGAGCAGTGGTCAAGTTTCCAATAATCCCTGAATGCAAGATTTCGGAAACTGCTATATCAGAGTTTGCATTTGGAGCATCTCCTAAGGATAAAATCTTTTTTGATAGGTAATCAAGCCGTGCTGCAAAATCCAAGGAGAAAAGCTCCTTTTCCTTCTTCATCAAATCACATAAAACTGACTCATTGGGATGAATCATACCTGAAGGTCTGCTGTTTATCTCAACTAATGCAACGGAAGCAATTTCTGTATAAATAAGGAACTTCCATACACTCTCAAATAAGAACCCTCTTCTCGATATGGCTTCGAATCGATCAGCAATGGTAACCAAACCTTCGAATTCGTAACTAATAGGAGATATTTCACAGACTACGACTCTACGGTCTTTTCGAAGCTCTGTGGATAAGCGCCTATAATTGGCCGTTTTGCCAACCCCCTTATTGCCTACAAATATAGTCTGTCGGCCGCTTTTTGCAGCCTCATATGCTGACGTAGTTAAGAATGACTCTTCAGCTAGAGCTTGAGACTCTCTCTCCGCGATAGCTTCGCCAAAGTCTAGCATTGCAAGTTGATCAATGTTGCGTGCGGTTTTATTCTGCTCCATCAACAGCCGTACCTGAGTCTTATTGTCTTTTAAGGTTGGAGTTACGAATCGTGCAACTCTCTCGACTGCTTCGGATGCCCTCTGGTAAGACACCATCATCTCCCGATAGTCTGTTGGCCCTGGATCTGGATTATCCACAAGCAGTAGCACTGGAACCCCAAAACCATGCGCCATCCCCGATGTAAGTGATTGCTTTGCGTTGTGTAGCCTAGAATCCTTCCTGTCGTATGTGGTTAGGTGGCAAATCACCACGTGCGCTGCGCAAGCTGATTTGGCGTATGATGCAATGGGTTCCGATGTAGAGTCGCGTGGGTCATCGATAAGCAACTGCACGTTAGCTTTGGCTGACTCCGATGTGAGGTATTGTGTTATTTTAACGCTAGCCTCATCTTCGTAAGCTGACTTCATGTAGAAGATATGCTGCTCAGAATTGTAATTTATATGTGGTGATATAACATTATCGTAGATGGTATCTTCGATAGACTCGTGAGGAACATCTCGATAATATTCCCTAAATATATCGACCGAACTTTTATACTCGCGATAACCTACTCCCATCAATATCCTGAATTGTTTGAACAATGCATCCTCAGATTCATAGCTGCTATCCCGAATAAGCCAGATCCTCTTTTGTTTTGCTATCGCGTACCCGATCTCGAAGAGGACGTTAGGATTAAGCCTACTAATATCTGCGCAGAATAGGTCAGCTTCCGAAATTTCTTTGCAAATCTCTTCAACCAACAATTTCCCACCAATTTGCATCTTCTCCCAAGGAAGAATATTAACTCCTTTTTGTTCCGAGATAGTTTGGCAGAACCCCAAAATTGCATCTGAAACACGTTGATCTGATGGGTAAGCGAAGAATCCTTTCATAATTTTGATATTTTTAGCGGAAATTGAAATTTAGTTGACTCGGAAAACCTTCATCACCTCATCCCCCAGATGGTTGATTACCTTCACGGCAATCCGTCCACTCTTCGGTTTGTCGAAGGGGCGGGAGGTGGCGCTGTTGAGGGTGGCCCAGGCTTCGGGGTTGATTTCGGCTTTGAGGGTGGTTTTCAGGGAGCTGTAGGGGTCGTTGGCACCGAGGAAGTAGGCGTGGCGGACGAAGAAGCTTTCCTCGTTGTAGTCGGTGTCGATGAACCAGCAGGCGATGCCGTCGGCACCGGAGCTGATGACCTCGCCGGTCTGGGGTTTGAAGACGTCCACGCCGTTGACCTTCACGCGCAGGCGGCCGTCCTTTTCGGTGATGAGGTCGATGTCCGGCTCGCCGAAGATGACGAAGAGGTTGCCTTTGCCGGTGTTCTTGAGGTCCTCCGCCATGTGGAGGTCGGCGTTCATGCGGGCCTTGAGCACGGGGATGCGGCCGAGCTTGCTGAAGTCCGTGGCGTGGGCCTCGTAGTTGAAGGCGCAGGCAATGAGCACATCGAATCCGGAATCGCCGGCCTCGCGGGCGGCGGCGACGAGGTCGGCGCGTTGGACGGTGCCGAACTCGGAACCGATGAAGATGGCGGCGCGTTTTTCGGTTTCTCCTTCCAAGTAACTGCCCTCGGCGCAGACCATTTCTCCGGGCCAGAAGGCAAGGGAGGTGAAGGTGATGCGGTCTTCCTTGTGCGCCTGCTGCACGCCAGCGGTCTTGAGGTTTTCCAGAACCATCTGGGGGAAGGTCTGCTTAGCAGCGTATTCGGCGGCGTCTTCCTTAACCATCAAAGGGTCGATCAATTCATCGTCCTCATCCACACCCAGCACGCGGTGGGGGCTGAGGCTCTCCACGGTGAAGGGACCGGCCACCCGGACCTTCTTCTTGTCGCCGTAGGGCTTGTCGTAGAGGTATTCATACTCGGCCTTGGCGGCGATGGACTTGTCGATTTCCTGCTGGCGGGAAATGCGGGTGGACCACCAAGCCTGATGAAGAGATAGGACCGATGGGAGGTATGGGAGGTATGGGACCGATGGGTTGGGTGGCAGTTCACGGGGGATTTCCCACTCTTCCCATCCCTTCCTATTCGATCCCATGGCTTTGTTCAGGGCCTCGCGTAACGGCTCCAGCTTGGCCTGCCATTCTTCCCAGATGACATCGATCTCCGCGTTGTTGGCGATGGACTTGAGCGTGATGTGCGGCACGCGCTCATAAACGAAGCCGTGGCGGATTTTACTTTGCACGGGCTGCGAACTCGGCGCGGTGCGAGTGACTTCGGCTTCCTTGAGCTGGCCCTCGCGGGAATCGGCGAGCAGGTAAAAGGGATAACGCGCGCCCATGATGCGGGCACGGGCCAGCGCCAGCGCCACGCGCGAGGTGTCAATCGTGATCCAGCGGCGGCCCCATTGCTCGGCGACGGTGGCGGTGGTGCCGGAACCGCAGGTCGGGTCGAGCACGAGGTCGCCGGGGTCGGTGGCCATGAGGATGCAGCGTTCAATAACTTTCTGCCCTGTTTGCACAATGTAGGTCTTGTCCTCCGAGAAGCCGGTCATCTTCACGTCATTCCAGTAGTTGGCGATTGGAACGACGGGGAAATCAGCAAGGAGGCGACGATACATCAATGATTTCCCAATTGGCCGAAGTCGTCCGCCTCTCGCCAAGTGGCTCAGTCCTTTACCGTCGGTCTTGAAGGTTCCTTTGCCGGGCGCGAACGCCGTTCCGTTGTATTCAAACGAGGTGACATCCGTTCCCTGAGCAGGACGCTGGCTCGTGAGATTGTCGCAGGCAAATACACGGCTGCGGTCAATCGTCGCGGCATTGCTACCCAATTCCTCTGCACTGAGCCTTCTGTCGAAGCCGCCTCCTTCGTCGAACCACACATACTGAGTTGTTCCGACTTCACCGAGAACCTTCATCCGGTATGCAGCTCGGAATTTGAACGAAGGCCGACTTTTTGCGAACCAGATGATGTGGTCACTAATTGAAGCCATTTCTTCAGTCGAAGTGCTGCTCGTTTTCTCGAAGACAATTTGCGACACGAAGTTGTCCTCCCCAAACACCTCATCCATCACTGCGCGGACGCGGTGGACATTTTCATCGCCGATCTGCACGAAGATGGAGCCGGAATCGGTGAGGAGATCGCGGGCGACGGTGAGCCGGTCCCGCAGGTAGGTGAGGTAGCTGTGGATGCCGTCACGCCAGGTGTCGCGGAAGGCTTTGACCTGCTCGGGCTCGCGGGTGATGTGGTCGGCCTTGCCGTCCTTGACGTCGCGGCTGGTGGTGGACCACTGAAAATTGCTGTTGAACTTGATGCCGTAGGGCGGGTCGAAGTAGATGCACTGGACCTTGCCGCGCAGGCCCTCGCGCTCGGCGAGGCTGGCCATGACCTGGAGGGAGTCGCCGAGGATCATGCGGTTGGACCAGTTCTGGTCGTGCTGATAGAAGTCGGTCTTGTCCGCGCCCTTGGGGATGCCGTTGAAGTCGGCGAAGAGGTCGGGCGTGAGGTTGCCATCGTCGTGTTGCTTTTCCTTGGACTGGCGCAGCAGGTCGTCGATGAGCGCCTTGGGGTGGACTTTCTCCTGGATGTAGAGCGGCGGGGCGTGGACGACGAGATCGCTCCAATCCTGCTCATCCTTGCCGCGCCAGACGAGCTGGGGATCGAGGTCGGTGTTGCGCGGGTAACGGATGACCTTGGGCGTCTTCTGATCCTGCTCCAACACGGACTGGTGCTCGGCGGTGGGGATGTTTTTCCGCTTGGCCTCGTCGTGGTTGAGGGTCGCGACCTGCTTGGCCGTAGGATAGGTGGTGCGTTTCTTGGCGGGCATCGTGGTGATAAAGGCTGAAAATCTGAAATGCTGAGAAGCTGAAATGGAATCGATGGACTAAGGCAACGCTGTGCCATTTGTAGTATGACTAGCTGTAGAAATGGCGGACATCGATGTTTTATCCCTGTCGCAGAACGCTCGCTTCAGCCTTTCTTCTCTGGCTCGTAATGCCTCCCATATGCGCTGGCACTCTTCGCCGTAACAGTTCGCAATGATGAATCGCCGCCAGTCTTCTATCGCGTCTTCCAGTTGGTGGGCAATATCGTCAAGCCTTTGGCTCGAAGCCTCACAGTCTGATTTCATCTTAATCTTGACCGCTTTCATAGCGGGTTCATTCAACTCGGGAAGGTCGCAGCATGTACTTGAACATGTCGATTTGGTGGCGTGGCTGAAGCCCTGCACGTTTGTCCTGAGTGTCATCAAGCGGTAAATGACACTTTCTGCTTGAGGAAGCCATCTGTCGTTAGCTCTCTTGGCAGCCTCGGCAGCCTCTTTCGTGTAACCAATCCAAAAGGCCAGCAAAAATAGAAACAAAGAAAGGAGAACCTGAACGAGTGGGGTGTAATGCTCAGGCTTAATTGCCAAATAAACTGGGGCTGCCAGAAATATGGCGACCACGGCAGCCCATCGACAGATGACTCTCCAATTCATTTTCATGATGGTATTAAAAATTTTGTATCTGACGGAGTTGATGTTTTCTGGGGCACTCATGGAGTCTTGGCGGGCAAAGATTCGATCATCTGGTTGAAGTGGCTTTCCACTTTCTTCTCGAAGTCGGACTCGATTTCATAGACGTCGCAGAATTCGGCGAAGGCCCAGCGGCCGTGGGTGGCGAGGTGGTTCACGCCGGGGACCCAGTAGGTTTTCATGGTGGCGGCCTTCTCCTTCGCGTCCTCGCGGCGGTAGCCTTTGATTTCCACGATGAGGTGGAGCAGGTCGTCCGGGCCGTGGCCGTCGTCCACGAGCACGATGAAGTCCGGGAGGTAGCAGCGGGTTTCTGAGCCGTAGCGGTAGGGGACTTCGAGCCCGAGGTTGTGATTCTTGACGTAGGCGCGGACCTGCGGGTGCGACTCCGCCACGCGGCAGAACTCGGCTTCCCAATCGCTGTCGAGAATGACCCAGTTCAAGTGACATTTCGGCGGCGGGCCTTTGGTGTCCCAGCGGTCGGTCTTGGAGGTGTTGAAGCGGACGTGTGTGGTGGATCCGGTGGGGTTGTAGGGATCGAGCAGGGCCTTGATGGGGCGCTTATCGGAAAACGCGGCGGTGATACCGTTGGTGATCTTGTTGCAGGCCATATCCGCGAGCTGCTGATACATGAGCAGGCCGGGATAGGTGTTGCCCTTGCAGACGAGGCAGGTGTCCAGCCACTGCTTGGAAATGCGCTTGAGCTGGCCGAAGAGGTGCATCTTGGGCTCCTCACCGGGATCGCGCCATTTGGTCATGACCAGCCGCTTGGTGAGGTGGAAGAGCAGCGACGACGGACGCATGTCGTCGAGATGGTCAAGCGTCATATCCACGGTTTCACCGATAATACCGGCGTTTTGGTTGATGGAGGGTCCGACCAACTCGGGGCTGAGTTCGAGGGTGGAATCGGCGTCGAACTTGGCTTCCAGCCGCTCCTCGGGCAATTCGACGCGGTAGCCTTCGACGCGGGGGAAACGGATTTTCAATTCGTCACGCTCCGGACGGATTGCCTTCACCTGGATGGTTTCGCGCGGCGGCTGCGGTGGCGCGATGACCGGCTTGGCGGTGAAGTCGAAGGGAATGCCGAAAACGTCGGCGTATTCCACGTTGAAGAGGCCTTCCTCGTTCAGCTCGTAGGACTGGCGGCGCAGGGCACGGCCGATGACTTGCTCACAAAGGAGCTGGGTGCCAAAGGCGCGGATGCCCAAGACATGGGTGACGTTGTTGGCATCCCATCCTTCCGTGAGCATGGACACCGAGACGACGCAGCGGATGCCGGCACCGAGTTGGCCGGCCTTGCCCACGGTGTTCATGACCTCGCGGAGAAGTTCCTGGTCGGTGATATCATCTGCCGAACGAACGTTGCCGCTGCGTTCGTGCATCTCGCGGCGGAAGCGCTCGATTTCATCGGAGGCCATGCTGCGGAAGCTGTCGTCGAGGGCGTCGCCGGATTCGAGCTGCTCGCTGTCGATCAGGAGCGTGTTAAGTCTGGAGAGCGGATTGCCGTGCTCGTCGAAGTTCCGGAAGAGTTCGTGGCGACCACCGACAGGAGTCTCGGTGGCATCCGCGTTTTTCTGGATGAAGCCAGAGATGAAATCATAGACCAGCTTGGAAATGGCGGTGTTCTGACAGACGATGATGAAGCACGGCGGGACGGAAATGCGGCTTTCCTGCCAAAGCGCGAAGGTCTTGGCGTAGTGGCCGTAGAGCGATTCGATGGCGGTCTGGAGGAGGACAGGCAGCTTCAGCGGATCGAGGTCGCCGGCCTTGTTGCGGCCTGCTTTAGGCAGGCTGACTTTTTGCTTTTTTAGAGCCTCCCACAGATTCCGGAACATAGGCATTTCATTGCCGGGGATGTTTTCGGCTACCGGGACACGAGGCAGTTTGACGATGCCGCACTCGATGGCGTCCATCAGCGAGAAGTCGCTCATGGTCCACGGGAATAAAGTGCCTTCGACGTAACCGGAGCCACTGAGGAAAAACGGCGTCGCGGAAAGATCCATCACGCGGGCGACGACGAGTTTGCGATTCACCGCTTCCAAACCTGAGATCCAGAGGCGGGCGGCTTCCTTGTTTTTCTTGGCTTCCTGTTTCTCCTCGCCCTTGAGATCCGCTTCGTCCTCCAAGCTTTCGCCGACTTTTTCGCGGTAGCAGTGGTGCGCCTCGTCATTGATCACGAGGATGTTTTTCATGCCCATCAGGTCCGGCATGACTCGCTGGATCATCTGGCCCTCGGTCTCGGTGGTCAGGATGTCCTCGCCAGTGCGGCCTTTGAGGAGCTGGCGGCCGCCTTTGGAAATCTCGATTCACTCGCGTAGCTTGAATGCGTGGTAGTTGGTGATGACGATCTTGGCGCGGTTCACCTCGTCGAGCATGTCGTTGGGCACCAGTTCGCGATCCTTGTAATAACTGTTCGGGTCGTTCGGCTGGAGGACCTGGAGGCGGTCCTTGATGGTGAGGCCCGGGGCGACGATGAGGAATCCACGGGTGAAGGTCTTGCTGCCGGGACTCCGCACGGCGTTGATCGTCTGCCAGGCGATGAGCATGGCCATGACCGTGGTCTTGCCCGCACCGGTGGCGAGCTTGAGCGCGAGGCGCATGAGATCCGGGTTGGCCTCCTTGTTGACGCTGGCCAGGAGGGAGAGAAGGCGTTTCCCAGACACGGACTTAGGAGCGACTTCAGTTAGCCAGATGGCGGTTTCCACGGCCTCCACCTGACAGAAGAAAGGACGAGGACCGCTGAACTTGTGGTGCCGCCAATGTTGGAGAAGTCGCTGGGTTTCCGGGGTCACTTGCCACAGGCCGGGAGCGAGATCCCTCCAGATGCCCACGAAGCCGCGAATCTCATTGATGATAGGATTCGGGTCGTAGCGCTGCTCCTTGGTGGACAGGCCTTTACCCTCGTTGAAGAGCATTTCATCCTGGTTCTTGGATCCCTTGCGTTTCTTTGGCTTCGGGATGGGAGTGATGAACTCAGCGCTCCGGCGGGTTTCGATGATTTGCTGGGTCGGCTGCACCATCAGGTGCGAGCTCCCAGTGCCGTGGCGGGCACTCATACGGGGAGTTCAGGATGGGATGATCGAAGAAGGGATTGGACATCGTAGGGGAGTGCGACCGGGTGGATGACTGGAACCGCCACTGCGGATTTCAGCATTCCTGCGATATGACGCCAAATCGCGGAACACAGCGGAAGCCAAATCGCTAGAAACCGGGGGACTGGCAGGGCGGTTGCCTGGAAATTTGGACTCATTGGCAATCAATCGCTCCGGCCGACCAAGGAGCGCTGCGTTCCCTCGCGGAGGCGCTGCATGCGCCGCAGCGTGGCGACGCCGCCAAGATCACCCTTGGCCGCAAGCCGCTGGACTTGTCCGCATTCGCCCTGAATCTGGTGGCGGAGGTGGTGGAGCATTTGGCCGCCGGCCGCTCCGTCACCGTGCTGGGAACATCTCTTGAAACGTGCGTCCTGCGGCGAGGATTTCGTAGTCGTCGTATGTGACTTTTTCCGCCGGTGGCCAGAAGACGCCTGCAGAGATTTGGCCCGCGACCCAAGCAGCGCAGGCTTGTGCAGCTTCCAAGTCCGCGGTTTCGAAATCTATCCACTCATGAATCGCCACCTTTACCTCGGTGGAGCGCAGCATGAAATAACAGGGCGCGGGCAGCGGCTCACCGCGCGCCACCAGCGCCGCCGCGTAGAGCGGGAGCTGCAAGTTGTGCCAGAGGAAATTCGCGGATTTCCCCTTGTGCTCGCCGGCATACACCGCCGGGGATTCCAGGCTCAGGTGACGCGGAATCGCGCTGTTCGTATGGAGTTTTTTCCGGTGCGCCTTGTCCACGCCATCCATTTTCCCCGTTTTGTAATCGAGCACCCGCAGCCGCCCGGTTTCGCAGTGGCGGTCGATCCGGTCGATCTTGGCGACGATCATCGCTTCTCCCACGGGCAGCTCGATCTTGTGCTCCACATCGATGACCTGCCAGCCGTCCGAGCGGATGCCCGCTTGGACTCGCGAAAGCCAGAGAAGACGCTTGCGCAGCGCCTCGGTCTGGATGCGCACGGCCAGCGGCACGCGCTTGCCGAACCACTCCGCGACCACGCGGTCGAGCTCGGCGGAAAGCCAAGCGTGGAGCGGGTCACTTTTCTCAAATTCCCGCGCCTCGGTGTCGCGGCCCCAGCGTTCCAAGACCTCGTGCGCCACGTTGCCGAAATCCCGTGCATTCCACTCGCCCCGGCCTGCTTCCGAGCTTTGCATTTTCAGCGAGTGCTTCAGATAGTAGCGGAACGGACAGGACAAATAGTCGCCGAGCGAGGTGACACCCAGCCGCGACGGCGGCGCAGCGACGCGCGGCGTCCATTGCCAATCCGCGTGCCAGCGCAGGCCCGCTTCCGGCGGCTCGACCTCCTTGAAAAGCAGCTTTACCCGCTCCGGTAGCTCGTCGCGCGTGCCAGCCAATAATAAGCGCGACGGCAGCAACGCCTCACCGCCTGCACCCGATTTCCCGCAGATCATATCCACCCGCCCGCCATCGCGGCGGGCTTCGAGCATCGCTTTGTACAAATAAGCATCCCGCGCGGCGCGGTCCGCATCCTTAATCAGGCCGAGCATTTCCCGGCTCGCCTCGCTCAACCACGGCTCGCCGCCGCTGCGTGCCGGCACCTTGCCATCGTTCATCCCGCACAGCACCAAATGGCGGCCCGGCTCGTGGAAAAGTTCCAGCCAGCCCTGCACGTCGATCACTCGTCCCGCTGGCGGCAACGGGGCGGGGGAGGGCGTTTCGGAAAGCATCAGCTCGACCCAAAATCCAGCCCCGCGCTTCACCCTTCCGATCAGTGGCGCGGCCTCAGCGAGCCACTCCGCCATCGCTTGAGACGCCTCTTCCGTAGTGGGTCCGGTGCGGCCGATGATTTCTAGCAGTCGTTCCATCGACCCGATAAAATTTTCTCCCCGAAAACTCGCTCGCCAGCTTTCGAGCGACTCGGCGGCCTTGCCAAGTTCCTCCGCCGACTCTTTGTCCCACTCGCTGCGGAAATTTTCCGTGGCGATTCCGCGTTGGAGATCCTCCGTCCGCACGGCCATCCAGCGGTCGCGAAGCTCGGCCAAGCACTTCGCTTTTTGCGCCCGCTTGCCCGCCACGAGGATCCCCGTTTCCGGAAGTGTCAAAAGATCCGCCAACGTCGCCAGCGTCGGGTCCGCCAGCCATTGAGACCAAATTTTGAACCAGCGAGAAAGTCCCCCACTCACCACGATCGCCGCCGGGTGGAACGCCGGCCAACCCTCGCGGGTGAAGGCCCGGGCCAATTCGTCGCCCACCTCAGTATCCGCCGATCCCAGTGCCACTTCGTCTGACGGAGTCTTCATTTTCGCGATCGCCCGCAGCGCTTCCGCTGCCTGCTGCCGCGGGTCCGCGACCACCTGCACTGAGCCATCCGGCCATGGCAGCGGGCGTTGCGTCCAAGCTGGTAGCGGCCTGCCGATTTTTGAAAATTGCTCCGCTTCCTGCTCCGGCGCGCCGATGAGAACCGTCACCGTGCCCTCCCACGCGAGCCACGCCCGCTCGACGAGCGGCGGCATTTCCGTCACTCCGGCCAGCACGATTCGTGAAACCCCGGCGGGCATCGGCAAGCCTTCCGACAGCACGCGGCTCCGGCTTTTCATGCCCCAAGATTGCAACTTCCGCTCGACCAAGTTTTCCAACCTGCCAAGCGCCTCCCAGCGCTCCGCCTCCACTGTTTCTGATAATTTCCGTGCGGCAGTGGATAGAAGCAGGCCATTTTCCTGCAACGAGTGCCGGAGCCGGATCATTTCCTGCGTCAATCCGCCC
This sequence comes from Verrucomicrobiota bacterium, assembly GCA_041179105.1. Lineage (GTDB taxonomy): Bacteria > Verrucomicrobiota > Verrucomicrobiia > Verrucomicrobiales > Akkermansiaceae > Luteolibacter. The sequence goes on along the minus strand of JBEGUC010000009.1, from coordinate 23,967 downwards.
GCCCAGTTCGTGCTCTCACCCGGCGGCGCGGGAAATAGCGCCTCGTATTCCTCCCAATCCGTCACGTTTTCCAACACCTCCACCCACGCGACGCGCTCGACCCAGTCGGCCGCCGCTTCGCCATCTCGGGATTGTAAGAACGAGCCCGGCGTCACCACTTGGGGCGCGAGAAGCGCGCCCGCCGCCTCGGCCAGAGCCTCGCGCAAGCGGCGCCCGCTTTGTGCCGTGGGCACCACGATCTGCATGCCCGGCAGCTCGTCGTGCCGTTCCAAAAGCCACGCCACCGCCAGCGTCAAAAACGGCCGGTCCCATCCAAGAAATTCACGTTCCAGCATCGCCGCGAGCATCACGCGCCGGTTCTGCGGAGGGAATCAAAATCGTCCCGCAAGCCGCAGGAACCGCTGGAGTTGCTGATCGAAATAAACACCCGGTGCGTGAAGATGACGGCCAAGGACCAACACCGAAGCCAGGATAGCGATTTTCAAGAACGGGTTCCTCGGGCGTCCGTTGTTAGCCAGGGGGATTCAAGTCACTCGTGATCACTGAGGTAGCGCTCGGCTTCGAGCGCGGCCGCACAACCTTGACCGGCAGCGGTGATCGCCTGGCGGTAGTAGTGATCCGCCACATCGCCGGCGGCAAAAAGTCCCGGGGTTTTCGTCGAGGTCCGGCCCGGATTCTGCAGAATGTAGCCGTTCTCGTCCTTGTCCACGAGGTCGCCGAGAAAGGCGCTGTTTGGCACATGGCCGATGGCCACGAATACGCAGGCGACTTCGAGTTCCTTTTCCTCGCCATTGATTAAATTCTTGAGCATCACGGCGCGCATCTCGCCTTTTTCGTCAGTGAGATATTCGCTGACGGTCGAATTCCAAACCGGCTCGATCTTCGGATTGGCGAGGGCGCGGTCGGCCATGATTTTCGAAGCGCGCAGCTCATCGCGGCGGTGGATGAGATACACCTTGCTGGCGAAACGGGTCAGGAAACCAGCCTCTTCGGTGGCGCTGTCGCCGCCGCCGATCACGCAGACCGGGACATCCCGGTAGAAAGCCCCGTCGCAAGTCGCGCAAGAAGTGAGGCCGTGGCCGATGAGTTTTTGTTCGCCGGGAATCCCCAGGTGGCGCGGCGCGGCTCCCGTGGCGATGATGACGGTTTTCGCCTCAAAACTCTCCGAGCCAGCATTCAAAAGAAACGTTCCATCCGTCCGGTGCTCAATCGACTCGACGCTCGCCCAAGCGATCCGAGCACCGAATTTCTCGGCTTGTGCCTGCATTTTCATCATCAAATCCGGTCCCATAATTCCTTCCGGATGACCCGGGAAATTCTCCACCTCGGTGGTGGTGGTAAGCTGGCCACCGGGCTGGGTGCCGGAAAGAAGAAGCGGCGTGAGATTGGCGCGGGCGGTGTAAATGGCTGCGGTGTATCCCGCGCAGCCGGTGCCGATGATGATGACATTTTCCATAAATTGATGAGCGTTTAGAGCGGCAGAGTATTCCGAAGAATCCGGGATCGAGTCAATCACGGCCATCCGAAATCAGCCCGATACATGCAAAGTTGTGAGATTGGCACTCAACGCGCTGGAGTCACCGCATGGATGGCCCGGCTTTGTATCGACATAATTCACGTTCCCCGCTGCGGTTAGGATTCGTGCCCTTGAGTGATTGCGCGCCGATCGCCGTTGCAAATGAAACGGGAATTTTCGAGCGCTATGGATTGAACGTGAAGTTGTCGCGCGAACTCGGCTGGGCCAGTATTCGGGACAAAATTTACTACGGGGATTTGGATGCGGCGCAATCGATTGCCGGCATCGCACTGTCACTCGGCTTGGGATTCACCGACCTGCGTTGTGAAGTCGCGGTGCCTCTTGTTTTGAATCTCAATGGCAACGCGATCACTCTCTCTAGCAGCCTGAAAGCCTCCGACATCGGCGGCAACGCGGAGAACCTGAAGCACTATCTGACTTACTCGTGGAAAAAAGACCGGCCGTTCACCTTGGCGGCACCCCACCGGTTTTCCTCGCATCACATCCTTCTCCACCGCTGGTTTCGCCGTCTCGGATTGAACTACCCGGATGACGTCGAGATCCTCTTTTTGCCACCATCGCTGATGCCGCAGCTGCTCAAAGTCGGCCACATCGATGGATATTGCGTGGGCGAGCCATGGAATTCCGAATCAATCCTAACGGGTGATGGATGGTGTCCGGCAACGTCCGCAGAACTATCGCCGGGGCATCCCGAGAAGGTTCTATTGGTTGCTGGGCGATTCCAGCACGAGCATCGGGATGAAACTGTGGCGCTCGTCGCCGCTCTGTTGGAGGCTTGCCGGATGTGCCAAGATCCGGGCTTTCGCTCCGATCTGGTTTCCATTCTGGCGATGAAAAACTACACCGGCGCATCCCCGGAAGTGTTGGAAAACAGCCTCGGAAGCCACCTTGAAACCACCCGCTTCCCGTTCAATAACAATTCGTTCCACCTCTTTCACGGCGACTCGGTCAATTCCCCCACCGTCGAAAAGGCGCTGTGGGTGCTCGCGGGACTTCGCGACATCGGGACCCTGCCGGACATCACTTGTGGCTCGCTCTCCCGCATTTTCCGGCAGGACATTTACCTCGCAGCAACCAGTGGTGGACTCTCCGCATGACTCCCGCATCAATGATCGGGATTCATTTGATAGATGATTTAAAAATGAACATGCCCCATGCAATTTTAAGACGTTGGCCCGTCGGGTGCTTAGTCACTATCACCTACACATGAAACTCAGCGACCTCAAATCCTCCGGCCACTGGCCGACCCTCCTCACCGCCTTCCTTTATTTTGATTTCTCCTTCATGGTCTGGACACTTCTCGGTGCTCTCGGCCCTCAAATCGCGGAAAGCCTGAAGCTAACATCCGGTCAGAAGGGCATGATGGTGGCCGTGCCAATCCTCGGCGGCGCGTTGCTGCGCCTGGCACTCGGGTTACTCGTCGATCGCATCGGCGCGAAGACCACGGGCATCATCGCGCAGTTGCTCGTGATGGCCGCGCTTGCCTGCGGGTGGGTCTTCGGCCTCAAGGACTTCGAGGCCACGCTCATCTTCGGCTTCACGCTCGGCATCGCGGGTGCCTCCTTCGCCGTCGCGCTGCCACAAGCGGGACGGTGGTATCCGCCGAACATGCAGGGTGTCGTCCTCGGCTTGGCCGGCGCGGGAAATATCGGTGTGGTGCTGGATAGCTTGATCGCGCCGCGCCTAGCCGCAGTTTATGGCTGGCAGGCAGTCTTTGGATTCGCGCTGATCCCCGCAGTGCTAACATTCGCCGCTTACACGATCTTTTCAAAGGACGCACCGGGTGTGGTCGTGAAGAAAAAGTTCTCGGATTACGTGCGATTGCTGAAAGAGCAGGACGCCCACTGGTTTTGCTTTTACTACACGGTTTCCTTTGGCGGATTCGTAGGCCTGGCCAGCTACTACTGCCTCTACTTCCGTTCCGAGTTCGGATTATCGGCGGTTCAGGCCGGGGATTTCGCGGCGGCTTGCACCTGCGTCGGCGCGCTGGCCCGGCCGATCGGCGGAGCGATTTCGGATCGGGTGGGCGGCATTCGTTCGATGCTCATTCTCTACTGCGTCGCCGGAAGTTTGCTGCTCGTCGCAGCAGGGATTCACTCGTTTTGGCTCAACGTGAGCCTCTTCATCGGCGTCAGTGCCGCGCTCGGAATGTGCAATGGCTCGATTTTCCAACTCCTGCCGCAACGCTTCGGCAAGGACATGGGAGTGATGACCGGGCTCGTCGGCTGCGGCGGCGGCATCGGCGGATTTTACCTTGCCAGCTCGCTCGGACTTTCAAAGCAGGCGTTCGGTTCCTGTTCGGTGGGGTTTGTCGCATTCGCCGTGCTTTGTTTCATTGCCGTGAGCGGCCTCGCACTGGTAAAAACCCGCTGGCGCACGACGTGGGGAGCCATGGCGGACGCGCGAATCTAATCACTCATTGGGCTTTGCATCTTGAAAATCCGCCACACCGCACACGCCCTCCCCAGAGATGAGGGCCGCCCGTCTTCGGATGCCGTCTCGGTCACCTTGTGGAACAGCGGATTTCTCGCCGCCCTAGCGGATGGTGCCGGCACCGGTCCGGGGGCGCGCGAAGCTGCGGAAAAGGCGGTCTCACTGATCGCCACTCACTACCGCAGCCATCCTCTCGGTTGGACTCCCGGCAAAGCGCTCCGCGAAACCGTCCGCCTCATCAACCGCACGCTTTGGAACGAATCCAACGCCCGCTTCGGCAGGCCGGAAATGGTTTGCACCCTCGCGGTCGTCCTTTACGACGAGGGCGTCCTCACCCACCTCGGCATCGGTGACTCGCGGATCTATCATCTCCGGGCGGGCACGCTTAGCCAGTTGACCAAAGACGACGTGGATCCGGATTTTCCGTTGAAACTCACCCGCGCACTGGGAGCGGCGGAAACCCTCCATCCCACCACCTTCCGTATTTCCCTCGAAGCGGGCGACGTCATTTTCCTATGCTCTGACGGAATCCATCACCACCTGTCTAACGATGAAATCCGCGACAGCCTCACCGCGAAGATTTCCGCCCGTCACATCGCCAAACAAGCCCGCGATGTTTCCCCGGTCGAATCCCGCGATGATTGCGCGGCCATCCGCCTTGAAATCGAATCGCTCGGCTGGACGGAACGGCGCGAGGACCAGCAATTGCCCATCCCTGAAAAGCTGGCCGCCGGCCAAAAACAGGATGGCTGGGTTTTGCTGCGATCATTCGGCGCGAATGACCGCTGCTGGCTCGCCGAGCGCGAGGGCTGCCGGCAGGTGATGAAATTCGCGCCCCGCGAGGCGATCGATCAGCCATCGATCAAGCAGGCCTTCCTCAAAGAAACCTGGAACGCTATCCGTTTTTCAGAAGAGCCGCCGTTCGTCAAAGCGTGGGAAAACCCGCTACGCACCTCGCTCTATTATATCATGGAGTTTGTGGACGCACCGGGCCTCGACTCGGTGCTCAAGCAGCGCCGGCTTCAAGTCGATGAAGCCGTCCAACTTGGGAATTTCCTCGCAGACGCCGGCATCCGCCTGTTGCGCCACGATCTCATCCATGGCGACATCAAGCCGGAAAATATCCTCATGGGCTCCGCCTACGATTCGGTGTTCTTCAAGCTCATCGACCTAGGATCGAGCTGTGAGGTTTTCTCTCATCACTCGCGCGCCGGCACCCCGAGCTTCCTCGCTCCCGAGCGCTTTAACAACGCGCCTATCAGCGAATGCTCGGAAATTTTCTCCATCGGCGTCACGATCTACCAAGCCATCACCGGCACCTTTCCGTATGGCGAAATCGAACGCTTCCAAACTCCGGCATTCCGTGATCCGAAAGCCCCCGGCTCCCTCAACCCGCTCATCCCCCCGTGGCTGGACGCAGTGATCCTGCGCGCCTGCGCGATCAAACCGGAGCGCCGATACGGCCATTACAGCGAGCTGCTATTTGATCTATCCCACCCGCAAAAAGTGCGTCCATGGCATCCCGAGCACATGCCGCTGATCGAGCGCAACCCGGTCCTATTCTGGAAGATGGCGGCTATATTTTTCGCAGTGCTCTCATTTGCTCTAGCAATTCAGCTTGCTCGTTGAACGACCTGTGAGAAGCCGTCATGAATGGTTTTCACTCGTTCGAGCGTGCTAATTAATGAATTCAATTTGGCCAATCGCATCATCTGGCATGAAGGGTGCTAATACCTGAGCCAGTGAACTCCATTTGTCCGCAAATTCCTGATAATGCCCCATTTGCCCCATCACAACGCCAATGGATCAACGGCTATCTAGCCGGTTTGTTCAGCGGCCGCTCGCAATCCGCCACCGCAGAAACGCCCCGTCCCTCGCTCGGTCCCATCTTTTTCCTGTGGGGCACCCAGACCGGCGGGGCTGAGGGACTGGCGAAGAAATTCGCGAAAGATGCCAAAATCCGTGGCTTCGAAGCAACCGCGCTCGGCCTGGACGCAAGCTCCCCGGCTGATCTCGCCAGCCAATCCCGCACTTGCATCATCACCAGCACCTACGGCGATGGCGACATGCCCGATAACGCCCAATCCTACTGGGACGCGCTGAACTCGGATGCCGCGCCTAACTTGGAAAATTTTTCGTTTTCCGTCCTGTCGTTAGGCGACCGAAACTACACTCAATTCTGCAAGGCTGGCATACTCTTCGACGAGCGGCTCGCCGCCCTTGGCGCGAAACGCATCCAGCCGCGGGTGGATTGCGACGTCGATGAAGAAGCCCTCGGCCACCAGTGGTTCGCGGATCTGATGAAAACTCTAGCACCCGATTCCACAGCCGCCAGCGCGGCCGATGCCGAGGAAACGGAAGTCGTCACTTACAGCAAAAATAACCCCTTCCAGGCCGTTCTCAAAAGCAACCTCCGCCTCACCGGCGATGACTCAGCCAAGGAAACCCGCCACTTCGAGATCGTCCTCGAAGGCAGCGGCCTCGATTACGAAGTCGGTGACGCCCTCGGAGTGGTTCCCTCGAACTGCCCAGACATCGTTGCCGAAATCCTAACCGCCACCGGGCTCGCAGGCGACGAACCCGTCCAATTGAAAGACGGCTCCACGACCGCCCTCCGCCAAGCCCTCGTCAATCGCCTCGATCTATCATCCTTCAACTCCGCACTTCCCGCATCAGGTATCAGCGCCCAGGATCTCGTTTCCCCCCTGCGCTCGCTCCAGCACCGGCTCTACTCGATTTCCTCCAGCCCCAAAGCCCACCCCGGAGAAGTCCACCTGACCGTCGGCATCGTCCGCTACGAACTCGACGGGCGCACCTGCAAAGGCGTTTGTTCCACGTTCCTCGCCGAGCGCGCGGACGGCGGCGTTCCCGTCTTCATTCATAAATCGCCCGGATTCCGCCTTCCTGCCGACACGACACGCCCCGTCATCATGGTCGGTCCCGGCACCGGCATTGCGCCATTTCGCGCCTTCCTCGAAGAGCGCCGCGCCACCGCGCCCGATAGCAAAAATTGGTTATTCTTCGGCGATCAACACGTCGCCACCGATTTCCTCTATCGGGATGAACTTGAAACCCTGTTCAACGAGGGCGTCCTTACCCACCTCGACACCGCCTTCTCCCGCGACCAGTCGGAAAAAATCTACGTCCAGAACCGCATGCTCGAAAACGCCGCGAGACTCTGGGAATGGCTCGGAAACGGCGCGCACATCTATGTCTGCGGCGACGCCAAGCGCATGGCCAAGGATGTCGATGCCGCCCTCCTCCAAATCGTCCGCGAACAGGGCGGCCTAGCAACAGAAGCTGCCCAAGCTTTCATCAACCAACTTAAATCCGAAAAGAGATACCAGCGCGATGTCTATTGATAGCAACACCCTCAAGCCCATCCTCGAAAAAGAAACCTTCAACGAGGAACAGAAAAACTACCTCGACGGATTCTTCGCCGGCGTCCGTGAGCGCGCCTTCGTCTTCGCAGATCTATTCCCAGAAGGCATTCCCGGTGCTGCCGCCGCACCACCCACCGAAGAAGATCCCGCCGAACTCACTGCCGAAGAACGCATCAAGCGCGAGGAGCACCCGTTGGATTCCTACTACCGCATCGCCGAAAACGCGCGCGGCAAATCCGCTCCCGACAAGGAGGACGCCTTTCGTTTCAAGTGGCATGGACTGTTTTTTCTCTCCCCCATCGAGAACAGCTACATGGCCCGCCTCCGCATTCCGGGCGGCCAAATGACTTCCCATCAGCTCCGCGAACTCGCCGCGATTTCTAAGGAAATCACCTCCGGCTACGTGCAAGTCACCACCCGCGCGAACTTCCAGATTCGCCTCATCACCCCCGAAAATACGGTGCCATTCTTGCGCCGCGTCCAAGCCACCGGACTCCATACCCAGGGAGCCGGCGCGGACAATATTCGCAACCTAACTGGCAATCCCACCGCCGGTGTCGATCCCATCGAACTCATCGACTGCACGCCCTATCTGCGCGCTCTCGCCGATGAAATTCTCCATCACCGGGATTTCTATAACCTTCCGCGCAAGTTCAACATCGCCTTCGATGGCGGCGGCCTCATCGGCTCCGTCCAAGACACCAATGACATCGGCGTCAAAGCCATTCAAACCCCAGAGGGCATCGCCTTCCGCATCGCGCTCGGCGGTGCCACCGGCCACAAAGCCTTCGCTCGCGATTGCGGAATCCAAGTCGCACCGGAAGATATCATCCGCGTCGTGCTCGCGATGGTCCGCGTTTTCATCCGTCACGGCGACCGCACCAACCGCAAGAAATCCCGCCTCAAACACCTGCTCGAGACCTGGACACTCGAACAATACATCGTTGAAACCGAAAAACTGCTAGCCTCACCACTCGCCCGCGTGCCGCTCGATCCCGCCGTCATCAAGTATGCCGAGGAAGAAGTGCCGCACAGCCACATCGGCGCTTACCCGCAGAAACAGGAAGGCCAATACTATCTGGGCATCGCCCTGCCCGCCGGCCAGATCACGCCCAAACAAATGGCGCGCCTCGCCGACCTCGCGGATAACTACGCATCCGGCGAAATCCGCCTCACCGTCTGGCAAAACATCGTCATCCCTAACATTCCCTCCGCCCATCTTGAGAGCTTCAAGAAAGACGTCGTTAAAATGGGCCTCGACTGGAAGCAATCCAACGTCGCCAGCGGCATCATCGCCTGCACCGGCAGTCGATTCTGCAAATACGCCGCCACCGACACGAAAAGCCACGCGCTCGAACTCACCCGCCACTTGGAAAAGCACATCACGCTCGATCAACCGGTCAATATTCACTTCACCGGCTGCCCCCACTCTTGCGCCCAGCACTACATGGGCGACATCGGCCTGCTCGGCGCGAAAACCTCCGACGGCCGCCCCGCCTACAACGTCTTCGTCGGCGGCGGCTTCGGCAACCGCGCCAACTGCGGCCGCCAAATCTATCAAGCCATGGCTTTCGATGAACTGAAACCGACCATCGAGCGCATGCTCCGCGTCTATCAGTCCAAGCGTCAGTCTCCCGCCGAATCCTTCCAATCCTTCGTCAATCGCCACGACACCGGAGGCCTCCAAGTGCTATTCACCGACTGAAAGCCACATGCCTTCGACCTTCCAGCGCCTGCCTTCGATCAAACGCTCCCCACCCGCGGAGCCCAGAACTCTCATCGACCAACTCCTCGCCGAGCAATCCACCCTCCAGACGCCCGTCGCCCGCTTCGCGGAAATCCACGACCGCTCGCCGGATCTCGCGCCCCATTACCGCAGCCTGATCCCGCTCACCAAACCCGGCTCGGGCGAGCAATACGCCTTCGAGGTTTCGCTAGATCGCTGCACCGGCTGTAAAGCCTGCGTTTCCGCCTGCCACTCCCTTAACGGCCTCGACGACCACGAAGCCTGGCGCGACACCGGCGCATTGTTAGCACCTGGCTGGCAGCAAACCATCACCACCGCCTGCCACCACTGCGAAGACCCCGCCTGCATGAATGGCTGCCCCGTCGGCGCTTACGAAAAAGACACCGACACCGGCATCGTCCGCCACCTCGACGACCAATGCATCGGTTGCTCCTACTGCATCCTCAAATGTCCCTACGACGTCCCGAAGTATTCGAAAAAGCGGGGGATCGTTAGGAAGTGCGACATGTGCCACCAGCGCCTTGCAGAAGGTGAAGCGCCCGCCTGCGTCCAAGCCTGCCCCACCGAGGCCATCCGCATCGTGAAAGTTGAATCCGGTAGGGCACCCACTTCACTCTTCCAATCCAAAATCCAAAATCCAAAATCCAAAATCATCAATCCCCACTCTTCCCTCCCCTCATCTTCCATCACCCTTCCCACCACCCGCTACGTCGGCCGCGAAGTCCCAGCATCCGCCTTTGCCGCAGATCGTGACGCGCTCATCCCGCAGCACGCCCACTGGCCGCTCGTCCTCATGCTCGTCCTCACCCAAGCCGGCGTGGGCATGATTTCAAGGAGCGTGGCCGTCTCGCCCACTTCTATCTCTCTCCCACTTCTCCTCACAGGCACCGCCATTTTCTTCGTCGGCATGGCCGCCTCCGTTTTCCACCTAGGCCACCCCCTCAAAGCCTGGCGCTTTTTCCTAGGTCTGAAAACCTCCTGGCTCTCTCGCGAAATCCTCGCCTTTTCCCTCTTCGCGCCCATTCCCCTCGTCCTCTGCCTCCTGCCATTTTTACCCGACTTCCCTTTCAAAAACCTTCTCTCACAAATCACCGCACACTCCGCGCTTCCGCTAGGAATCATCGCCGTCTTCACCAGCGTGATGATCTATCACGACACCCGCCGCGCCCTCTGGCACTTTCCCCGCGGGGCGATACGCTTCTTCGGCACCGTCGCTTCCTTCGCCGCGCTCGGAAATCTCATCGCCCAGCCGCATTCCTCAACCGCTGTCATTCTTCTAGCCGTCACGGTCCTTCTGAAACTCCTCCCGGAACTCATCTTCCTGCGCCAGCACCGCAGCGAACACTGGACGCCGGACCGCCACAGCGCCCGCCTCCAACTCGGGCCGCTCCGTCAAATTCTCATCGCCCGCATCGCCCTAGCATCCAGCTCGATCATTGCCGCGTGGATCAATCCCTGGCTCGCTCTGCCGCTGCTCCTCGCCGCAGAAATCCTCGAACGCCAGCTCTTCTTCCAAGCCGTCCAAGCCCCGAAAATGCCCGGGAACTTTGGTCTCACCAAACTGCCTGAATGAAGAGTCCGGTGAGGTTCAATCATAAGCAGCAGGACTTGTGTTTTTTCCCGCTGCCGCAAGGGTAGGGCGTGTTGCGGGTGATTTTGGCGGGCAGGCGGATGACGTTGTCGGGCTTGGAGATTTTTCGGATGAGGCGATAGTTTTCCTTGATCATGGAAATCCACTTTGGATCCATGAGATGCTTGACTAAGAGCAGGATGCCTTGCGGGGAAACGCGGTCCGGACTGTAGGCGTCGATGCTCACACCGCTCATCTCTTTTGCCAACTCGACATCCTTCATGGAGCCAAGCCAGCGGAGGTAGAATTTTGGACTCTCCCAACCGAAGCTGACGATGGAAACAAGCTTTTGATGATGGAAGATTTGAATGATGGTTTTGCGGCAGTCGCAGGTATTGTCCGAGGGGTGTTCAAACCAAACGCCTTGGTGGATTTCAAGAATGTTGGTGATTGTCTTTGCTATGATTTGAAATTTTTGTCATGTCGGCCTCAGAAAGTTGTTAATATTTCCGTATTATCGGAATCCTTAATCCAGCTTATTTCGTCACAAATGCCTCACGATAAACTCCAAATCATCCGCCTCACGTGGAAGCGTCTTTGCAATGCTTTGCGGATGTTGGTGCGCTCGGAACAGGGGCCGAAGGCGATGATGTTCGCGGTGACTTTGCTGCTGCTGATGGTGGCGATCAACGGCTTGAACGTCGTTAACAGTTACGTCGGCCGCGATTTCATGTCGGCGATCGAGAACCGCAACATGGTGGGTTTCAAGCAGCAGGCGCTGTTTTACGTGGGGGTTTTCCTCGCCTCGACGGTGGTGATCGCTTTCTTCCGATTCACCGAGGAGCGGTTGGGGATTCTCTGGCGCGAGCAGATGACGAGGCGCTTGACGGATTTTTATTTGCAGGATCGCACGTATTACCGCCTGGATTCCGCGGCCGGGGTTGCTAATCCTGATCAGCGGATTTCTGACGATGTCCGTGCATTCACGACCACGACGCTTTCCTTCATCCTATTGATCGTCAACGGGACGCTCACGGCGATTTCCTTTTCTGGCGTGTTGTGGACGATCAGTCCGCTTCTTTTCGGCGTCGCGGTGGCCTATGCGCTGTGTGGCTCGGCGATGACGATTTTCCTCGGCAAGCCGTTGATCCGGTTGAATTACAACCAGCTCGACATGGAGGCGAATTTCCGTTCGGACCTGATCCATGTGCGGGAAAACTCGGAGTCGATTGCGCTGGCTCACCGGGAAGGTCGCTTCAAGGCCCGCTTGAACAAGCGGCTCGACGCCTTGACCGCGAACTTCCGCAGCTTGATTCGAATCAACCGCAACTTGGGTTTTTTCACGAATGGTTATAACTATTTCATCCAGATCATCCCGGCGTTGATCATCGCGCCAATGTTCATTTGGGGCGACAAGGAATTCGGGGTGATCACCCAATCCACGATGGCGTTCGCGACCTTGCTCGGTGCTTTTTCGCTGATTGTGACGCAGTTTCAATCGATCTCAGCGTTCACGGCGGTCATTGCCCGCTTGCACACGCTCAGTGATGCGATTGAAAACGTGCAGCGGACAGCTCCATGCACGATCGCTGTCGAGGAGTCTCCGGACCGGGTCGCCTACCAGGATGTGACCTTGCACTCGGCGGACAAGACACGGTTGTTGATTTCCAGCCTGAATATTGAGATTGCCCGTGGTTCGCGGTGGCTGGTGATTGGCAAGGACGATGCGCCGAAAGTGGCCTTGTTCCGGGCGACGGCAGGTGTGTGGGCATGCGGTGGCGGACACATCATCCGGCCGGGTCTGGATGATATTTTGTTTCTGCCAGAGCGCCCTTATTTGCCGCCGGGAACGCTGCGCGAGGCATTATTGCGGACGGGAATGGAGCGGGTCACTCCGGATGCTGTGATCATGGAAGTGTTGGAAAAACTGGGCCTCGAAGACGTGGTGAAACACGCGAAGGGTCTTGATACCGATCAAGACTGGGATGATCTGCTCTCGATCGGCGAGCAGCATCTTCTATCCATCTCGCGGATTTTCCTAGCGAAGCCCGCGTTCGTTTTCCTGGACCGTCCCGGCAGCGCGCTTCCGAAGACCCAGATTTCCAAGATTCTCGACATGCTCACGGAGCAGGGTATCGGAGCGGTGATCCTTTCCAAGAACGGCGAGTCGCGCCTGCGCTATGACGCGATCCTCGAAATCAAGGCCGATGGCTTGTGGGAAGTGCGCCATGAAGTGCCTGGCGGCGGGCGTCAGGAATTGCACGACCTGAGCTGCTAGCTGCCGGTTGCCACGTTTCAGGCAAGGGCAGGGGAGTCCGATGGGCTGAGAAACAGCGTGGCGGTGACGGGTAGATTTTCGATGGTGACGGATTTGCCGGCGGTATCGATGGCGAGGGGGTGTCCGCGAGAGGTGAGCGCGTGGTGGATGCGTCGGCCGGGAGGGAGCGGCGGCGCGACGGACAGGCCGCCGGGCGGCTGCGAGATGCGTTCGCCGATTTCGAAGGCGATGCTGTCGGTTTCATTAACCGTCATTTTAAAATCGAGCGGGCCGTAGCGGGTCATCAGACCGCGCACGGAAAATCCGCTTTTTTCGGAAATCCACGGCCACGGCAGACCGGAGGCGAGGATCATTTTTCCGGAAGTCTCGCGCTCGCTGGCGATCATCGAGGCTAGGGCCAGCATGTATTCTGCGGCGATCCAAGTGTGTGGCACGTCTCCCAGATGGCCCGGCGAGCGTGGGTCGCGCCAGGTGATTTCCGGCCACTGGTTCCACTCGAGCGGTCGGCGGTCGGAGAGGAAAAAATTGAGCAGCTCATTGGCCTCGTCGCGCTTCCCGACTCGCACGAAGGCACCGATGATGCGGATTTCGTAAGCCGTGTAGTTGAGCCATGGGATCTCGCCACGGTGCTTTTTGCGGAAGCCTTCGAGATAGGTGTCGAGCATTTGATGAAGCGGCCTAGGCGGGAGGTCGTCGGCGAAGTCGAGCTGGGCGATCGCGTTGGAGGTGGCGGTGGGATCGAAGTCCGCCCACTCGACGGAGCCGGGGATGTAGTCGATTTTCCGCTCCAGGATGACGTGGTCGATGGATCGCAGCACGTTTCCTAGAAATTCCTTTGCCTCGCTCCGCCAGCGCGCGGCGTCGTCGTGGTGGCCGAGCGCTCCGGCGATTTCTGCGGCGGCTTCGAGTCCGCGGATCCCCCAGAAATCGTCCCAGTAGGAATGAACCGGATGCGCCAGATAGCCTTCGTGGCTGGCGGATTCCGGGAGCAGTCCGTAAGCGGAGGTGAATTCCGGAGTCATCCGCAGCGAGCGCAGATGGATGATGTATTCCGCCGCGCGACTCACGGGAAGCCACATGGATTTGGCGAATTCGAGCGACTTGTCATTCCGGAAAACTTCGCGGATTCCCCAGATGAGTTGCCCGTGGCTGTCATGCTCGACCAGCCAGTCGATGCCGTCGCGGTCCACGACGCAGGGCACGAAGCCGTCCTCGCGCTGGAACTGGATATACCAGCGCACGAAATCTCGCAGTGCGTGCGGGCAGTCCGCTTTGGCCAGTGCCGCGCCCATGATCACGCAATCGCGGACCCAAGAGCGGGTGTAGCGGCGGGGGCCGGGCTGGATCGCGGGGCCGTCGCGGTTGATCAGGATATGGCTCGCCGCCGTACGGAAACACGCGACCGCGCTGGTGGCGATGGACGGCACCTGCCACTCGACGGGCGCGAGGATTTCGCGCCAGCGGGAGATGGCGTGAGTGAGGCCGTGCTCGGCGGGTTTTGCAGCTTCTTTGAAAAATGGAACCGAGACGGTGACTTGGAATGAAGCGTTTCCTGGAGACACGGTCCAGGACATCGCGGCGGATGCTAGACCGGATTCGTCGTTCACCGTGGCGCGCGTGGGCACCTCGCCGCGAGCGAGGAATTCCATGACGCCGCCTTCCTCGAAGGCCGCCGCGCCGAGCGCATCCGGTTGAAGGTTCGTTTGCACTTGGCGGCCGTCCACCGCCATGCCGCTGGCGGCGCAGGTGATCTCTTGGATGGGGCTGCGGCCGCCGAGGTTGCGGAACGCCTGCCAAGGCGGATTCACTTGGAACGGCCGCACGGCCACTGCCAGTCGCAGCTCCTGATCGGAAGGGTTTTCAAGCTGATAGTTCACGCGCAGGACGAGGCCGTCGCCAGTGCCATCGACCCATGGCTGGATCGTTAATTTGACGTCGCCCGCCTGCCAAGTGACGACCGGAAACGGAATGCCATCCTCGGGAAGCGACAGGTGGATTTCCGCATTCGCCCAACTGACCAGTTGCTTGCCAATGAGTAAGAACGGCTCCAGCGAAAATCCCGCCTCGTCCACTTCCACCATTCCCTCCTCGTTGATCAGTCCGCGGCGTTTCCCTTCCGGGCTGCCGACGGGCGTCCAGTAGGACTGCTCGCGGTGCCAGTAGCGCGGGAACCAGCCGCGCGGGAAATCCGCCGCCACCGCGTGGATAAATTCATTGGGCGTGCGGGAAAATGCGTCCGGTCGCAATCGCAATGCCGCCAGCGAGGCTGACTCCGCGTTGGCGAAATTCACCCGCAAGTGGCGTGCTTCCGCCTCCGGCGCGGGGATGTGGCTGCGCGATCCGAGCGCATGGGAAGCCCGGTGAATCCGCGACCAAGTTTCCCCGTCTCCGGAAATCTCGATGTCGTAAATCCGTGGCGTCTCCGGCGAAGGCCAGTCGATGATCAAGCCGCCGAAGCGCACCAAGCGCCCAAAATCCACCGACCAGCGCGGCGCGAGATCGTCCGCTGCGGCTTGCCAGAACCCGCTCGATCCGGTCTTGAACACCGACTCCGGCGGGCAGTCGGGAAGGTGGCTTGAAGCACGGATTTCCTTGGGCTGATCGAGCGTTTCGTCCACCAGCGAGATGTCGGAAAACCAAACGATGCCCTTGCCTCCGGGACTGGCGGCGATGACCAGCTCGATCGCGCCGATGGCGGAGGGCGCGCCGCCACCGGCCGGCCCCCAAGCGAAGGGCAGATCCCGCTCGCGAACCAGGATCTCTGTCCATGCGCCGGGGAATTCGAAGTTTTCCCGCAGGCAGCGCCACGCGTTCGAGCCACCCGGATCGGCGACCTTGAACTCGAAATGATTCGTCGGCCCCTCGCCGTGGAGCGAGAACCCGAGCTGGAAGGTTTCCGGCAGCGCGAGTTGGATTTCCTTCCGCGCCACCACGAATCCGCCGCCGCCGTGGAAATCGTAGTCGAGCCGCAGCGCCGGTTTTCCGTTCGGTCCCTCGGCGAGGGTGAGGCGGCCTTCTGCCTGGCCGGAGGCGACCACCAACCATGAAGCGGGGTCTGCGAAAAAATCAGCAAGAGTTGAGGATGACATGAGGCTGCGGCTTTGCAGCGAGGCTAAACATCCGCTTCTCCGATGCTAGAAAAGACTTCGCATTTCAGGGGCGGACCACCTATTAGGCCGGATGAGCTTCACATCGAGCGGCTGAGCGCGTCTTGGTGCAGGCGCTCGAAATCCGCTTGCGGAATCGGCGTGGGATCGGGGTATTCGAAGATTTTGCCCTCGAAATTCCGTAGGGTGATCTTCCCGGATGCCGTGTCCACGACGTAGTTCGGGTTGATCGGGATTTTCCCGCCGCCGCCGGGGCCGTCGATGACGAACTGGGGGATCGCGTAGCCGGTGGTGTGGCCGCGGAGGCCTTCGATGATGGAAACGCCTTCTGCCACCGCCGTCCGGAGGTGGGAGGAGCCGGTGATGAGGTCGCACTGGTAGAGATAATACGGCCGGACGCGACACATTAAGAGCTTGTGGATGAGGGCTTTCTGGATTTCCACGCTGTCGTTCACGCCACGCAGAATGACGCTTTGATTGCCGAGCGGGATGCCGGCGTCGGCGAGGCGGCCGAGGGCGTCGCGGACTTCGGTGGTTAGTTCGCGCGGGTGGTTGGAGTGGATGGAGATGAAAAGCGGGTGGTGCTTTTTCAACATTGTGCAGAGCTCCGGGGTGATCCGTTGGGGCAAGAAAATGGGAATCCGTGTGCCGATGCGGATGAATTGGAGGTGGGGGATGGTCCGCAGGCGGGTGAGGATTTTGTCGAGTCGGTCGTCCGAGAAGAGCAGGGGATCGCCGCCGGAGAGCAGGACGTCGCGGATTTCGGTGTGCTTTTCTAGGTATTTGAAGGCTGGTTCCCACTGGGTTTCAAGGTGTTGCTCGCCGACGCCGGAGACGACCCGCGAGCGGGTGCAGTAGCGGCAGTAGGAGGCGCAGCGGTCGGTGACGAGGAAAAGCACGCGGTCTGGGTAGCGGTGGACGAGGCCGGGGACGGGCATGTGGGAGTCCTCGCCGCAGGGGTCCGCCATTTCCTCGGGTGCGTTCCAGCCTTCCTCGATGCGGGGAATCACTTGGCGACGGATCGGGCAATCCGGGTTCTCGCGGTCGATGAGGTTGAAAAAGTGCGGTGTGATCGACATCGCGAGCTTGGTGCCGGCGAGCAGGACGCCAGCGCGTTCCTCGTCGGTCAGGTTGAGTCGGAGTTCGAGATCGGCGAGGGAATCGACGCGATTTCTGAGCTGCCAGCGGTGGTCATCCCATTTTTCCGTGGCCTCGTCCGACCAATAGCCGGGGGCGTGGGAGATGAAGGCGGGGTCGAGGTCGGTGGGGTGCATGGAGAGTGGGGGAGGAATCGCGGGAGGCCGTGGCGATTTTTTGTGAGATTGGAATTTTGAACGGAATCGGGAAATTCGCAACCGGGAATCTTTCCCTATTTGGCGGCGCAGCGGCGAATTAACTCGATGAGACGGCCGGTGGCTGCGGCGACGGTGGGGGCGAACGGGAGCTTTTCGTCGGCTTCGCCGGGCAGCAGGAGTGGGCGGGTCGCGATGCGGACGGCGGGCAGGTTCATTTGAAACAGCGTGCTGGCCAAGTCCGTGTCTTCCCCGAGGCAAATGACTTCCGCTCCATAAACTGCGCCGAGGCCAGAGACGAGGTTGAGCGGTGCGGCGGTGACGTCGCGGGAGCTGAGCCACAGCGATTCGCCCGCGCCCATGGACTCGACGCAGAGGATGGTTTTGGGCGATTTCACGAGCTCGGCAAATTTCGCGGCGGTCTCGTTGACGGGGGATTCCAGATCGTTTGCGTGGGGCAGGAAGGCGAAATGGATGGGGGAACTCGGCTTGTCACGGGCGAGTGCTTGGGCGGCGGCGAGGGTGGCGCCGAGGCCGCTGGCATTGGCTTCGGCACCGCGCGAGCCGACGCGGCTGTCGTAGGAGGTGAGGACCCAGACGGCGGGCGCGCCCGGATTTTTTCCGGCGAGGGTGACTTGGAGAATCGGCCATTTCCCGGGGCCGTTCGTCCGGCGGACCGGGTAGCCGGTGTTCGACGGGCCGAGCAGCCCCTCGATCATTGAGGCGGTGCGGGAAAGATTCGCGGCGGCTGTCTCCGAGGACGCGTTCCGCTCGCCGATGACTTCGACGATTTTCCGAAGATCATCCGCTAGCAGTGGCGCGGAGACGGCTTGGACGAAGCGCTCCTGCTCGACGAGTGCCTGCTGTTTCTCTCGGTGGAAATAATACCAAAGCGCCCCGGCACCGGAGGCGACCAGCCACAGCGGCAGCAAAACGAGCAGAAGGGTGACTCGCAGCGAGCGGCGTTTTGGAGCGTCCATACTAGACTTCTTTTTTCGATTCCGGGGACGCGGATTCTTCTTCGGCGTCGATTTCCACTTCGATTTCCTTTCTCAAACGCTGGGAAATCCATGGCCGGATCATTCCATAAAGCAGATAGATGCTGAAGAGCACCACCGGCATCACATAGCGGAACTGCACGGTGAAGTAGATGACCAGCACGGCGATGACGATGGCTCCGAAGGTGCCGCGGGTGCGGAATCCGACTTTTTTGAAGCTCGGGTAGCGGATGTCGCTGATCATCAGCAGGGAAAGCCCCAGCATGGCACCTGCCAGAATGTATTTCCACATCCCGAGTTCGTGGTCGTTCTTATAAAGGTCGATGAGAAAAAACGTCACTGAAGCGATGAATCCAGCGGCCATCGGGATCGGCAGGCCGCGGAAATCGGTGGAATCGCCGGGCTTTTTCGGCAGGGCGGCGAGGCAGTTGAAGCGCGCCAGTCGCATCGCGCCGCAGACGAGATAGATCAGCGCGATGGCCCAGCCGGTGTTGCCCAGCGGGAAAAGCACTGCGCGGGAAAGCAGCATCGCCGGGGCCATGCCGAAGGAAATGATGTCGGCGAGCGAATCGAATTGCTGGCCGAAGGGGGATTCTTGGCCGCCGAGTCGCGCCAGCCGACCGTCGAGCAGATCGAACAAACAAGAGCCGAAAATCAGCAGGATCGCGTATTCATAATAGCGCTTGGAGATTTCGTAATATTCCTTGTCGGGCAATTTGAGCTCGCCAGATCGTCTCTGCACCTCAATGAGGCCGACGACAATCATTACTACCGCGAAAAATCCGCAGGCCAGATTCAGCGCCGTCATCAAGTTGGGCAAAAAGTAAATTTTCGGTTCGTCCGGATCGCGTTCCCTCGGCATGGCGGGAGTTTATTCCACCGATCGCGGTTTGGAAACAGCGTAAAAATCGGAGGTAGGCGTGGCGACCGTGGAAATTTGGTTTGAGCGGCTGGATTTTTAAAATCTATACTGCGGTCGAAAATCATGCCGAAGCGCCTCTCCAAAATTGCAGGCTCCCTCAAACAGCTCGGAGAAATCCAAGTCACGGAATGGGATTTCATCGGCCTCTTGCACGCGGGGATCAAGGAGCTTGAAATTGCCCGGTCCCTGAAACGCTTGGGAAGGATTCAGGTGATGGAATGGGATTTCTGGGCGGTCTTTCCGGCGGTAAAAAAAGTGGCGAACCTAGAGGTCGATGTGATCGATTTTTTCAAGCGGACCGCCAGTTACAAGGTGATGGAATGGGATTTTAGAAGCGCCGCGCCGCCCAGCACCAGCACCAGCACCAGCACCAGCACCAGCACCAGCACCAGCCGGGACGAAATGCAGGCGATCCTCGTCCGGCTGAAAAATTTTCTGCAATACGTAGCGGTGAACTTGATCGACGAGCCGGACCAGGCGCAGATCAAGGTTTCCGAGATGGGGCCGACCGGGCTGCGCTTCAAGCTCGTGCTGGTGAAAAAAGACGTGGCGCTGGTGATCGGCCGGGAAGGACACACGGCGGCTGCGATCCGAAATATTATGAAAGCCGCCGCCGCGAGGCACGGGGTGCCGCTCTTATTGCAAATCCACTCGCACGAAGAGGAAGCGGCGTTTCTCGCCAAAAAGGGGGGAGATCATAGGGTTGTTTTCCCCAAGCAGGGCGGCTAGCTTACCGGTGATGCAAGCTGCCGATCTTTCCACCGACTCGCCGATGGGCGTGATTCTCGAAACCCTGCCCGGTGCGAAGCGGGCGATTTTCGCACGCTACCACCTCGGCGGCTGCCAGAGTTGCGCGTTTTCCAACGAGGAGACGCTGGAGGAACTTTGCGGCCGCTCGGAAATCCCGGCGGGCGAGGTGCTGGCGCATTTGCTCGCCAGCCACGTCCACGATTTGGCCATGTGGATGGAGCCGGCGGTGGCGCAGGAGCAAATTTCTGGGCTGCGTCTCATCGATCTGCGCACGCGGGAGGAGCACGCGGCGGTGGTGATTTCCGGATCAGAATTTTTCACCCAAGAACTCCAACAGCAGCTCTTCGCCGGCGATCCCGGCACGCGGATTCTGCTCTACGATCACAGCGGGCAGAACGTGCTGGACCAAGTCGCGTGGTTCCGCGGCCATGGGTTGAATGAAACCTACGGCCTGCGTGGCGGGATCGATGCGTGGAGTCAGGAAATCGACAAGTCCATCCCGCGCTATCGCGTCGAGATGGACTGAGGTGATACAGGCATTCCTGCCTGTATTTTCGGTGCTGCGGATGAAGAACAGGCAAGAATGCCTGTGTCACTTCACGGGTGCAGGATCTTTACGACCTTGGGCGCGCGGAGGCGGTGCGGCTCAGGAAGGTCCGAGCCGAGCAGCGGGCGGCAGTAGTTTTTGAAATCCTCGGTCACGCCGTTGCCGGTCGCGTTGATGAAACTGTCCGGCATGTGGCGGGTCTTTCCGGCGACTTTTTTGATGTCCACGAGTTCATAATCCACGCTGTAGTTGAGGACCGGGCGGCGGATCACCACCGAGCCATCGACGTTGTCCCACATCGCGAATTGAACGGCTTTTTCTCCGACTTCGCGGGCCTCGCGGGCGTCGCGGTCCGACTGGATGCCCATGAACGAACGTTGCAGGTAACCGAACGTATCGGACCGCACGCGCTTGATGCCTAGGCTTTTGCGGATCTCGTTGGAAAGCAAGTCGCCGAGCGCGCCGGTGCCGGAGAGCTGGATGTTGCCGTGCGAATCGCGCTCTTCGGTGCCGAGCAGCTTGGTGATCATCGCGGTGCCGTCGGGATCGGAAATGCCTTCGGAAACGGCGATGGTGCAGAGGCCGTGCTTTTGATAGACGCGGTCCACATCAGCGAGGAAGTTTTCCATGATGAAGTGGCGCTCCGGCACGTAAACGAGGTGCGGGCCGTCATCGACATACTTCTGCGCGAGTGAGGAAGCTGCGGTGAGGAAGCCCGCGTGGCGGCCCATCACGACACCGATGTAAACGCCTTGGAGCGCGCGGTTATCGAGGTTCACGCCGGAGAACGCCTGGGCCACGAAGCGCGCCGCCGAGCCGAAACCGGGGCAGTGGTCGTTTTCCTCAAGATCGTTGTCGATCGTCTTCGGGATGTGAATCGCGCGCAGTTCGTAATTTGCCTCCTTCGCCTGCTCGTTGACGATGCGGACGGTGTCGGACGAATCATTGCCGCCGACGTAGAAAAAGTAGCGGATGTCATGCGCCTGCATCACCTTGAACATCCGGGCGCAGTAATCTTCATCCGGCTTGTCGCGGGTGGAAAGCAGGCCGGAGGATGGAGTGCCGGCGACTTGCTCGAGGTTGTGGGTGGTTTCGCGGGTGAGATCGACGAAGTTTTCATCGATGATCCCGCGGACGCCGTGGACCGCGCCGTAAATGGAGGTCACTTGGCTGAATTTACGGGCTTCGAGGGCGACGCCGACGATGCTTTGGTTGATCACGGGAGTGGGGCCGCCACCCTGTGCGACAAGGACTTTACCTTCTAAACGATTACTCATGGGGCGGCGAGAATTGACGAAACCTTTCGAGATGCAAGCTCGGAAAAATGGCGAAGAAGGTGAGAGGAAGCGGCCCCGCGAAGGGGAATCAAGAGGCCGATGGGGTGGCGAGAAACGGGAAGGATGAATTGAAGTTTTAAGGGTGCTGGATGGCAGCGCATGGCTTGGCTCTCGGCGACCGGTGATCGCCGCCACAACACTTTGCCGTAAAACCGAGAAATTTTCTATTTCCCACTTGCCAGCCCCCGGCGGTCTGCTAAATCACCCGCCCCGCGGAGTCGCCAGAGAAGTCTGGACACCCTCTCGTGGTCACGCGAAATCACGCACATCATGGCACGTATCCTAGGCATTGAAATTCCCAATGAGAAGCGCATCGAAGCTTCTCTGCCCTACATGTTTGGCATCGGTCGCCCTACGGCGGCTAAGATTCTTGAGCACGCAGGAGTTGACCCCAACATCCGCACCGGACAACTCAGTGAGGACCAATTGGTCCGTATCGCTCAGGTGATCACGTCCGAGTCGATCATCGTCGAAGGTGACCTTCGCCGTGAGCGCCAGTCGCAGCTCAAGCGTCTGACATCCATCAACTGCTATCGTGGCATCCGCCACAAGCGTGGATTACCAGTTCGTGGCCAACGCACCCGCACCAATGCTCGCACTCGCAAGGGCAAGAAGAAGACGGTCGGCGTTAAGAAGTAATTTTTTGTAATACTCATGTCTGAAGAAACCAACCAAGAAGCTACCGTAGAGTCGGTAGTTGAGCCCGTAGCAGCTCCAGCACCCGCCACCATTCCAGCTCCTGCCCCTGAAGCGGCCGCCACTCCTCCAATTGGAGAGGCACCGAAAAAGGACGTGAAGCGCGACATCTTCGCCGAAATCGGCGGCGGTGAAGAGGAAATCAAGATTCACAAAGCCAAAGGCTCGAAGAATATCACTCGTGGTATTGTTCACGTGACTGCCACTTTCAACAACACTCTCGTCAGCGTGACGGACCCAAGTGGCAATGCCATCGGTTGGTCGAGCGCCGGTAAAATGGGCTTCAAGGGTTCCCGCAAGAGCACGGCTTATGCCGCTCAAGTGGTTTCGCAAGACGCTTGCCGCCAAGCCATGGGACACGGTCTCAAGGAAGTGGATGTCCGCGTGAAGGGTCCAGGCTCCGGCCGCGAATCCGCCGTGCGTGCCGTCCAAGGTCTCGGTCTGGAAATCCTCTCGATCCGCGACGTGACTCCAATTCCTCACAACGGTTGCCGCCCTAAAAAGGCTCGCCGCGTCTAATTCAACCTTTTTAGAAATTCTTATATGGCACGTTATACAGGTCCACGCGCAAAGATCAGCCGCCGCTTCGGTGTCTCCCTCTTTGGCCCATCCAAGGCATTTGAACGCCGCAACTTCCCACCCGGCCAGCACGGCGTCCGTGCCGGTCGTAAAAAGAAGAGTGAATACTCCGTCGCCCTCGGCGAAAAGCAGAAGCTTCGTTTCCAATACGGGGTGCTCGAAAAGCAATTCCGCGGTTACTACGAAGAGGCTTCCCGCCGCCGTGGTATCACCGGTGTGATTCTTCTCCAACTCCTCGAGTGCCGTCTCGACAACGTGGTTTACCGTGCAGGTTTCGGCAACAGCCGCCAAGCCGCGCGTCAAGCTGTCAACCACGGTCACATCCTTGTGAATGGCCGCACCGTCGACATCGCCAGCTTCCAAGTGAAGCCGGGTGACGTGATCAAAGTCGGTGCTCGTCCTTCCTCACAACAACTCGTGAACCGCATGACTGACCTCACGCAGGCCATGTCCGTCAAGGATTGGCTCACAGTGGACAAGGACAAGCTCGAAGCCACGGTTTCCCGCATTCCAGATCGCGCCGACATCGATCCGCTCGTCAACGAGCAGCTCATCGTCGAACTTTACTCCCGCTAATTTCGGATCAGTCCGAAAGAAGCTTTCACCAAACGCCCGGACGCAAGTCCGGGCGTTTTTGTGTATCCTGCCGCGCATGAAGATATGAGTTTTGCGGGCTAAGGAGCAATGCCTTTAAGGATTCAAAATAACGACACGACTCCGCATATTTTGCTGGCACTGTTGAAACAGATGTTTTCATTAGGCGGATGCCTGACGCATCGACACCCCACCAT
>JBEGUC010000008.1:0-48867 GCA_041179105.1 Verrucomicrobiota bacterium | reverse complement strand
GTGAATTCAGGCCGTCGCCGGGTTTGATTTCCATCGAGGCCGAGCGGTCGAGCAGTAGGACGACGGTGTCGATGGAGCCGCCGCCCCAGCCGATGAGGCCGGAGACGATGGGCCGGGCGGCGGCGAAAGCGAGGGCGGCGATGGCGAGGGCGCGGCAGGTGAGGATGAGGATGTGGCGGAGCTTCTTCTTGCCGCGGGACTCGCGGGTCGCCTTGAGCAGGAATTGCATGGCTGCCCACTGGATCGTCTTGTGGCGGCGACGGTTCAGGAGGTGGATCGCGATGGGGACTGCGGCGGCGAGCAGGCCCCAGAGGAGCAATGGATTGAGGAAAAGCATGGGTGATTTGACTTACCGCAAAGGGGATGCGAGGTGCATTGGCATCAAGGAAAATGGTGGCTATGGGAAGGTTTCCTCGCCCCAAACTTCAGGAGTCTATCAGTAAATTTCCAACAGGACTTATTTGGCTATTTCCGAGAGGGCGAAAGCACTCACCTGCCGTTCTTATTCTTGGATTTTTCCCGATGAATCTCGAAGACTTGTGCTGCGATTTCTTCCATGGTCATGGTGGAAAATTCGCCTCGGTCGAGTTGGTCGAAGCCGATTTGGACCTCGCGTTTCAAGTGTTCAAATTTGAGCTCCACCAAGGAATCGTAGTCTTCTTTGGAAGTGACGTTCTTCATAACTTGTATTTCGTATAAATTGGATAAAACGGCAAGGTTAGTGTTTTGACTTTGGCAGCCGGGCGGTGAGGAATTCGCGGAGCAGTGGTTCGAGCGGGGTGTCGGTGGTGATGAGCTGGTAATCAGCGGCGGCGTCGTGGCACTTGGCGCGGACGGCGGTGAGAAAATCCCGGAGCGCGGATTTGTATTCGTCGGCGATGAGGTTGGGCTCGGCGACGAGAGCGGTGCCGTCTTCGAGATCGACGAAGCGGTGCGGGCGGTCGAATTCAAAACCGATTTCCAGCGGGTCCATCAAGTGGAAGACGGAGATGTCGTGCTTGCGGTAACGGAGGTGCTGGAGCGCGTCGCCGAGGGCGGCGGTGTCGGTGAAGAGGTCTGAGAGGATGACGACGAAGGCGCGCTGGCCGATTTTTTCGGCGATGGTGTGGAGAGCTTGGATGAGGCCGGTTTCGCCGGATGGCTGGATTTTTCCGAGAGTGGAGAAAAAGCGCTCTAGGTGGGCGGCGCGGCGACTGGGTGGGACTTCGAGATGGAGCTTGTCGGTGCAAATGGAAAGCCCGGCGGCGTCACCTTGGTTGACGAGAAGATAGGCGAGTGAGGCGGCGATGCGGCGCGCGACTTGGATTTTTGCTTCGCCATTTCCAGCGAAATTCATGGAGCCGGAGGCATCGACGACGAAGTAGGCGCGGAGGTTGGTGTCGGCTTCGAATTCTTTGATGTAAAAGCGGTCTGAACGAGCGAACGCCTTCCAATCGAGGCGGCGGGTGTCGTCGCCGGGGACGTATTTCCGGTATTCGGCGAACTCGACGGACGAGCCGCGGTGGGGCGAGCGGTGCTTGCCGGCGACGTTTCCGAGCATCGGCGCACGCGACTCGATGGGCAGCGAGGCGAGGCGGGAGAGCAGGGTGTTGTCGAGGAAATCGTGCACGATTTAGAATCAAGAGGCCAGAATCAAGAATCAAGAGAGAGGGAAGACGGTGGCTTTAGGTGGCCGATGAAGCCGCTGAGCATTCGGGAGATTTCGCGCGTTTCTTCAATCATGGCGTCGGTGTTGGTGAATGGTTCGATTTCCAATTCGCGACACACTTCGCGATGGATCATAAGCTGGGTGCGGAGTTCGCCGCAGGAACCTTTGCTGTAGGATAGAAATCGTGAGAAATCCGCCTCGGAGGCTCTTTCTGCGCCTTCGGCAATGTTGGATGGAATCGAAATGGCAGAGCGGTGAATTTGATCCTTAAGGGCAAAATCACGGGATTTGTGCGAAGCAACGCAAACGTTGACCGCCAGTCTGCAACCGCGTTTCCAAACATCTAGATTTTCAAAGTTGTGGTTCACCGGCGTTCTTTATCTTCCTTGTCTCTTGATTCTGGTCTCTGGAATCTCACTCCTCTCTCATCTCCTTGATCAGTCGCTCGACGATTTTCTTGGAGGTCATGCCTTGTGATTCTGCGGAGAAATTCGTGATGATGCGGTGGGTGAGGACCGCTGAGGCGATGGCTTCCAAGTCTTCGAGCGAGGCCATGTAAGCGCCGCGGAGGGCGGCGCGGGATTTCGCTCCGAGGATGAGATATTGCACCGCGCGCGGGCCGGCACCCCAGCCGACGGTATCCTTGATCCATTGGGGCGACTCGGGTTCTCCGGGGCGGGTCTTGCGGACGATTTTCACGGCGTAGTCGTAGAGATGCTCGGGGACGGGGACGCGGCGGACGAGTTGTTGGAAGGCGATGACTTTTTCCCCGTCAAGCAGGTGGTTGAGGACTTGGCGGGCGGTGCCAGTGGTGGCGCGGGCGATTTCCTTTTCCTCGGTGGCGGACGGGTAGCCGACTTCGATGAGGAACATGAAGCGATCGAGTTGGGCTTCTGGAAGTGGGTAGGTGCCTTCTTGTTCGATCGGGTTTTGGGTGGCGAGGACGAAAAACGGGGGTTGCAGCGTGTAGGTGGTGCCGAGGACGGTGACTTTATTTTCCTGCATCGCCTCGAGCATCGCGGACTGGGTTTTGGCCGGGGAGCGGTTGATTTCGTCGGCGAGGACGATGTTGGCGAAGACTGGGCCTTTGATGAATTCAAACTCGCGCTTTCCGCCGACGCCGGATTCCTGGATGATGTCGGTGCCGGTGATGTCGGCGGGCATCAGGTCGGGCGTGAACTGGATGCGATTGAAGGAAAGGTCGAAAGTCTGGGCGACCGAGGAAACTAGTAGGGTTTTGGCGAGGCCGGGGACGCCCATCAGCAGGGCGTGGCCACGGGCGAAAAGGCAAATGGCGAGTTGTTCTATGACTAGATCTTGGCCGACGATGGCTTTTCCGAGTTCGGCGCGAAATGCTTGGTAGGTTTTTCCGAGTTCATCAATGGCGACGACGTCATCGGGAGGGAGCTGATTGTTGAGGTCGTGGGTCATTTCCATGGGTGCAATGTAAGTGCGTGAAAACTAGGAGGCGGCGGTGCATTGTCCAGAAAGGATCTTGCGGAGCTATACCGCCTGGCGCTGAGCATTACGGGCTACAACATCGGAAATGCGAATCTGATGCCGCAGTAGGGCGTTGCGTAGCCATTCTTCTCCTTCAAGCCGGACTTCGTAAATGCCGGCGGCCTTTCGGGTCCTTTTCGAAAAGCCATGAACGTTCGTGTGAAGACATTTCCTCGTAAACTTGAGTCCTAGCGCCGCTTCGAAATACCGCAATGACCCCTCCACCTCGCGGATTGCTTCCTCGCTGTCGAGTTTATCGGACTTGGTCGTCTTGACTTGAATAAGGACGTTCTCCTTTCCCTCGTGACCAATAGCAACCACATCCGTTCCATGATCCCTTCCGCGTGAAGTAAGGATGACTCGGTCGGATTCCCTGTCGAAGATTTCGGCAATCAGTGCCTCGAAAAGCTCCCACGAGAGCTGACAGGCGGACTCGGAAGTCAAATAGACTGGCTCAACCGGCGCCTGATTTGCCGCACCTTTGATCACCGAATCGACAAGTTCGTCCATGTTTACAGGCAGCACCGGAATTAGGCCAAGTGATCCAGCAAGTCTCTTCTTCTGGCTGATCAGACGATCTAAACCTGTGTCGAACGTGGTGATGTCTCGCGTCGGATGTTCCAACATCGGAAGATAAACGTGAACGTCCTTGGTTTGACCGATGCGGTAAGCCCGGTCAGTCGCCTGGTCTTCTTTGGCGGGATTCCAGTGACGCTCCAGATGAATGACATGGTTTGCTGCGGTGATGTTGAGTCCTGCCCCTGCGGCGATTGGCGAGAGCACACAAATCCCAAATCCGTCAGCGTTTGAGAACCCAGCGATCAACCCCAACCTAGTCTCGTTGAGTTTCCGCGATGAGATTGCCTTGGTATCGCCGTTAATCACCGGAACCTTCATTCCGTAGATTTCCGAAAGGTGGGATGACAGCAGATCTTGCAGCTTCTTTTGAATCGAAAAAATGAGAACCTTCTCACCATTTGCGCGGATGCCATCAAGTCGTTCCAACAGCCAATCGAGTTTTGCTGAACGACACATGAAATCTCGGCTACGGCGAGCGTTGCTGACACTTTCCACCGAGGCATCACCCAGCAGAGCAGGATGAAGTGAGATTCGGCGAAGTTCCCACATGGACGCCAGCCAACGATTAGCGCGTTGTTCCGGCCGCTCATCATCAATCGGAGCGTTCGCGCAGTGAAGAATCTCATCATAAAGCGCCGCTTGCTCGGAGGTCATTTTCAAGCTGACAGGAACCAGATTCTTTTTCGGAAGACCTTTCAGGGAACCTTCCTTGGTCCTGCGGAGAATGAGAGGATCCAGACGTTCACGCAGCGCCTCACCAATCACCTGAAGCTGTGAGGGATCCTTCCGAATCGGGTGAATCCATTCGGCGCGGAACTCTTTGAACGATCCAAGGGCTCCGGGTTCGACAGTGTCCATGAGACTCCAAAGATCCCCCAGATGATTTTCTACCGGGGTGCCGCTGAGGGCGATGCGGAAAAAGCCCTTCAATGCCTTGGCCGCGACCGTTTGCAATGCATTCGGATTCTTGATGTTTTGAGCCTCATCGAAAATGACGGCGCTCCAATTACATCCTGCGAACGAAAACCGATAATCACGCAGCGTTGCGTAGGTGGTGAGGACAATCGTCCCGGGTTGATCCAGACTCTGCGTGCTGCCGTCGCCAAACCTTAATCCGTAGTGATCCAAGGTTTTCTCTGTCAGGTCACGCTCCCTTTGAATCCGATCCTTGCCGTCAGACGTCGCGAAAAAATCACGAAGGCTGGCGTCGGGAATTGCGCGGACCACACGGGAGAATGGGTTCAAATCGCTGGTGTAGGCGATTTCGATTTCCTGCCGCCAGTTGTCCACCAATGAGAGAGGGCAAACGACAAGGCATGCGGGAGGAGTGTCTCCCACTTTCTCCTGCCACGCCTGATGCCATTCACTGAGAAAGAGAAGAGTCGAGAGGGTTTTGCCCAGTCCCATATCATCCGCTAGCAATGCTCCGGCTCCCCAGAATTTTTGTCCTTCTTCCCACCTTGCCGGCTTGCCACAACGCTCAGCATGGCGTGCCAGCCAGAGAACCGCTTCTTCTTGGTGCGGAAATGGACGGCGCGGATATCGATCAAGCCGGGGGCTTACGCATACGGTGTCTGGATGTGTCGCACGGTCATCACGCAGCCCCCATCCAAGTTCGTCATCGTTCTTTTCGATGATGGGCACCAACGGTCCTTGATCGTTGTCCTCGCCGGGATCGGAATCACGATCGTGCTCAGCGCCCCCCTCTTTGAATCCATCTGATTTCTTCTTGGGCGCAGGTTCAGGCTCGGGCTTCTTGTCGAACCAATCGATTTTCTCCCCGAGCTCACCCGCAGCTCCAAGATAGCCCCCGCTCCATTCACCGATGCCTATGACCCGCGGGAGAAACTCGACCACGCCATGGACGAAGACGTTTTCCGCCAGCCATTTTGCCGGATCTTTGCGGAATGAATTCGACTGCTGCTGCGGCACGCGAGAGGTCCGTGCGATCCCCCGAGCTTGCTCTGTTTGCGTTTCATCAAGAACGATAATGAGTGGTCCAATCCGGAGTATTGCCTGTGTCCCGCCGCCATCGAGTTGTCCCAGACGTTCCACGATGGCTTTCCGATAATACTCGTAGGTCGTCCGGGGATCGTCGGATTTTTCGAATTGAGCTCCCAGTATTTCCTCAAGCCTTGAAAACAATGGCACCGGCGTAAGCAGAAGGGATCCATCGGGCTGTTCTTCAGCATCCACACAGCATTCCGTTGCTGCAACCGGATGGATGCGCCCAGCTTGAGAAACGTCCACTCTGCAACCCTCGCCCGCGGCTTCGGTAAGAACATGAATGAACCGAAGATGATCTGCTTCGCGTTTTCCGGAGATCGACTTCCATTCCTCAAAAGCCCGAAGGCAGGCGAACTGTGGGCTGTCCGGAACGAAGTGATCGGCAACGATTTCAAGAACAGGCCCCTTCAAGCTCCATTTTGGAATCGAATGACCTTGGAAGTCGATCAATCGCAAAACCGCATCGAAATCATCCAAGTTTGGAACGCTGTGCGTCTCGAGACGAAAGTATCCAGGCCAGATTGGTGGCAGCCCAAAAAGCTCCCGGGTTTCCCTGTCAAGCCGTACAGTATCGTCCGCAGCGATGAAAATCCCTCCATGCGTGGATTCGACATCCGCCTCGCCACATTCCAATAATCGTTGGAATCGCTCGAAAATTCTCCGGTGGTCGGCCTTTCCCGCGCCCTTTGAACTCCGCTCGTAATCTCCTCGTCGATTGAAGAACACGGCAAGCCCTTGGTCGTTGAAGGACCATCCAGTTGTCTCGCTGGGAGTAAGTAGGTTCATGCGGTTTCAGCCGAAGATTTCCCACTCAATATGGCGTCGGCGTAATTGCTGGATGAATCCCCAGGCCCAGTAACGGCCTTGATGCCTTTGATATAACTGGCACCGCCCCTCATGTACTCGAAATTGCGAGTCCAAATATTGGCGGGGTGAGCTATCCCAATACCCTTTGATTGGAAACGCATCCGATCCGATGAAGCCCCGCAGCGAGAAGCTGTGCGTGCCCTCGATCAGATAAACATCGTCCGTGCAGCGGAGGCAAACAAAGCTCGTGTCCTGACTTCCACCCAACCAGCTTGGACCAAGGACTTCTCTCGTTCTGGCATTCAGTCCTTGGTAGATCCTGCTGGAAATCACCAGGCGGGCCTCGTTCACAAGTCCCTTTTCAAAGAGTTTCAATAGAAGGTTTTTTCGTTCCGGAAACTGATGACCTTGAGGAGTGCCAACAAGGCTTTTCTCCAACAGCCGAATGAACTCCTCTAGGCTAATTTTGTTGAGCGCTCTGATTGCCACGTCCTTTTCGGAACTCGTCGCCCATCCCCACCATCGAGACTGCATCTGATTGTTGGGGATTCTTGGATCACAGGCAAAGGTGACGAGTTGGTCAGACCAGCAAACCGGGACTATCGAATGGTTCTCGTGCTGACTACGCTTTACTAGAATCTGAACAGCCGCCGCGCCTAAACGCAGGCCGGATGCCAGAACTCGGTCCTTCTCAGATACAACCTGGTCATTTACTTCTCCGTCATTGTTTGTCAGCGGCATCTTCCTGAGTCGATTTAGGATCAATGCCTCCAACAGTCTCTCGCGAAATTGGCTTCCCTCATGAATTTCGAAGTGATCCGCAAGTTCATTTACCGACATCCCGGATTTCCATGATTCGGCAACTATATCAGGAGCATTGACCGCAAAAAGAGTCCGTGCATTTTCGGCCCATACCTTGGCAACAGGATCAAGTTTCTCGGGATCTGCGGATAGCCATGCTGATTCCAACATCCAAAAAAGCGATTCCAGGCAGGGCAGCCGCTCACGACCATAGTGAGTGAAATACAGCTGAGTGGCTAATCTTCGCAGGTGAGGTTTCAATGTCTGCGGGTCCTTGCCCAGAATGGATTCGGCGATGTCGTAATTCAACGGCGGCAGCCATGTCCGTGCCTCGGGAGAACTCAAGTCGTTCAAATATAGGCCGAGCAATCGCGATTCACGCCGCTTAACCGCAGTGCATTCTTCAAATGACCGGCCCATTGGAAGGCCCTCCTTTAAGGTTATTCTCAATTCTTCCAAAACGTCCGGTGAGGAATTCACTCCGGTGCTTTCCATACCATCATTGAGCTTCTCCAGTCGCAGGATTGCCTTCTGCAATCCCTGATCATCCAGTCGAGGGGGTCTAAGAGAACTGAGATGGAAAATGTCGGAGCTCATTCGGTCTCTTTTAATTTCTTGATGAGTTCACTCGTCTTATTCCTCATCGAGTCCAGTTGCCCCTTGAGTTCACCAAGATCCTTTTTCTGGGAGGACGCCAAGGTGAACCGAATGTCGATGCGCCGGTCCGCCGGATTTCCTGTATCGATCGGGTGTGCGATTCCCACCTTGGCCAGATCAGCAGGCCGCGTGTCCGCGTATCCGCTGGTTGAAATCAATGGGCGCTCTATCGCTCCGTCTTCACGAACGGCGGTCTTGAGATTCTTTAGTTCGTTAAAGCGGCCGGGACTTTCGGTCCAGTGAAGCCACAACGAAATTGCGCGGTAAGTACTCAGTCCCCAGTTTCCCATTTCCTGTCGGTTCCGCACTGAATCCGTGTGGCCCTCGATGAAAACCGTGTCGAGAAGCCCGCGATTCGCGTCGTTCTTCAGAGCCCTTAGAAGTGACCCACCCATGAGGCCCGCCGTGCGCTGGTGCTGATCCTGAATGCTGAATTTGCTCAGCTCGAATGTTAGTGCGTTTTCGGGAATTCGTAACACGGTCCCGTTCTCGGCTACCAGCACTTCGATTCCCTGTTCTTTTAGATCCTGCTGAATACCCAGTAACATCCCCTCTAGGTTTTTTTCCCTGAGTCCGACTCCCTCAAGCGCACTGGCAACCCGGCCCTGGGTTGCGTCAATTTCATTCAGGCTGCTCAACAGTTCTGTAAGCACCGATCGGATGCGTTTTCGTTCATTTTCGAGGGTCTCCTTTTCTCTAATTATTTTTTCGTATTGTTCCCTGATAACAATGATTTTGTTGCGGTCCTCTTCAAGCTTCCGCTTCTGCATGTGCAGCTGGATCATCATTACGATCAGGGCAAGGATGAAAATTGCCAGCAGACTGGCCATCAGATCTGAAAATGAGAGGAGGAAAGGATTTTCCTCTTCACCATTCGAATGCCCTGAATCTGTTTTTCGACGAAACATGGATCAACGATTTTCAGATGTTAGGTCATTAATGGCACCTTCAAGGATTTGAACCTGGACGGAGAACTTGCCTAGGCTATCCTCAACAGCTTTTGTCCATTTAACCATGTGGTCACGGGTCGCTCCTTCTACCTGGTTCCCATACGTATCAAGAATCATTTGAACTTGGTCCTTCATTCCGCGAAGGCCCACCTCAATGCCTATGAACCATTCTTTCTGGTGGACCAGCATCTGGCTGTAAACGTCTCTTGCTGCTTCCGCACCGAGCTTGATCTGTCCTCCCGCTTGATGGAGCGTGGTCGAGACGCCGCTGAGTGATTCCGGAAGTGGGGACAGCTTTTCTGCGGCTCTCTCGCCTGCGAGAGCCGCTTTTTCAGATGATTTGGCCGCATTAGCATGTTCAAGGGAAGCTTTCTCAATCGCGGTTGCCAGGCCGGCCAGCGATGTTCCGGCCCGTTCAAGATTTACCGATGACGCATTGAGGTTGTTTGACAGCGTTTCCACTTGCCCGAATTTTTCCGCAGCTGCGGCGACGGTGGCGGCAAGTTTTTCCGTTTGTTCCAGCAATAGGCTTGATCTCTTCTCATCACGGTTTGCCTGAATCTCCGCTTGCTGGCCGAATATCTGAGGCGTCGTATCCAAAACTTCTTTGAGGGAGAGCAAAGGTTGGCCGAGAGAGGCGATGATCCTTGCTCCCTGCGACACCGATTCCTGAACCTCTGGAAGTTTGTCACCGACAAGCTGAAGCTTGTTGGCTACAATTTCATTCACCGATGCTGCCTTTTCCTGCGCTGCCGCCGCATCGGAATTCTTCTGTGCGGAAAGCGTGAAGGTATCGCGCATGGAACTGAGTTCTGTTGCGGCTTCCTGAAGGCGGATCGAGCCTTCCTTCAGTTGGACAACTACCTCTTCATGCGCGGTCAAACGCTCCACTGCCTGTTTTACGATGTCACTTGAGGCTTTGACCGTGGTATCGACGCCACTGAGCAACTTGTCGAAACCGGAAATGGTAGCATTGAGCTCGGTACTGGCCCCGAGGAATTCCGATTTAAATCCGTCCGCCATACCGGTCACCGCATTCTGGAGTTTTCCGAGCTCATCGGTAAGAGCTGCGGACATTAGATCCGCACTCATCTTTCCTAGATCCTGAGCGTTGCTGCCGAGCGAATCCTTCACTGCGTCGGTGATACTGCTTCCCAGACGATTCATCGCCTTTTGCATTTCATCCCCGATTGCCACTGCCAGACCCTTGAGAAAGTATTCACTTTGGGCCGCAGACCTTTGGAGGTCGATCATGCTCCCTTCGGGTGTGTAGCGGGGGATGAGAGCGTCCAGTCGGCTTTGCAGGATTCGGATTTTCCTGACGGCGGACCACTCGAGAAGCTTCTCAAAGATGGTGAAAATCAGGCTGCAAAATACGCCCCAGACCGAGGTCGAAAAGGCCGTGGAGCAGCCACTGATAATTGGTGCGATACTCTTGTCGAGGTTTTCAATTTGCGAGGCGCTCAAATCAAGTGAACCGATTCCAATTTGAAGTCCAACAAAGGTCCCCAGAACGCCGAGTCCCGTCAGGATTGCCGGCACGGCGAGGAGCATGCGGTTCCCAACCAATCCGTGCGCCAGTGACGTGGGATTGAAAATCTCCGACGCACTTGCACACCGTTTCAGGGTTCTCTCGAGTAGATTTCCTGGAATGGGGACGTCCACGAGGAACTCATTGAAGGCTGACGCTTGCGTCAATCCCTGAGTTTGAACCCAAGCGGTGCGACCGGCAGCAAAGTCATCGGTCGTTTTGAATCTTTCAATCGAGGCGAGATAGCGGCCAGTTAGCTTGATCGACTGATAGGCGCGAAAGGCCGCCCAAAAACAGGCGAGCACCCCAACGCCAATCGTCAAAAGCAGCCAGGCATCCGTGAGGGCATTGAGATCCTTGAAGG
This sequence comes from Verrucomicrobiota bacterium, assembly GCA_041179105.1. GTDB lineage: Bacteria > Verrucomicrobiota > Verrucomicrobiia > Verrucomicrobiales > Akkermansiaceae > Luteolibacter. Next base: position 38,023 of record JBEGUC010000008.1, on the reverse strand, counting down.
GTCGCTCAAGTTCCCATGGCTTGAATGTGCGGGGAAGGAGTGAATTTAAATTCATAAGTTTAATGTGCGAGAAACAGGGGCCGTATCAATAATAGAGGCGGACATTTCTTTGGGACTACGCTAGTTTGGCTAGCTTTGAGTCTGCGATCAGTCCCTTGAAATAGCGGCTGAGTGCCTTCGGTTTTTGATAGTCCGTCAGTTCGATTCCTATTTCGATGTTTTTCTTCTGGGCTGCTTCGGTGAAATTAGTGGAGGTGATCTTGCGGAGGCCTTGACCCGCGGGGCGCTCTTGCCAGAGCCATGAGAATGTTTGCCAAGGTCTGGGGAGGCATGCCCAAGAGCGCTCAAATCACGCCGTTGGCGCAATTGCATTCTCCCTCGCCTTTGAGGGCGTTGATCAGGTTGGTCAGGGATTTCATCGCCTGGCGGGGCACGCTTTCAAAGGTCCGTGAGCCGACGTGCGGGGTGATGATGGCCTTCGGATGGTGCAGCAGCGGGTGGTCGGCTGGCGGGGGCTCTTGATCGAGGACGTCGGCGGCGTAACCGGCAAGTTTTCCGGAATCGAGGGCAGCGATGATCGCGGTCTGGTCGATGAGTTCGCCGCGGCCGGTGTTGATGACCCACGCGCCGTCGGGCAGGCGGTTGAGGCGCTCGGCGTTGATGCAGTGGAGCGTCTCAGCGTTGAGCTTGGTGTGTGGGCTGATGATGTCCACGGAGTCGAATAGCGAATCGAGCGACGGATGGCGGGTGATCTGGAGTTCGGCGGCGATTTCCTCTGGCCAGTAGTTGCCGAAGCCGTGGACTTCCATGCCGAAGGCGCGCGCGCGGCGGGCGACTTCTTGACCGATCCGGCCCAGGCCGATGAGGCCGATGCGCTTTGCGAAAAGCTCGCTGCCGGTCTTGCGGTCCCAGCGTCCGGCGCGGGTGCTGTCGATGGCATAGGTGAAATTTTTTGCCAGCGCGAGCAGCAGCAGGAAGGTGTGTTCGGCGACGGTGTCGTGATTAACGCCGGGGGTGAAAAGCACGGGCACTTTGAGTGCCTGGGTGGCGGGAATGTCGATCTTGTCGAGGCCGATGCCGTATTTGGAAATGACCTTCAAACGCGGCAGCGATTTCTCGATGACGGCGCGGGTGATGCCGTCGTCGCCGCAGAGAAACGCATCGAAGTCGCCGGCGAGTTCGAACATGCGGGCCTCGGACAGCGGGCCGCGCTCGCGGACGATTTCCCAGCCCTGGGAATCCATCAATGCGTGGTGCGGGCCGGGGGTGTCTTGGTAGCTGCAGGTGGTGAGAAGAATGCGCATGTCGTGAGGAAATGGAATCGGGCGGAGTGAATCAAGCGACTTGTGCGTGCGAGCCGGTCGCCGCGCATTTTTCACTGCGGCAGGGTGATTTGCAGGACCGTGGAGATGCCTGACGCTTTTAATGGCGCGGCGGCGCGGGGCAGTAGAATGAAGCTGCCTTTCCCAAAGCGGCGGCCGCCCTCGCTCTCCAGTTGGCCATGGACGAGGGAGATGATCGAAAAACGGTCGTCGCGCGGGTTGGCGATGGTTTCCCCGGGCGCGAGGGATTTGCAATCGGTTTGGAAATACTCGCAGCTGGCGAGCGTCTCGCCGGCGGGCGTGTCCATGGTCGGCTCGAAGTCGGTGAAATCGATGCTGGCGAGGGATTCTGCGACGTGGAGCTCGCGCGGTTTGTCGTCGAGACCGAGGCGGTTCCAATCGAACACGCGGTAGGTGGTGTCGGAGTTCTGTTGGATTTCATGAATCAGAAATCCCGAGCCGATGGCGTGTAGGCGGCCGGAGGCGATGAAGATCGAGTCGCCGGGAGCGGGCGTGATGGCGTGGACGCAATCCGCGACGGTGCCGTCTAAGATGGCTTGCTCGAAAGCGGTGCGGGTGACGCCATTTTTCAGCCCCACGTAGAGTTTCGCGCCCGGATCGCAGTCGGCGATGAACCACATTTCGCTCTTCGGCTCGCCGCCGAGCGACGCGGCAAGATGGGCCGGCGGATGGACCTGGATGGAGAGGTCGTCGCGGGCGTCCAGCACCTTGATCAGGATGGGGAAGCGGGGGCGGGCGAGAAAGCCGCTGCCGAAAATTTGCTCGCGGTGATCCGTCCACAGCTCATGCAGCGAGCTGCCGGCCCACGGGCCTTGATCCACAAGCGACTGTTCCTGTGCGCGGTCCACGATTTCCCATGACTCGCCGAAGGGCTTTGCGGGATCAGGCAGAGTGCGTTGATAGACGCGTTCGAGTGCGCGGCCGCCCCAGACGCGTTCCATATAGAGGGGATTGAAAGTGATCGGTTCCATGCGCCGGAGAGATAGGCACTCGATGGGTCGTTGGCAATTCCGGAGAGCACGGAAAGGACTTCCGCGACTGTGGCTTCCAGTGGATCTGGAATCCGCGTGCTGCGGATTGACGACCATGAAACAAAACACCGACCTGCTACCGCTGCCCAACTTCTTCGCGGAAACCCTCCGCAACTCCGCGTTTCGCTTCATCCCATCCTCAAACCCCCCATCGTCCCGACTCCGCGTTCCTTCAAGAGCTTTTCGCCTCTGCGGTTCAAACCTTCCCCACTTTTCTCCTCCCCCGCAAAGTTTCGCACTGCTCCAAGAACGACCGTGGCGCGGCATTCAGGTTGCCACTACGCTAATATGTTGACGGGCAAGCCCATGCTCAAGGCTCCAAGCCGTTAGTCAATTGCGTTTGGGGTTGATCGCTTAAGCATCAAACCGCCTCACTCGCTCGATTCGGTCGAGGCCGATCCATCTTTACGTTTTCATGGTCAGGCGAACGGGTTTACCTCAACTGAAGCAGGTGCGCTTGCTCTAGGTTTAAGGAAGCACCACCTCCACAGTCGCAAAGGCCTTCGCTGTGATGCTTGTATCGAAATCCTGCCTGACGATCACGCGCTCCCATGCGGTGTCGATATCTACGACATATGTATTACCAGTCATTTGGACCCATCCGCCGAGATTCAAGACGGAAGACCATTTCGGCTGATAGAGGAGGCCGCTGTTTTTGCGGCGGAGGTATTCGACCTTGAGCGTTCGTGTCGGTCCCGTTCCTTCCAGCGCAACGGAGGGCAGTCCTGCGGTTCCTGTGCTGGGGAGCACAGTCCTGAAGTCGGAAGAAGCCAGATTCATGTTGAATGCATATTTCAGGATGTTTTTAACCCCGTCGCCCCGGGGAGTGGCATTGGCTTGGGCGTCCACTCCGGACAAGCCTGCGGTAGAAGCAGCTTGGTCGTAAAGTTGACGAGGTGAACCTGGAAGGGACGTGACGAGCTGGTAAGTGCCGGTTCCAGTAGTCGAAAAATGAGTGACCTCCACGTAGTAGGTTCCCACCGTTACCGGGTAAGAGATTTGAAAATTGAGCATGTCCGTGTCATTGTTCGAAGACAGAAGGGGCCCAGCGGAGGAGCGCAAATTTCCAAAGGTATCTGTGCTTCCTTTTGTAGATACGGTAAGCGTCCCGGCTCTCGTTACATTGATGCGGAAATAATCGCTGTCTCCTGCAGAAGCCAGATTGCCGCTCGTTGTCGAGTTTTCCGAGATCACGGTAGCTGTGCCAGTTGTATTTCCGTGGTCATCGTTCGGCACGAATTCGCTGACCATGGCGTAGCTGCCGGTCCTAGTTAGGTACGCGCGGACCTTCACGTAATAGGTTCCCGCAGCCATGGTCCTGGCGATTCTAAAATTGGTATCTATATCGGTGTCATCATCGTATTCCAGTTCCACGCCGGCGGAATCAAGGAGGTGGCCCAAGGTATCCGTGCTGCCGGTGCTGTAAACGGTCAGGACACCGGGAATGGTGAGATTGATGCGAAAGTAATCGTTGTCCCCTGCGCTTTCGATATTCCCGGTGGTTGCCGAGTATTCTGAGATCACGGTCGCGGTGGCGATTGCATTCCCATGGTCGTCCAGCGCACTGTCGATGCTACTGATGAGTGAGTATGCCCCGGTGGCGGAGCTATATCCCCTGACCTGCACGTAGTAGGTGCCTGTCGTCACCGTTTGGTTGATCCGGAAGTTGCCGCCTGTGGTGTCGTCATTGGAGGCAAGGTCGTTACCCGCAGAGTCGAAGAGGGTGCCGTAGGTGTCCGTTGTACCGGTAGTGGCCAGGGTGAGGGTTCCGCTGGAAGTCACATTGATCCGGAAATAGTCGAGATCGCCTCCGGTTTCCAAGTTGCCGCCAGTGGTCGAGTTCTGAAGAATGACTGTCGCCGCCGCGCGGGTGTTCCCGTGATCATCGCCGCTCACTCCGGCTTGAGTCACGGTATGGGTCGCTGTAAAACTGCCCGTCACAAGCGTGATGGTGCCAGTTCGCGAGGTAGCGCTGGTGTTCGGTATAACCGTGAATTCAAAAAGCTGCCCGCCGTTTTGGCTAGTGACTTCGCTGCTCTCGATCCAGCTCGCGTTGTCCGACCACGTCCATGGCGCGTTGGAAGTGACGTTGAAATAGAAGTCACCTCCGGCGGCAGCGACGCTGGAGGTGGTGGGAGAAATGCTCAATTGAGAAGACCCGGTGAAGGCCGCGACCAGCGTGTAGCTTCCTACCGAGCTCGCGTTGTAATGCTTGGCACGCACGAAATAAGTCCCCGCAGTGACGGCTCGCGAGATGCGGAAATTTGAACCCACACCATCATCATCGTTCACATTCAACTGGGAACCGTCGGACGCAAGCAGAAACCCGTAGGTGTCCGTGCTACCGCTGGTTTCAACGACGAGAGTTCCTGCCGATGCGATCACGATGCGGAAGAAATCCTCGTCACCGGCGATCTCGATGTTACCAGCGGTGCTGGAGGTCGCCGCTACCAAAGTGGCGGCGGCGGTCGAGCCGCCATGATCATCCAGGATCGCGCCCTGCTGCTCGATCTGGTGGGTGGCGCTCAGGCCCCCTGCCGTAAGCGTGAAGGTGGCCGTGCGCGGAGTGGCTCCAGGATTCGGACTGACGGTGTAGCTGAAAGTTTGGATTCCTGATTGAGGGTTCGCCTCGCTACTGGTCACCCAAGCAGAGTCTTTGCCCCACGTCCATGTGGTGTCCGAGTTTACCGCGAAGTCGAAAGCTCCACCTCCCGATGGCGCTGTGCGCGTGGTTGGCGTGACGGCCAAGTTCGCGACCCCGGTTCTCGGGACCGTTCCCGTGACTGTGTATTGTCCCAAGCTCGCATAGGTGGTGAAACCGGTCGAACTCGTGCCGTGCGCCGCCCCACTGATTTTCAGAAAATACGACCCGGCCGCGAGGTTGGTGAGGATACTGGCGGAAAGCGTGGTGGTGGGGTTCACCGTTTGGAGCACGATTCCGGCTGAATTGACCAACTGCAGGCTGACAGCGAGGTTCGCACCGGGCTGGGGCGTTTGAGCGGAATTGATGTTCACCGTATTGACATTGAGCGCCACATTCCCACCGCTGGTGGTGAATGAAAACCAGTCGGAATCCGTATTCCGCTCGATGACTCCAGCATCGGAAACGGCGCTGCCCGTGAATTTCAGGGCTGGGGCCGTGGCTTGAGTGCTGCCGATGTCATCCACCCGGTATCCGAAACCATTGCTAGCGCCAGCGATGATCGTCAGGTCATCCTCAGTGTTGTTTGCGCTCGCATACTCGCCGCGGCTCCACTGGGTGACGTTTTCTTGGAGGGTAGTGCCGCCCTCGTCACTCCAAGGCGCACCCATGATCGGTGCCCAACTGAGTGCCCCACTACCATGGCCGCCGTAGTAAGCGTCGCCATTGATGGTCCGTCCGTCGTGGTGCAGCCCGAGGGTATGGCCGACTTCATGGGAAGTCGTGTCCGCGCAGGAGAATTCGTCCTGATTGAAAGTCCAACACGGGGTGCCGTCGCCAAAGGAATTGAGATAAGCCACTCCGCCCGAGTCGGGAGTTGCCGTGTCAGTCGGTGTGATGACGCAATGCACCCTCCGGGCGGTAGGCGTAGCGTCAAACACGGCGCGACTCGTGGTCACGTTGATCGCAAAAGGCGCGAAGTCTTCGGAAACCCGCTTCCACACGTTCGACACGAAAGTCGCGTTATCCGCGTTCGGATGCGGCGCGGCGTTGATGGTGGCGCCGTCATTCCACTTGGGATGGGTCACGGTTTCCCCGTCGAAGTCGCAATAGAGCACATAAGTCGCGCTCGGGAGGCTGTTGAGGATCGGCGGGGCTGATAGAAGCAAGTCCCCATTGGCTGGTTGCGGCGGGATCGGATCGGCCTTCCCCGCTTTGGTATAAACGGTTCCCGGCGGCACGCAAAGCAACGCGGAGACCTCGGTTTCCGTGAGAACCCAGCGATCATCGACGGGTTGCGAATTCACAGCGAAGGCGATGGCTTGTCCCTCGATGAAAAGCTCCGCACGCAATTTGCCGGATGGCAGGAAAGTCCCTTGGAACCTGCCGGTCGGCTCGGCGAAGTCGAATCCGAACGCGATCACCCCATCCTTATTCAGCAACGAATCCAGATTCGCCGCGAACTCCACAGCCCCGAAACGCAGTTTGTGACTGCTTCCCACCGGCGCGGAGATCCATTTTTTCACATCAGAAATCGAGATCTGCGGCGCATCCTTCCTCCAAGTGGAAAAAATCCGAGTCGCTTCTGGGTTGACAGCCACTGGCACGGGTCTGGCCATTTTCTGGATCTTAGCCAGCGTGTCGTTCCGCAGATCGGGCGCGACGGATTGATTAGCAGGCCGTGCCTTAGCAGGGGCGACCTCCGCGCAGCGAGTCATGGAGCGTCCGCTGAAGGAAAAAATGTAAAGCAGGACTAACAAGAAGCCGACTGCCAATAAAAGAGGGAGGGTCGCGAAGAATGGGGCTAGCTTATTTTTCATCACTTCGACACACCAACTTCAAAAGGGGGTGATCCGTCAAGTCGATAGAAATGCCTGGATCTGGGAAAACGCCCGCCTCTACTTCCCTACCGCCGTCCCATCCTAGCCGCCCGCCAAGCCAAGGCCCGCCGCTGGTCGAAGGCGTCATGACTTTTTTGTCATGCATCCAAAAAGATTCGTTAGTGGTTTTCCGTAAGCGAGTTATAGGTATTATCATGCGAAAGTCATAAAAAAAGCTATTTCAACAGAACCGCGCCCCCGCTTTAGCCGCTATTCCTGATTGGCAGGCCCGTTTCCGCCGCCTAGCCTCGCGCCCTTCGATGTCCGACAAGAATAAATTTCACTTCACCGGGATCTGTGGCACCGCCATGGGAGCCGTCGCCGCCGCCATGAAACAACGCGGCTTCACCGTCTCCGGCTCCGACGCCAACGTCTATCCGCCCATGTCGGATTTCCTCCGCGGCCAAGGCATCACCCTCACCGAGGGCTACGCCGAAGAAAATATCCCGGCGGACACGGATGTCGTCATCATCGGCAACGCCATTTCCCGCGGCAATCCCGAGGCCGAGGCCGCGCTCGATCGCAAGCTGCTCTATCATTCCCTGCCCGAGGTGATGAAGGAATTCTTCCTCCGTGGGAAACGCAATTTCGTCGTCTCCGGCACTCACGGCAAGACCACCACCTCGTCGATGCTCGCGTGGATCCTCGTCAACGCCGGCCGCAATCCCGGCTACATGATCGGCGGGCTGCCGAAAAACCTCGGCGGCGGCGCCCACTTCACTGACTCGGAATTCAACGTCCTCGAGGGCGACGAATACGATACTGCCTTCTTCGACAAGCGCTCGAAATTCCTCCACTACCTGCCCGAGTGCGTCATCGTCAACAACGTCGAGTTCGACCACGCCGATATCTATAACAACCTCGACGAAATCAAACTCACCTTCCGCCGCCTGCTCCACATCGTCCCGCGCTGCGGCGTTGCCTACATCAATGGCGACGAGCAAAACTGCCTTGATGTCGCGCAAGGCGCGCCCTGCCCCGTCACCACCGTCGGCTTCGGCGATAACTGCGCGCTACGGATAGAAAGTGTCAGCTACCAACCTGACCGGAGCTCCTTCACCCTCGGCGGCGTCCCCTATTCCACCCGCATGACCGGCGAGTTCAACGTCCGCAACGCCGCCATGGCCATCGCCGCCGCCACCTTCGCCGGCCTCACCGTCGACGAAATCCGCGCCGGGCTCGAATCCTTCGATGGCGTCGCTCGCCGCCAAGAACTCCGCGGCGAGGTGAACGGCATCAAAGTCATCGACGACTTCGCCCACCACCCGACGGCCATCCGCCTCGCCGTGCAAAGCCTGCGCCAGCGCCACCCGGAGTCGCGGCTGTGGATTCTATTCGAACCACGCTCCAACACGACCCGCCGCGCCGTTTTCCAAGCCGAGCTGGCCGAGTCCCTCGCCGGTGCCGATTTCGCCGTCGTCGCCGCCATCCCGGACCTCCACAAAATCCCGGAAAACGATCGACTCGACCCCGACCAGCTTTCCGCCGATATCGCCCGCCTCGGCGGCCGTGGCTTCTATCTACCCGACGTCGAAGCGATCATCGCCAAGGTCAAGGAAACCGCCGAGCCCGGCGACATCATCGCCGTCCTCAGTAACGGCGGCTTCGGCGGCATTCACGAGAAATTATTAACCGCCCTAGCTTGAGTCCGTTCGCGGCCCTCAATACCGTGGCGTTTTCGGATCAATGAGCCGCGACCACGCATCGATGCCGCCGCTCATGGAAAAGGCTTCTTTCACCCCGTGCGCCCGCAAAAATAAGGCACCCCGCTGCGAACGCACGCCGTGGTGGCAATAAACGACGACTCCGCGGGCGTCGTCCGCCGTCAACCGCCCGCCCGCCTCGGAAAAATTACCGAGCGGAAACCACTCGTTGCCGGCGATTTGGCAGATTGCCAGCTCGTCGGCCTCGCGGCAATCGATCAGGCGCGGCCGCTGCTCGTGCGGCAGACTGACCCACGCCGCCACCTCGGCGGGAGTGATTTCCAGAGTTTTGCCGGAGTTGGGGAGAAATCGCGATTCTGAGTTCACTCGATGATGACGGGCGTGCCGACTTGGACGTTTGCAAAGAAGTGGGTGGACATGTGGTGCGGCATCCGGATGCAGCCGTGCGAGGCCGCGTAGCCCGGAAGATAGCCGGTGTGCATGCCGATTCCGCCATTGATGCGCATGAAATTCGGCATCGGCGCGTTGTAGAAAATTTCTCCCGGAGGGATTTTATCCACCCGGATGTCCACGTTGTCATTGGTCGTCATCCCGGTCGCCTTGTTTTTGAAAACCCCGTAAGCCGAGGAAACATGGTCTTCGTCCTTCTCGCTGATTTTATATTTTCCGGCCGGGGTTCCGTGATCCTCGGTGCCGCTGGAAATCCGGGAAATCCCCACCAGCGTGCCGCCTTTGTAAAAGAATGCCTTCTGCTGGCTGCGGTTGATTTTGATCAGCGGACTGCCGGTCGCTCCGTCGCCATCCCAGTAGGAAACGTCGTCCGGAATCGCCGGTGCCGGGTGATGCGGCCCACCGGAAGTTGGCTGATGAATCGGCCCGCCGAGTCCTTTGAGGTAGTCGGATTGTCCCGGAACCGCCGTTCCGCAGGAGTTGAGCAAGAATGCCGCCAGCCCGAAAAGCGGCAGATAGTTAAGGAAGCTTGATTTCATTTTGAAGCGCAAAATGTACCCAGAACCGAGATCGGTCAAGGCTGGGAGCGGAAAGCGGAATGCCCGTATTCAGAAGGGGGATGAGGACGGTGACATCCCGCCAGAGCGCGAAAGCTCAACAACCCCATTTCAGTCCGAGGCCGCTCCGCTCGCATCTTTCTGCGCGCGTTTCCCATAAGCCACCGCCGCCGCAAGGGCCGTAGCGAGTCCGAGGAGCTGGTAGCCGGACAAGCCGAGAAATGGTTTCGGCGTGGCGCGCAGGAATTCGTGGCCGAAGCGGAACAAGCCGTAACCTATCAGATAAAGGTGGAAATGCTGGCCCGGTTGCCAGTGTCTCCGCCGCATCTGCCACAGGCAAATCATCGCCACCACCTGGAATCCGATTTCCACCGGCACAGATGGCCAGCGGCCGGACGCTCCAACGATCCCGCCGCAGCATCCGGCGTTTAGGCAACCGATCCGTCCGAGAATCAATGGCACCGGCAGCAGCATCGCGAACCGGTCGCCGGTGGTTTCGCGATAACCCAACACCTTCTTTGCGATCTCCACGCCGAGCCACCCGCCGGGCAGCGCGCCCATGATGGATTTTCCCGAGAGCCAAACGACCCAGCGGTTCGGGTCATGGAAATGCAGCCAACCTTCCGCGAACAGGAATGCCAGTTTCGCTCCGGCGAACGCACCCGCCAGGCCCGCCGCATAAATCAAAGCGACCCGCCCGTCCTTCTTCGATTCGCGGAACCAATACACCGCGCCCCAAGCGATGCCGAGGATCAGCATCAACGCGTAAATCGGCGAGCCGGTGGGGTTGAGAGGGAGGTTCACAGGAAGGAATTTTTAGCAACTCCCTCCGGGATCCAACCATCCGAGCGCGATGCATAAAAAGAAGACGATGATGAAAGGCTGGATAAGAAAGAACAAGATGACCCTGTTTCGAAAGCCATGCCGAATCTCGCTGGCATTGGCGGAAAGCAATGCGTTGTGCCAGCCGGTTGCCAAAATGAAGACTCCGTTTAGAGTCAGCCAAATCGACCACGAAACCCCCGATCCAAATGGAAAGTGACGGCTCCATACCGCATAGCCATAGGCGCTCATCAATGCAAATCCAGTGGGTATCAACCACAGAACCACGCGGAAACATGTGATTGCGTGATTGGATGAAGCCTTGTGCTGCCAAAGATCGGATTCGTCCTGATCGGTCATGATTCTATTTGAAAGTTCCACTGCCGGTTAGCACACAGAATCCCCAGATCACAGCGCACAAGAACATCGGGATCCAGATCAATTGGACGATTACATATAAAGTAACTTTGCCCCATCCCGGTTTGGTTGCGTCTCCTGAGTGCGGATTGAATTCTAGCGGATCTCCTGCGAATTGGATTCGACCGAGCCAGACCAAAAAAGCGATTGCGATCAGCACCGCCAGCGGCCAGGCGCTTGCGAGAAATAAAAAAATCAAGGGAACGACCAGGCTTGGCATGAACCAAATAAAAAGTGTCATAAGGCACGAGCCGGACTTACTCGCGTGAGAGCCTTCTGGTTCATGAGGAGGGTAGGGCTTAAATTGCTCGTTTGGTTCGCTCACTTTCCACCTCCCGTCGCATAATACCTGCAAAACGAATCGAGCATTCCATCCGGACGGATGACGTGAGTGCAACAACGGTCGATGCGGTCTTGGTCCCAGGTCCACGCATCCATGAAGGGCTTGATGAACAGGCGGAAGGCGTCTTTTTCTTTCATTTCGAAGCGATGTAAAATTTCTCCCAGCTCGGTGTTCTCACAACCGCACTGGATGAGATCGGATAGGTCGTAGCGGACCTTGTCGCGCAGGAAGCCCTGGACGCTGGCGAAGTCAATGAACTCGGAAATACTGCGCACGCCGAGCGGAGTGCGTAACAGGTAGCCGATGGTCGCGCAGTTGGGATCACCGCATGGCAGGGGCGTGAAGTCCTCGAAGCGAAGCTTTCCGGCGGCTTGCTCGACTGCGGCGAGGATGATGTCGGCGGTGTTGAGTCGCTCGTCGCCGGTGGCGTGGGTTCGGCCAGTGAGGAACATCGGTTGGAAGGAAACGCCGCGGCAGGCGGTGTATTCGAGGCCAGTTAGGATGGTGTCCCACAAGTGGGGCAAATTTTCTGGCATCACCGTCATGGCGAAAGTGAATGGGATTTCCTCGCGCTCACAACGGTCCATCGCAGCGCGTTTCATCTCGCGGAAATCGCCACCTCGAAGCGCGTTTTGCCCGGCTTCCTGTGGGCCGTCGAATTGGAGATAGAGTTGGAAATTTCCCCGCCGTGCGCGTTTTCCGAGTTCTGCCAGAAAGCCGTCTTCCTTCGCGATCCTCACGCCGTTGGTGTTGACCAAACAATAGTCGATTCCTGGCTCGGCGTGGATCCAATCGACCAGCTCGAAGAACTGTGGATGCAGCGTCGGCTCACCGCCGGAGAGCTGAAGTAGCTCGATTTTCCCCTTCCGCTCGATCACGCCTCGGATGCGGCTTTGCAGGGACTCCAGTGAGTGTGATTTCAATCGGTCGCCCGCTGCGCCGATGGGTGAGTCCGCGAAACACGTCGGGCAGGCGAGATTGCATGAATCGACGATCTCGATCAGCGCGAGGCAGGTGGAGAGGACTTCCACTTCCGGCACTTTTGCTGCGGCATTACGGCCGAGGGTTCCGGTGACTCCTGCCGGATCGGCAGAACACGCACAAGCCGCCCCGCAGGCATTCGATGGATCGCCCTTGGCCAGCCAGTAGAACAGCGCGTCGCTGGCAATGCAGGCGGTGGCCTCGCCATGCTCGGCGCAGGTCCGCGTTAGATAGACTTTCGCCGGTGTGCCTGTGGTTTTCCAAACCTCTGCCGGAACTGCCGCTTGGCAGGTCGGGCAGAGTGAGGTGGTCTGCTTCAGGGTTTCCTTGAGGATGGGAAATGTCATGATTCAGTTACCGAAAAAAGTTGTCGTAATTCTTATATGATCGTCTTGAAGCGAGGAATGAGCACTGCCAGCCTCAAGGCGTGCCGATCAAGGCCGCGTGTGGTCCTCTTGCAGTATGGAATCAATGGCCTTTGGAGGCATCCACGCCGAGCATGCTTTTCGTGCCGCTGAGTTTGCTCCACATACTGCCGTAGAGGGAGACGACCAGGAAGCAAGCCGCTGGGACGATGAAGCCGACAGACATGCCGTGGTTGTCAGCGATCCAGCCCATGAGCTTGGGCATCAGCGCGCCGCCCATGATGGCCATGACGATGAACGAGGAGGCAAGTTTAGCCTTCTTGCCGAGGCCGTGAATGCCGAGGGCGAAGATGGTGGGGAACATGATGGACATGAAGAAGAAGCTGAGAAACAGGGCTATCAACGAGATCCAACCCAGTTTGAGGACAATGATGATCATGAGGACCACGTTGGCGGCTGCATAGAGAGAGAGCACCTTGTGGGCGGAGATTTTATTGAGAATCCAGGCACCTGTGAAACGACCAAGGAGGAATAGCGTGAAGCCGATGTAGGCGAGCAACTTGGTGGCGCCTTGTTCGCTGATGAAGCGCTTGCCGTCTCGGATGACCGATCCGCTTTCTCCGCCCAGCAACCAACTGTTTTTCATGCTCTCAGAAATGGCCGGAACATCCTCGACGATGTAAAAGATGAAGAAGCCGAAAATCCCGGCTTGGCAGGCGACATAGAGGAACTGCGCCAGAACCGCACCCGAGAAGTGGCCGTGTGACCAGATCGATTTAGAGGCGCTGGGCGTGGAGTCGTCCAAGTGATAAACGTCTTCTGACTCGATGTCTGGAATTTTCGCTTTCACGAAGACCAGGCAGAGCAGGAGCACCGCACCCGCGATCCAAGCATACGGAATCCACAGCGTTTCTTGTGCCGCTTCAGCTCCTTTGGAGGAATAGAAAAACATGCCTCCGATGATGGGACCGAGGATCCAACCGACGCTGTTACAGACTTGGGCGATGTTGATACGGACTGCGGCATACTGCTGCGGTCCGAGGACCGTGGTGTAAGGATTGGCCACGGTTTCCAAGAAAGTAAGTCCCATTGAAATGACGCAGATCCCTAGGAGGAAGGCCCAGAATTCCTTGATGCCAGTCGCCGGTATGAACCACAAGCAGCCGACTGCCACTAGCAGAAGGCCAGCGATGATGCCTCCCTTGTAGCCGAGCTTGCGAGCGAGCCATCCCGCAGGCAGAGCCATGAGGAAATAGCCTAAATAGTGGGCGAACTGAACCCACGCAGACTGTCGCTTATTGAGATGCAGTAATTCTTGGAAGTGCTTGTCCATCACATCGATCATTCCGTTGCACAGTGCCCATAGGAAAAATAGTGATGAAATGAGCGCGAAGGTGAAAAAATAGCTTTTGCCTTCGGGCGTGGTGAAGATGCCGGGTTTACTCATGATGAGGTGGGTATGGGAATTTCTGGAAGTGGGGAGGCGAGCTTCCCGATCAATACGGAAGGGCTTCGGCTGGAATGTAAAGCGCCTTCATTTTGACGGGGAGAGCCCGGATCGGTGTCAGGCCTTGCCGTAGAGCGGGCCGTAGTTTGCGCAGGCGCGGAAGTCCGCACCTTCCAGATCGGCGGTGCCGAAGGAGGTCCAGGCGCTGGGGCGGAAGACGCGGTCCTCACTGACGTTGTGCATGTAAACGGGAATCCGCAGCATGGAGGCCAGCGTCAGATAAAGATGGCCGACGTGGCCGCAAGTCATCACGCAGTGGTTCGCTCCCCAGTGGTTCATGACCTCGTAGGCGCTGATGAAAGCGCCCTTGCCGGTGAGAATCGGTGCAAACCAAGTGGTCGGCCAGGTCGGGTTGGTCCGCTGGTCGAGCGTGTTGTGGACGTCGTCCGGGAGATCGACGGTGTAGCCTTCCGCGATTTGTAGCGCGGGGCCGATGCCGCCGACGAGGTTGAGTCGGATCATGGTGGCGGGCATGCCGCCGCGGGTGCGGTAGCGGGTGCTGAGGCCGCCGCCGGGGAAATACTCGGTGATGGATGGGTGCCAGGTGGTGGCTTTGAGGCATTTTTCCACTTCGTTATCCGAGATCTCCCAGAACGGTTTCATCGTGGGCGTGCCGTTAGTTTCCTGCTCGCCGGTGCCGTCGAGCGCGGCCGGGCCGGAGTTGATGAGGTGGAGAATACCGTCGCCGATAAGCGGATGACTGACTTTCTGGCCGCTCGCCGTCTCGATCGCCTCAAGACTCCAGTAGGTGCGGAGATCGGCGAAGATTTGTGCGCTATTGGTGAGCAGGTGGCCGAAAAGCATGCCGGCGCCATTGAGCGCGTCGTTCTCGGTGGCGACGATGTAGGGCGCGCGCTTGCCATTCCAGTCGAAGGAGGAGTTGAGAATGGCTTCGAGGAAATCGCCGTTGGGGAAATGGTCGGTCCACTGGCGTTGGCCTTGGAAACCGGCCGCGATCGCGTTGTGGCCGTGCGCTTGTTCGCCGAGTCCCATTTCTGCGAGTTTGGAATTTCCGACCATCAGGTCGCGGGCGATCAGCGCCATTTTCACGCTGTCTTCCCATTCCTTGTCGATCTGTGCGCGGCTGCGGGTGGTGGCAGGGGAGTTGTAGTCTTGGCCTTCTGGGCAATTTGCCTTCACCCAAGCAAGCGCTTTTTCGTATTCCACCGGGTCATACTGGCCTTTGCTCATGCGTCCGACGAACTCGGTCATGTCGATGGCTTCGACGCGCATTCCGAGCCATTTTTCCCACATCGCGGGATCGATGACTGAGCCGGCAATGCCCATGGAGGTGCCGCCCATGGAGAGGTAGCTCTTGCCGCGCATCAGGGCGACTGTGAGTCCGCAGCGGACGAATGATAGAAGCTTACCGCGGACGTCGGCGGGGATTTCCGTGTCGGTGGCGGATTGCACGTCCTTGCCGTAAATCCCGAAGGCGGGCAGGCCTTTTTGCGTGTGCCCAGCGAGCACGGCTGCCAGATAGACCGCGCCGGGGCGCTCGGTGCCATTGAAACCCCAAACGGCTTTGGGCAGGTGTGGGTCCATGTCCATCGTTTCCGAGCCGTAACACCAACAAGGGGTGACAGTCAGCGAGACGCCGACGTTGGCGGCTTTGAATTTGTCTGCACAGTCGGCGGCTTCCTTGACTCCGCCGATGCAGGTGTCTGCGATGACGCACTCGACGGGCGTGCCGTCCGGGTAGCGGAGCTCGGCGGCGATGAGGGCGGCGACGGCGTGTGCCTGCTGCATGGTGCGCTCTTCAAGTGACTCACGGACGCCGCCGAGGCGGCCGTCGATGGCGGGGCGAATGCCGATTTTTGGATACGATGATGGTTTCATGGGAATGCTTTGAATGGGACGATCGGGCGGAGATATGGCAGCTCGTCAGGATTTGTCAGGTTGAAATATCGGAAGAATGCGAAATCGAGGTCGTGGATATCTAGCATGATGATCCTGCGATTTAATGCAGATTATTGTCTTGATTCGGGCCGGGGATTTGGGGTGAATCGCTGGTATGGAAAGCATCCAAGCGGCGACATCCTTCGTCTCGCAGGAAGTCGAGTCTTCGCGGTTATTTTTTCTCGATCTCATCGAGGACGAGAATTTTGCGGTGGTCTTCGGCGGCTTCGAGCGATGTTCGGCGGACTACCGAATCGATCGTCGTGATTTCCCGTGGTATTCGCTGGAATTCGTGAGTCACGGTTCCGGCAGGCTCCGGTTGGGAGACGCTGAAGCGGAATTGGCACCGGGAAGTTTCTACATTTACGGGCCGTCGGTTCCTCACACGATCGAAACCTCGCCGGACAATCCGCTCGGAAAATACTTCGTGGGATTCACCGGCGCGGAGGTGGAGGGTTTTTTGGAGCACTACGATTTGCAGCCCGGATTCATCTCGCGCTGCGTCAAGGGCGAGCCGATCCGGCGGGCCTTCGACACGCTGATCGACCGCGGCATCCGCAAGTCCAAGCTCGCGCGTCCGCTTTGCGAGACGATCACCCGCCAACTGCTACTCATGTGCCGTGATGATGCGGCGCCTTCAGTCAACACGGAGACGCCTGCCTACGGCACCTATGCGCGGGGCAGGGATTTTATTGAGCGAAATTTCCTCCAAATCACCACGCTCGACGCTATCGCGAAAGCTTGCGGGGTGGATGCGCCCTATCTTTGCCGCCTCTTCGCGCGCTTTCATGATGAGAGCCCCTATCAATTTCTAACCCGCCTGCGGATGGAGCGCGCTTCACGCCTGTTACTGGAGAGCGACGCCTCGGTGAAATCAGTGGCCGCCGCGCTCGGGTTTAAGGACGCCTTTCACTTTTCCCGCGTTTTCAAATCCGTCCACCACGTCCCGCCGTCCCGCTTCCGGCAGTCGATGCACCCGCAGTGGCCGGCTTGAAAGTGGATTGACGAAACGCTGGAGAGAGAGAAACTCGCGCCATGCTCCAAACCGGAATTCTCAATCCTCAGCTCCTCGAATTGCTCGCCCGTATCCGTCACACGAACACGTTGGTGATCGCCGACTGGGCGTTTCCCTACTGGCCAGAAATCGAGACGGTCGATATTTCCCTGACAAAAGGGATTCCCACCGTGCTCGACGTGCTCGATTTACTGACGCCCGTTTTCAAGATCGGTCGGATCTGGCAGGCCGACGAGTTCGTCACCACGAACACGCCGGAAACCGTCGAGCGCTTCGCGAAATCCTTCGGGAAAATCCCGCTGACGCGCGAGGCGCACGTCGATTTCAAAAAACGCGTGCCGCACGCCATCGGGCTGATCCGCACCGGCGACCCGACGGCATACGGCAATATCATCCTCGAATCCGAGTGAGCGGGCTGCTGCCATCATCGATCATCGTGCCATGCACGAAACCCGAAGAGCTGAGAGGCAATCACCTCGCCGCTTGACCGATTCCCCGCGTGGAATCCATGCTCCGCGCCATGCGCATCCTCACCGGACTCCAACCCAGCGGAAAACTTCACGTCGGCAATTTCTTCGGCGCGATGGAGCCTGCCGTCCGTCTTCAGGACGAGGGTGAGGCGTTTTATTTCATCGCCGACTATCATGCGATGACTTCCTCGCAGAATCCCGCCGCGCTGCGCGCAAACGTGCGCGAGCTCGCGGTGGATTTCCTGGCATGCGGACTCGATCCGGCGCGCGCGGTTTTTTTCCGCCAGAGCGCGGTGCCGGAAGTCAACGAACTCGCCTGGCTGCTTTCGACCGTTTGCCCGATGAGCCTGCTCGCCAAGTGCCATTCCTACAAAGACAAGACCGCGCAAGGCATCGCAGCGAACCACGCGCTGTTCGCCTATCCGGTGCTGATGGCGGCGGATATCCTGCTTTACGATTCCAACAAAGTTCCCGTCGGCAAGGACCAGAAACAGCATCTCGAAGTCACTCGCGATCTCGCCGGAAAATTCAATGAAGCCTACGGCGAGGGCACCGTCGTCCTGCCGGACCCGATCATCCGCGAGGACACTGCGGTCGTGC
This sequence comes from Verrucomicrobiota bacterium, assembly GCA_041179105.1. GTDB lineage: Bacteria > Verrucomicrobiota > Verrucomicrobiia > Verrucomicrobiales > Akkermansiaceae > Luteolibacter. Next base: position 20,038 of record JBEGUC010000008.1, on the reverse strand, counting down.
TCGGCCTGGACGGGCGTAAGATGAGCAAGAGCTATCACAACACGCTGCCCATCTTCGGCGAGGAGAAACCAGTGAAGAAGCTGGTCATGAAAATCCCCACCGACTCGACTCCGGTGGAGGCCCCGAAACCCACCGAGGGCTCCACGATTCTCGCGCTCTACAAACTTTTCGCCAGCCCAGCCGACTATGCCGTGATGGTCGCCGACCACGAAAACGGCGGCTTCGGCTACGGCGATTTTAAAAAACGCCTGGCAGACGCCTACTGGGATTATTTCGCCCCGATGCGTGTCCGCCGGGCGGAAATCGAAGCGGATCTCGGCTACGTCGATGAAGTGCTCGCCGCCGGAGCACTGCGCGCGCGCGAGGAAGCCGCAAAGGTGATCGACCGCGTCCGCCGCGCAGTCGGGCTGATTTGAAAGTTGAAATCGCTAGCAAGTGCGGGGCAATGAGCGCTTGCGTTCACTGCGGCGGTCGCGGAAGGTCCGCGCGTCGTGCCTTCCGAGCGTCGCAAGCCATTCTGGCTCATTCCTAACTTGTTGAGCCTAGACGCTCCGCTCGTCGCCGTCGCTTGGCTCTACATGTTCGCGAAAACTTGGCGGGTCGAGTATCTGCCGTGGGGTGCCTACCTCTCGCTCGGCCTGATGGTCTGGCTGATCTACGTGGTGGACCGCCTGTTGGACGCCTCGATTCGGGGCGGCACGTCGGAGAAGCTCGAAGCGCGTCATGACTTCCATCGCAAGCACCGTCGGCGCTTCGGCGTGTTAGCGGTGGCTGCCGGAGTGGCGGCGTTAGTTCTGGTCATCACGGGTATGCCCGTCACCGTTTACAGTTATGCCATCGTCGCGGCGATCATGGTGGCGGGTTTTTTTATTCTATCAATTTTCCCCACGACCGGACCGCACGAGCTTCCGTATGGGAAAAACATCCTGGCGGGAGTTTCGTTTGCCTACGGCACCGCGATGCTCGCCCATGCCTACACCGGCTTTGATAAGCAGGATCTGCTTAAATCCCCCGAGCTGATTTGTTTCGCCGTCCTGTGCATTCTCAATATTTCCGCCATCGACTTGTGGGAGCACGCCAACCGCTCGTCCGATCCGGAAATCAAGGCATCCGATGAATTGTCGCTGACGTTGCCACTGACCTTGTTAGGAGCGGCTTCGCTGGTGTTTGCCTTGCGGGACCCGGACGTCATCACCCGGCCGTTTTTCTACGCGATTCTGACCGGGGCCGCGCTGCATCAAATTCTCAACCGCGTGCGCTCGCGGTTCTCGATGGATGCCCTGCGGGTGCTGGCGGACGTCGCCCTGCTGGTGCCTTTCATCGTGTTCCTGGCCGCGTTCAATTCTTGATCGGTGCTTGCCGTTTCGGGTGGGCGTTTTAGTTTTCCCGCTCCCATGACATCGTCAGCGAGCAAAACTAAGGCCTTTCGGTCGATGCTGAAATGGTGAACTACATCGACTAACTTTAAAAATCATGCGGCTCATATTTATTGCCACTGGTGAGATCGCCCTGCCGGCGTTCCGCCATCTGTTGGAGCACTGGCCGCGGCCCGTCGCGCTCGTGACCCAGCCGGACAAACCGACTGGTCGCCACCAGACGCTCACCCCGCCCGCCATCAAAGTGGAAGCACTGGCCGCCGGGATTCCGGTCTTCCAGCCGCAAAAAATCGGCGATATCACCGCAGAACTCACCGCCTTGGAGCCGGAGATTCTCGTCGTCATGGCCTATGGCCAAATCCTCCGGGCGGACATTCTCAACCTCGCCAGCATGGCCATTATCAATCTTCACGCCTCGCTGCTTCCCAAGTATCGCGGTGCCGCCTGCATCCAAGCCGCCATCGACGCCGGGGACCGCGAAACTGGCATCACCGCGATGCACGTCGTCCGCGAGCTCGATGCGGGGGATATGATTCTAGCGAAATCCATTGCCATCGCGGCTGACGAGACCGGCGGCAGTCTTCACGACCGTCTGGCAGAACTTGCGCCCGCCGTGTTGGCGGAAACTTTGGAAAAGCTCGCTGCGGGCACCGCGCTCCGCGTCTCGCAGGACGCCGCCGCCTCCAGTTATATTTCCAAACTCGAGCGCGACGACGGCCGCCTCGATTGGTCGCAGGACGCCGCCGCCCTCGCGCGCCGCATCCGCGCCTACGACCCGTGGCCGGGCACTTTCACCCTCGCCACCGAAGACGGTCGCGCCAAGCGCTTGAAAATTTTCCCGCCCGTTAGCGTTCTCGACGAGCATCTATCACCCGGTGAAATCTCCACCGCCGAGGGACGGCTTGTCGTCGGCTGCGGCACGGGAGCCCTCTGCTTGGAAACCGTCCAGCCCGACGGCAGCCGCAGAATGTCCGCCGCCGATTATCTCCGTGGTCGCCAGCCGACGGCGTTCGCGTGACCGGCGGTTACGGCTGACCGTCGCCGGTGGTGATTCTAGCGGCTTGTGCGGGCGAGGCGAGCCCGGGGATCACGCGGCGGACGAGCTTGGTTAGGCCGGACTCTGCGGCGTTGACCTCTGCCTCGGCTTGGCGGAGCGCGTTCTCCCAAGCGGATGCGAAACCGGGTGCTTGCTCGCGCATGGCACGAATCGCGATTTCCTGGATTTGTAAAAGCCGTTGCTCGGCGCGGCCGGGTTTCTGTTGGAGAGCTGCGTGGTTCACCCGTAGGATTTCATTTTGTTTGCGCAGTGAATCGAGCTCGGCCTGTAGCGAATCATTGCCGCTGGCGGTGATTTTGAGCTGGGTGTTGAGGTGGCCTTGGAGGTTTTTTAACTCGCCTTCCACCCGCTTGAGATCGCGGGCGACGTTGCGGCGGGCGCTGAATCCGGCCTTCCAAATGAAGGCGGCGATCAGCAGTCCGAGCAGCAAGCCCCAGGTGAAATGATGATTGAGAGCGTCGGTCAGGACGGTGGTCAAAAGCGTCAGCGGGATGGCTTTGAAGGGATTCATGCGCGCGGCGACGATGAAATAGCGGGCCGGGGATGTCGATATCAGATCATCACCGCCTCCATGAACTGTCGCTTGCAAGAATCCATCCATGGGCTTCACTCTCTGCACTGGCGCTTCTATCGCCCTTGTCCGCTCACCCATTCAAAAAATGCCCAAAGTCCGCCTTGCAGGAACTGTCCGTGGAGAAAAGGACCCCAACCGCGAAGTCCGCGCCCGCCTGTTGTACAGTCTTTTCAGCAAAGGCTGGGATATTTACAATTCCAACGGCGACCAGCGGATTTCCCTCTCCAACATCGAGCGGAAAATCATCGAGTCAGACGCCTTCGTCTTCACTCCCGGAGCCACGCTTGAGGACTTGTTCAAAGCGGTTTCCGTCTTCGTCGGCTACCAGACGCTGGACGTGAATCTCTCCGGGAAACCGACGGTATTGCTCAATTCCGACGGCTCCTGGGACCGCTTGTTCGCCCTCCTCACCCACTTGAACAGCCTCGGCACGGTGAAGCAAAATCACACCGACTACCTGCTGCTCGCCGAGTCGCCGGAAGAAGTTCTCCAGCTTCTGGAAAGCACCCGCCACGAGGGGCTGCCCAGCGTGGGCCGCGAGAAAAGCGTTAGCCATACCATGGACTCGTTCGACGCCCCCCTGCCCGCAGATCACGAGGGCAGCGTCTGCGTTTTTTGCTCCGCCTCCATCGAAGACCCGTCCTATCTGAGTGATGGCTACGAGTTCGGAAAGCAGCTCGCGCAAAGCCGCTTCGGCTGCGTTTCCGGCGCGGGGAATTCCGGCATCATGGGCGAAGTCGTCCGCGGCTCGGTGGACGCCGGCGGCTGGACCGGCGGCTCGAATGTCCCGCACATCATCGAGCTCGAAGGCCTCCCCGTCGGGCTTTCCAGCTTCTGGCTGATGCCAGACATTTACACCCGCATGCAGGTGATGATCCGCAACTCCGACGCGTTTGTGATTTTCCCCGGCGGCTCGGGAACCGTCCAGGAAATGCTCGCGCTGATGATTTTCAAACAGCAGAACCACCCGTCGATGATCGGCAAACCCGTCATCATCTTCAACCGCAAGGACGCGCGTGGACAATCCTTCTGGACCCCGCTCATCGAAATGCTCGCCACCTGGTGCTACGACGGCGAGTTCTGCGTGGTCGATGAATTGCACGAACTCATTCCAACCGTGCAAAATCTCATCGCGCCATCCAAGATCTCCGTGGCTTAGAACCGGCGCTTGCCAGCCGGACCAATGATTCGTTAGCTCAACCATCGTGAACGTCGGAATCCTCGTCAACCCTCACAAGCCAGGCTCGCTTCCCACCCTTCACGCATTGCGGGCCGCGCTCACAGCCAAGGGCTGCCGCGCCGTGCTGGACGAGGAAACCGCGCAACTCGCCGGCGAAAGCGGCGGCATCCCAGCGTCAAAATTCGCCGATCGCGTGGATATCGCCGCCGTGCTCGGTGGCGACGGCACCATGCTCCACGCCGTTTCCCGGCTCGGAAATTTTGAAAAACCCGTGGCCGGAATCAACATCGGCACACTCGGATTTCTCACCAGTTGTAAGGACGACGAACTCGACCTCTTCGCCGCCGCCCTCGCCCAAGGCCGCTACACCACCAGCGTCCGCACCCTTCTCGAAGCCATCGTCCACCGCCAAGGAAAGCCGCTAGAATCCTTCATCGCCCTCAACGAAGTCACCCTCGCCCGTGGCGAAACCGGACGCCTCATCTCCCTGCGGGCCTGCGTCGATGGCGAACTGCTCAACGACTATCGGGCAGACGGCTTGATCGTCGCCACGCCTACCGGCTCCACCGCCTACTCACTTTCCGCCGGCGGCCCGCTCATCGCGCCGAGTGCCGCCGTGTTCGTGATCACCCCGATTTGCCCCCACAGCCTTAGCCAGCGCTCGCTCGTTCTCGCGGACCACTCCGTCGTCGAACTCTCGTCAGAGGATCGTGATGGGGGGCCGATGATCTTCACCGTCGATGGCCGCGACAGCATTCACATCGGCCCCGGCGATCGGATCGAAGTGAAAAAAGCCGCCCGCTCCTTCCATCTTCTCCGTCTCGAAGGCAGCACATTTTACGGCGCCCTGCGCCAGAAACTTCACTGGCAAGGAGTGTAGCAGCGATCACCGGTCGCTGCGCCATTCTTCAATCTTCCGCAGCCCGGCGATCAATCTCTCCCGCAGCGGCACCGCCTCCGCCGCCAGTCGCCGCTGCTCGATTTCATAAATCCGCCGGCCCTCCGCCGTCTCGATGCGGACCGGCGGCCGCCCCCAGTCGGATAGATCATACGGACTCGCCCGCATGTCCAGATCCCGCAACTCCACCGCCAGCTCGAAGCAGTCAAACAGAAGCTCCGTGCCGATCCACGGCATCGACTTCGCCGCCCATTTGTAGAGATCCATGTTCGCATGCACGCAGCCCGGCTGTTCTAGCGAAATGCGGCTTTCCAGCGTCGGTTGCAAGCGGTTCATCGGCCGCGCCTCACTGGCGAAAAACCGGAACGCGTCATGGTGCGAGCAGCAAATCGCCCGCGACTCCACCAGCGCGTCGATTTCCGCCTGCGGCAGACGCAGCGGCGTCGTCTTCTCATGCCGCACCGCCTTGCCACGGTAAACCATCGCCCACTCGTGCAGCCCGTGGCACGCGAAGTGAGGTATCCGGTCCCGCGTCGCCACGAGCAAGTCGTGAATCCATTTCAAGCGCTCCCGCTCCTTCGCACTCAGACGTCCGGGGTCCGCGAAGATCACTCCGCCCGCCACCGCATAACAGCGCTCCGAAAAAGGCGACGGGGCGGGGGACTCCACCCACTCCAGCGCCACCCCGATTCCCGGCTGCCAATTCTCCAACAGCACGAACGGATACGGATAATACTGAAACAAAAAATCCTCCACCGGATGCGGCACGCCGCAATCCCGCCGCTTCCGCGCCGGCAAGGTCCGCCGCTCCGCCCGCGCCAGATGCGCAGCCGCGCGCTCACTCCACGAAGTCTTGCAAAGGGTCGGCATTGGCGGGCAAGAAATCATCACGCCCCGAGAAGAGCACGAACTTCCAACAATGGCAAAATTTACCTTGCCAGCCCTGTCCGCCGCCCGTAACTATGCCGCCCCGCGCCGAAAGGCGCATGGTTAAATCGCGGGATGGAGCAGCCAGGTAGCTCGTCAGGCTCATAACCTGAAGGTCAGAGGTTCAAATCCTCTTCCCGCAACCAATGAAAGCCGCTGAATTCGAAAGAATTCAGCGGCTCTCGCCTTTCTGGGGGGGGGAGGTCGAAAATGCCGTGAAATGCACCGAAATGGGCAGGATTACGTGCGTGTCACGGAAAATCCGAGTCCTCTTCAAAGACCCTCGCACCTCAGAATTCCTTCCGGTGCCTGGAGGCAAGGGGAGTCACCGGAAATATGAACACCCCGCCCAGTGGTTTTTCACTCCGGTTTATTTCCGGATCAGTGCGGCCACCACGTCGATTTCATCGCCCCACTTCCCAATGATTCCCCACCGCAAACCCCAATTTTCTCCCGAAACAAGCGCAGTTTCATTCGGAATTACGCAAGTGCGGCAGTGAGAGTGAAGAGATTTTCACCGCCAAGACGCCAGGATGACTTGGGTTTAAAGCGAAACGCAGAGGGCGGGGAGAACGCTGAGGGAGACGCAGAGGGTTGTTTTTTTGGCGCTCTTGGCGTCTTGGCGGTTCATATTCTTCCCGTCACCCCAGGGTCTCTACACTAGGGAGACAATCGATGCCTAGTGGCATATAAATCTGTACGACTGCATCTAGTGGTTTCACGCTGTCTGGATGCCCAGAAATCCCGATAAAACCGACTACTCGCAAGGCTTCCCCGCAGGCTTCCGTTCTTTTGAAAGGATCAAAGATCCGCGGCGCGGCGGCAACACCCTCCACCACTTCGGCGAAATCATCTTCGTCGCCTTCACCTGCATCCTCTGCGGCGTGAAGTCCTACGAACTCATGCAGGAGTTCTGTGAAATCCGGCTCAACTGGTTCCGCAAATGGATCACCCTTCCCAACGGCGTCCCTTGCGACAACACCTTCGCCCGTGTCTTCGAAGCCATCAATCCCGAACTCTTTAGCCAGTGCATCATCCATCATCTCCAACAAACCGGAGTCATCCTCACCGACGAACAAATCGCCATCGACGGCAAAGCCCTTCGAGGCAGCCGCCACGGCGGCGAAAGCCACATCCATGCCGTGAGCGCCTGGGCCTGCGCCGGCGGCATCACCCTCGCCCAATGCTTCGTCGGCGAGAAAAGCAACGAGATCACCGCCATCCCCGAGCTATTGGAAATGCTCAACCTCCAAGGTGCCGTCGTCACCATCGACGCCATGGGCACCCAACGCGAGATTGCCACCAAGATCGTTGAAAAACATGGCGACTACATCCTCTGCGTCAAAGGCAACCAAGGCAATCTCCACAAGTAAATCAGCGACCATTTCGAATTCGCCGCCCGTCAGTTAGGTCGCGAAAAACTCGATCCCGCCAACTGGAGCCACGCCGAAACCCTCGCCCGCTCCCATGGTCGCAACGAGCGGCGTCAGACCATCGCCTGCCACTACCTCGAATGGATGGATGCCGACATCCGCAGCGCATGGACCGGATTGGAAACCCTCATCATGGTCAGCCGCGACCGCGACCATGGCGGGCCGAAAAGCCAAGTCGAAACCCACTACTACATCACCAGTCTCAAAGACGAAAAAGCTGCCAAACTCCAAACCTACATCCGCAACCACTGGGCCATCGAAAACAGTTGCCACTGGGTATTGGACACCCTGTTCCGGGAAGACCACAACCAAACTCGGCAAAAGAACAGTGCCAAGAATCACTCCACCATGCGGCGCATCGCCCACAACACCCTCAAGCGCGCCCCCGACCACAGCAAACGCAAGCGCCCCAGCAGTCTCCCGAAAAAACAACTTCGCGCCGCCCAAGACGAAACCTACCTCGAACAATGCCTCTCCCTAGTGTAGGGGCCCTGCCCGTCAGCGCCGATGATTCGATTTGACCATCCCGTCGGCGTAGGGGCCCGGTTTTGCAGGGCGGCAATTGCTCCTTGAGCCTGGTTGCCATCGGCATAGGTTCCTCGCGTGTCCAGCATCCAGGAAACCATCCATCAAATGGGCCGCCAAGCGCGCGCGGCCGCCTACAAACTCGCTCAGCTTTCCACCGACGAGAAGAACGCGATTCTCCGCAAGATGGCCGCTGCCATCCGTCAGCGGGTGCCTGAATTGCTGGCTGCGAACGCGAAGGACCTCGAAGCTGGGCGGGCAAAAGGGCTTTCAAACGCGATGCTTGACCGCCTCATGCTCGATGAGAAACGCATCGAGGCGATGGCGGCTGGCATCGATCAAGTTGCGACGCTGCCCGATCCCGTCGGACAGGTTCTTGATTCCTGGGCACGGCCTAACGAAATTCACATCGAGCAAATTCGTGTGCCCATCGGAACTATTGGAATTATCTACGAAAGTCGTCCGAATGTCACAGCCGACGCCGCCGTGTTGTGCTTCAAGACCGGCAACGCGACCATCCTTCGTGGCGGCAGCGAGGCGATTCACTCGAACGTGGCCATCGCGGAAGCCCTCGCCGCAGCAGGCGCGCCCGAGCATGCAGTCCAGCTCATTCCGTTCACCGACCGGGAAAGCGTCGCGGTGATGGCGGGCATGGACAAGTGGCTCGATCTCATCATTCCGCGCGGCGGCAAGGGTTTGATAGAGACCGTAGTCTCGCTGGCCCGCATGCCTGTCATCAAGCATTATGACGGCATCTGCCACCTCTTCGCCGACAAGGACGCGGATCAGGAAATGGCCGTCTCGCTCACCGTCAATTCCAAGACCCAGAAATGCGGAGTGTGCAATGCCTTGGAAACCTTGCTCGTCCATCGCGAGATCGCCGCTGAATTTCTTCCCAAAGTCGCCGCCGCCTTGCGTGCGAAAAACGTCGAACTCCGCGGTTGCGAGGAAACCTGCAGGCAACTTGCCGACGTCTTGCCCGCCACCGAGGAAGACTGGGGCACTGAATATCTGGACCTCATTTTATCCATCAGAATTGTCGATTCGCTCGAAGAAGCCGTCGCCCACATCAACCGATACGGCTCGCACCACACCGATGTCATCGTCACCACGGATCGCGTGGCTGCCGAGCGGTTCCTGCGAGAGGTCGATTCAGCCTGCGTTTTCCACAACGTCTCCACCCGCTTCGCCGACGGCGGGCAGTTCGGATTCGGCGCGGAAATCGGCATTTCCACCGACAAGCTCCACGCCCGCGGGCCGATGGGTTTGCGCGAGCTCACCAGCTACCAATACCGCGTCCGGGGAAATGGCCAGGTGAGAGGCTAACCGGGCCTGCAAGTTAGTTTCCGGCAGGAGGGTTTTTATCCAGCCAGGCCTTGCGCGCCGATAGATTTTCTTTGAGCTCTGCGAGACGGGCGCGCTCGCGGTCGAAGCCGTCATAGAGGCGGAAGAGGGTTGAGATATCCGAACGAAGATCTTTGCGCGCGTCGTCGAGCAATTGCCCGAGGTCGATGGCCTCGTCGAGACTCGGTTGGCGGGTGGCGCCGCCGCTGGACATGGTGATTTCCGAGAGTTGCTTTTTCAGGTTTTCCGACTGGGCGTCGATTTGGCCAAGCTCCTGTGTGTAGAGTTTGCGGGCCGAGTCGGATGGATTGCGGTTGGCGAGCGCATCCTGCAACGAGCGGCTGCGCTGATCGAGGCGCTCGATGCCCTCGCGGATTGCGGCGTTGATTTCGTCGCGTTGCTTCTTCCCTTGGACGCTGTCACGGCGGCTTTGCTTCCATTCCTCGCTGATCCGTGAGCTTTCATTGTCGTAGCCATCCCAGTAGGAACCACCCTCGGAATCGTATTTTTTCACATCCTCGTGGGCGGGGAACGACTTGCTGAGTTCCACGATTTGCGCGATTCGGTTATTGATCCGTTGGTCGAATTTCCCGAGATCGGCGAGCGCGGCTTCATCGCCTTTTTTGATCCGTTCGCTCATTTCTTTGCGCTTGGCCGCATAGAGATCGATGGAGCGCCTGAGACCATGGATCGCGTCGAGTTTGAGCTGAGAGACCTTTCTTTTCGAGTCCTGCGAGTCGGTCGTGTCTGCCAGCATTTTCACCACCTCGTCCAAGCGCTTTTCGATGCGTCCGTCGAGGGTCGCGATGTCCAGGCGGAGTTCCTCCAAGCGCGATTCCCGCTGGGTGATGTGGGACTCCAGGTTGACGACCGAAGCCTTGCGAGCTTCGATATCGGTGGCAGGAGAAGTTTGCCCGGAACTGATTCCGAAGGTGGAAATAAACACAGCGGCCGCAAACGGAGGGAGGTTGAATTTCATGCACCACGCTGGCCTCATCCGGGGCCGGATGCCAAGCGGAATCCGCCGCCGCCCGCAGGTGAATCTGCGATTGCCGATCACAGGCGGAAAACTCGACAAAGCCCTCGACGAAGGTCTGCTGCGCGGCTGGAATATAAGCCGCATGAACGAAGATTGGAAAACGATCCTCGCAGATGAAAAACACATTCCCCCTCCCTGTCTTGTGCGCATTCCAAACCAACACCCCAGAAACTCCTTTCAAATCCTCTCAAAAAACGACCCTTCAAAATCCGCCATGAAAACCAACCTACAACGCACCTTCGGGATTGCATTCGCCCTGCTAATGTCTCCGGCACTTTTTGCCGAAGAGCCCACCCCCGAGATCGCCGGCCTGCAAAAGGCAGCTGCCGACTTCGTCACCGCCTACAATAGTAAAGACGCCGCCGCCATCGCCGCGCTTTTCACCGAGAATGGTGAAATCGCCGATCTCACCGGCGGAGAGCTCATTTCCGGACGCGACCAAGTCAAGGCCCGCTATGACGAAGTCTTTGCCGATGACCCGGACCAAATCGCCATTGAGGTGGATTCGGTCCGCCTCGTCGCCCCAAATCTCGCCATTGAAGACGGCATCTATCATCTCACTCCCGCCGCCGATGAGCATGCGCCGCCGACATCCACCAGCTACACTGCCGTGCTGATGAAAAACGGCGAGGGCACCTGGCAGATCGCCAGCACCCGCAGCCTCAAGAACGTCACCGACTCCGCCGGTCAGCTTTCCGACCTCGCCGGAGCTCTCAAAGGCGAGTGGACCAGCCGCACCAGCGATGGCATCCAGCTCGATCTCGCCTTCGGCTGGGACTCCTCCGGCAAATTTCTGACCGGAGAAATGCTCAGCACCGCCGCCGATGCCGAGCCGCAGGAGGGCAGCATCCGCATCGGTTGGGACGCCGCGCGGAAATCCATCGTTTCCTGGATGTTCGATGCCGCCGGTGGCTCGACCCACGGCGTCTGGACGCCCACGGAGAACGGCTGGTTAATCCGTTCCGAAGGCACCACCGCCGAAGGCGAAACCCTCAACTCAAGCCAAGAACTCACCGCCGATGGCAAGGAAACCCTCATTTGGGTGGCCACCAACCGTATCATTGATGGTGAAAAACAAGCCGACAAAACCCTACGCATCGTCCGCCAAGCGCCGGAACCCGCAGCCGAATGAAACTCCCACTTGATCAAACCATGAAACTCCCAACCATTTTTCTCAGCCTCCTGCTGGGTCTCCTTTTCATCGCCCCCGATACCGATGCCCGCGGCGAAAGACGCGGCGGCGGTGGTGGTGGCGGCGGTGGCGGTGGCGGTAGCCGGTCCAAGGTATCCGCGCCAAAACGCAGTGGCGGCGGAAGCAGCGTCAAACGCAGCCCGATGACCGGCTCGAAAATCGAACGGCCAAAGGCCAGGCCGCAACCGCGCCCCACCTTTCGCCCGGAAAGCCGCCCCGCTGCACGTCCCGAGGCCAAGCCCATCCAGCGCCCGGAAAGCCGCCCCGCTGCGCGCCCCGAGACCAGACCTGCCCAACGACCATCCTTGCAAAGGCCGTCAGTCCAAAGACCCGAAGCGCGCCCGGAAACACTTCCCGCCAAGCTTCCTGATCGCAGACCCGAAATCAAACCCGGCGGCAACCGTCCCGGCTCACTTCCCGAGGGCATCGCCCGTCCCGGTGGCGATGGCAAACCCGGTTTTAACCGGCCGGAAACGCTTCCTGGTAAGATCCGTCCGGACAACCGTCCGTCCCTTAACCGACCCGGCACCAATCGCCCCACCACTCTGCCCGGCATGGTTTCCTACCCGAACCGCCCGGACAAACGCCCGAATATCGACCGCGACAAGATCAACATCGGCGATCGTAATCAAATCAACGTCGGCAAGATCAACATCGACCGTCGCAACGTGGGCCTCAACCGCCCATCGACCCTGCCCGCCCGCTCGCACAACTGGGACAACAACCGTTGGGGCGGCAATCACGGAATTTGGGGGAATAACAACAACGTCAACATCGATATCAATAACAACTTCCGCCATAACAACAACTTCTCCTACCGCCCGAACTACTGGGGTGCGCGCCCATGGTGGGGCGCTGGCCATTGCCACTCCTGGCACCACGGGCACTGGGGTTACGGCTGGAACAGCAGCTACTACCGCCGCCATTGGTGGTACGATGACGACGATTTCGCCAAGGGCTTCATGTGGGGCATCGGCGTGTGGAGCCTCGGAAACCTGATCTATGACATGGGCTACCAATCCTACCGGAATCCCTATCCGGCGCCAGCGGTGCAGAATACCTACGTGACCTACACCCAGCCAGTTTCAGTGGTCGCAGCCGCCAATCCTCCCGGAGACGAGGCCGCCACCAAACTCGCCGAAACCAAGTCCAACGAAGCCCTCGAGCAATCCCGTGCCGCCTTCAAACAAGGCGACTATCTCGCCGCTTCCAAGGCCGTGGACGAGGCGATAGGCCACACCCCGGGCGATGTCACGCTGCACGAATACCGCGCGTTGGTCTTCTTCGCACTCGGCAAATACTCGGATGCCGCCGGCGTGCTCAATCCCGTGCTCGCCTCCGGCCCCGGCTGGAGCTGGGACACCATGGTCGGTTTCTACAACGGCTCGGAAGTCTATAATGAGCAGCTTCGCAAACTCGAAGCCTATGCCAAGGGCGCGCCCGACAAGGCGGACGCGCGCTTCCTGCTAGGCTATCATTACATGGTCTGCGGCCACATGGAAAAGGCTAACGCTGAGTTCGCCAAAGCCAGCGAACTCCAGCCTGCCGATTCCATTTCGCGCCAACTCCGCGATCTGACCGTCGCATCCATCCCGGACGCCGGCGAGTCCGATGTTGAGCCTTCCATCAAACCCGATCCCGTGCCTGCGGAAAAACTCGTCGGCACCTGGGTGAGCGACCGCGGTGCGGACGGCAAGGTGACCTTCACCATGAAAGAATCCGGCGACTACACCTGGTCCTTCATGAACGCCGGTAAATCCAGCGAACTCAAGGGAACCTACGGCCTCAATGACAAAGGCCTGCTCGTGCTCACCAGCGACGACACCCAGATGGTCTCCGCCGTCGAAATGAAGGATGCCGGGAAAATGCACTTCGTCCTCATCGGTGCACCCGATGGAGATCCCGGCCTCGAATTCACCAAAAACTAAGAAGCCCGCAATCAGCCGGCAGGTGCGAAATTTTTTCGCGCCTGCCGGCTTTGACGCATCAATGAGCACTTGTTTCAGACTGCGGTCCGTGCAGCATCCCTCAAGCATCTGATTTTTCATGAAATATCCAATTTACCCATTCGCTTTAGTCGTCCTCCAACTCTCGGCATCCACCCTTGTTAGCTCCGCTCACGACGACATGAGTAAGCCGGTGATCACCACCGAGACCCGCAAGGATGACAAAGGCGAAGACGTCCTCTACATGTTCATCGACGGCATCAAAGTCCACGAACTTGACGTCACCAAGCAGCCACTGCCTCCGGTCGTCACTCCGGGTCCGGGGGACAAGCTCGGCGCACATCCGGCGGACGCGACTGTTCTTTTCGATGGCAGCGAGGCGACATTCAAACAGAACTGGACCGACACGAAAGGCAATCCAAGCGCGTGGAAAGTGGTCGATGGCGCGCTCGAATCCGTCAAGAAGGCCGGCTATATTCAGACCAAGCAGAGTTATGGTTCCTGCCAGCTTCATGTCGAATGGGCTTCCCCGGCCAAGGCGGAAGGCGACGGCCAAGGCCGTGGCAACAGCGGGGTGTTCTTCATGAATGTTTACGAAGTGCAGGTGCTCGACAGTTTTGAAAACCAGACCTACGCCGACGGCCAGGCCGGTGCGCTTTACGGCCGCAGCAAGCCGTTAGTCAACGTCTGCCGGAAGCCCGGCGAGTGGCAGACTTATGATATCATTTTCCACCGTCCGCTGTTTGACGAGGCCGGCAAGGTCACGCGCAGGGCGACGTTCACCGTGTTGCACAACGGCGTGCTCATTCAGGACCACACCGTTCTGAGTGGAGGCACCGGTTGGATGGGCTCGCACGCGGCATCTGCGTATAAGGCTCACCCCGACAAGCTTCCCTTCGCCATACAGGACCACGGCAACCCGGTCCGCTACCGCAACATCTGGATCCGCGAATTGAAGGATTGAACGACGAAACTCACACAACTGGCGGCGGGGCGAAGCCGTCGCGGTAGTTGCGGCGGATGAGGGTTTTCGTCGCTTCCTCGTGGTTGGTGAAGGAGAGCGTCGCCTTGTCCCAGCGCAGCTCCTCGCCGGGAAAGCGGGTGGCTTTGACGGCGAGCTGGGTGGCCTCGGTCATGCGGATGGCGTCCTTGAACGGGCTGCGGAGTTCGGTTTTGATGCCGAGGCAATTGTCCACCCAGGCGTGCCAGTGATTCATCTTCGGGAACTCGGGCAGGCCGGGCATTTTCAGGCCTGAGGTCATCACACCATCGCGCCAAATTTCAAGGCGGCCATCGGCAGTGAGGCAAAGCACGCCGCCCTCGCAGACGACCACGGTCATGTTCGGATCCGGAAATTTCCCCGGTGGCAGGCCGAGCGAGGCCCGCGAGGGCGCTTGACCGGAATCACTGAAATAAATCGCGAATTGCTTGCGGGCGAATTTCTCCGAATCCACCGCGTAAGTGATCGTCGAGCGGCACGGGTGGCTGTGGAAGAGGGGATTGGGCGAGGCTTCGCAATGCGTCTGCACCGCGATGGGCGAGACCAGTTCGTCGTAGCCATAGAAAATCACATCCAGCACGTGGAGGCCCCAGTCGCCGAGGCCGTTGCTGCCGTAGTCCCATAACGAACGCCAGACGACGGGCGCGATGCCGTCGCGGTATTCGGCTTTCTCACAGGGGCCGAGCCACAGGTTCCAATCCAGATTCGCGGGCGCGGGCTTGGGTCCGCTGAGACTGCGATCCATATTAAAAAAATCGCGGCCCAATGGCGAACTCACCCAGACGTGGGCTTCGACCGCCTTGCCGAGTGCTCCGCTGCGCAGGATTTCCACGGCCGCGCGGCGACCGGCGGTGGCCATGCGCTGGTTGCCGACTTGGGTCACCAACTCCGGGCGCGCGGCGATGGCCTTTTCCATCATCACCAGCTCTTCGAGCTGATGGACGAGCGGTTTTTGGCCATAGACGTGTTTGTGATTCGCCAGCGCGGTGAGCATGATCGGCGCATGGCTATGGTCGGGCGTGGAGACGATGACGGCATCAAACTTATCGCCATATTTCGAAAACGCCTCGCGATAATCGCGGCAGGTGAAAGCGCCCGGATGGTCCTTGGCCGCTTGGTCGAGGGCATTGGAATCCACATCACAGAGACCGCTGATCTCCACGCCGGGATGCTCGGAAACATGGCGGCGGTCCGTTTTACCAATGCTTCCGACGACGCCGATGGAAAGCACGCGGAGCTTGGAATTCGGCGAAACCGCTGGCTCACGCGACTGGGCGCGGGCGATGGAGGAAAATCCGATTCCTGCGACACCCGTGGTCCAGATGAAACGGCGGCGATTGATGGTAGGCATGTCTGGACCCATACGTAATGAGGATCGGGGATTTTTCAGAGATTCACGCCGGCGGAGCCTTCCAGATCAGGCGCACGGCGTCGAGCCGGACGCGGGCGTTTTGGATGACAGCCGCCAGCTCGGATTCGCGCGCTTCCAGCGCGGTGATTTCCTCCGGCTGGATGTGGTCGTTGACCTCCGAGAGATTCTGAAGCCGGGTGATTTCCGTGGCTATCTCGGCGTGCATCGAGGCGAGGGCGTCGGCGATGACGGCGTGGCTTTTCGCGGTGGCGAGCGCGCGGGTTTTTTCGAGCATCGCGGGCAGGAATTTCCGCTTCACCGCCTCGTTCCTCATCAGGCTCGCCGGGTCGCCTTTGCGCAACGGCGGCTTGGCGAAGGCGGCTTCCTCCGTGTGGTCACCGCCCTTGTGATCGACCATGATCCGCAGTGGGGTCTGCGGGAGGAACCGCTCGACGTGCAATTTCGCCGGAGCCACGCACTCGACGACGACCCATGCTTCTAGCAAAATGATTTTCTCTCCGGCGGCGTCCCACACGCCGAAGGTCGCGTTGCCCGCCGCCGAGCCGAGCATGAGATCGAGCGCGCCGCGAACCATCGGGTGGTCCCAAGTTAGAAACGCCTCTTGCTCCCGCTCCAGCGCGCGCCGGCGGTCGAGGGTCACGGTCATGCCATCGTGTGGGAGCGAGGGAAATGCATCGGATTTCAAATTCCCCGGCAACAGGAAATAACGGCGGCGGCCGAGCTCCTCGATGTGCAGGCCGGAGAACTCGAGCAAGCGCAGCAGGAAGTCCTCGAAGCCCGCGTCTTCATCCCACTCGCGGATTTTTTCCACCAGCCACGCCGACCGCTCCGGACGGTGCGAGCTGCGTTCTAGCAGGCGGTCTTGGCCGCGCGCCAGCCGCTCGGAAATCCGCTTGCGGGAGGCGAGCGTTTTTTCAATCAACTCATCGATGCCCTCGCGCTCGCCGATGGCTTCTTCCAAGTCGAAGCGCAGCTCGCGCTGGATCTCCGCCGCGCCGGGCGGGCTAGCGCGGAAGGCGTCGAGACCTTCCTCCAGCCAGCGCATTCGGATTTCCTCCTCGCTGCTGGGCAGATAGGGAACGTGGACTTGGATCGTGCCCTTCTGGCCGATCCGGTCGAGTCGGCCGATCCGTTGTTCTAGCAAATCCACGTCTTCCGGCAGGTCGTAAAGCACGAGGTGCCGGGCGAATTGGAAATTCCGGCCCTCGCTGCCGATCTCTGAGCAGACCAAAATTCGCGCGCCTTCCGCCTCCGCGAAAAACGCCGCGTTTCGGTCGCGCTGGAGCAGCGAGAGGTTTTCATGAAACAACACGCCTTTCACTCCGGTCGCGTGGTGAAGTTCGCGGAGCACCTCTTCCGCCAGTTCGCGGGTTTGGGTGATGACGAGGATTTTTTCGTCGCCGAGCGTCTCCAACAGGTCGGCCAGCCACTTCACCTTGTCGGCGGTCGGGGCGAGGCGCGGCTCGCGCTGCGGGAAGCCGCCGAGCTTGGTCCGCGTGTTGCGGAACATCACCCGGCCGACGCCGAAGCCATCCAGCAAATCCGCGACCAGTCGCTCGCGGGCACCGGGTTTTTCCGCGATGAGATCCGCCACGCGCCGTTCCAGCCGCGGTCGTCCAGCGACGATCTTTCTCAAAAGTGATACAGGCATTTCTGCCTGTTCTTCACCGGCCAGTGATTCCACGACATCGGCGACTTCCTCGTAATGCAGCGTTTCCTCGCGGTATTGTTCGAGGTCGGTGTAGCGGTCCGGATCGAGCAATTTCAGCCGTGCGAAATGGCCTTCCGGCCCGAGCTGCTGCGGCGTGGCGGTGAGCAGCAGCAAGCTCTCCGTAGTCTCCGCGAGGCCGCGCACCATTTCGTAAGCCGCTCCGGGCGCTTCCGGTGACCACTCGAGGTGATGCGCCTCGTCCACGACGAGCACGTCCCAGCCCGCCTCGCGCGCTTGAGTGGCGCGGCGCTCGTTTCCGGCGAGAAAATCCACGGCGGCGAGTATCCACTGGCTGTCGAGAAACGGATTGCACTCCGGGTCGCCATACTCGATCGCCTCACAGCGCCCTTCGTCAAACAGGCTGAAGGAGAGCTGGAAACGCCGCAAAAGCTCGACGAACCACTGATGCACCAACGGCTCCGGCACGAGGATGAGCACGCGCTCGGCGCGGCCTGTCAGAATCAAGCGGTGCAAAATCAAACACGCCTCGATGGTTTTCCCAATGCCCACCTGATCGGCTAACAAAACCCGCGGCCGCGGCCGGTTCGCCACCTCGTCCGCGATGAAGAGCTGGTGCGGGATCAAATCCATCCGCGCGCCGGCCAGCCCGCGCACGGGCGAGCGGCGCATGGCCGCCCGGCGATGCAGGGCCTCGCCGCGCAGGTCGAAATCCGCAGGCTCGTCGAGCTTGCCGCCGAACAGGCGTTCCTCGGGCTTGCTGAAGCTGATGGAGTCGGACAAATCCGCTTCACCCACTTCGCCGCCGTCAGTCTGGTAGATCCGCAAGCCGCGTTCCTCGCGGACCTGCTCGACGGTCATTTCCGCGCCGGAGTGGACCTTGATCCGGTCGCCCGCCATGAATTTCACCCGCCGCAAGGGCGCGCTGTCGATGGCGTAGATCCGGGTTTCCCCCGCAGCGGGGAAGGCGATTTCTACCCGCCCGTCGCCGCTTTTGCGGATGATTCCCAGGCCGAGTTCCGGCTCGCCATCGCTGACCCAGCGCTGCCCGCGCGTCCATGTGTTTTCCATTCCGGCTTGTTCTGACATTTTGGCAGATCAAACTCGTTCCTCCCCAAAAGGGAAAGCGCAGAGCGAGGACAAACCGCACTTTTCGCCCCAGAGCCAGCTTCAAGGACCGTTCACTTTCCGGCGAAAAGCTCGCGGCACAGCAGGCAGCTCTTCCCATCGCAGCCGCGGGCGGAGCAATGCTCGCGGCCGAAGAAGATGATTTGCAGGTGGAGCTTGTTCCACGTGTCGCGCGGGAAGAGTTTTTTTAGGTCGCGCTCGGTCTGGACGACGTTCTTGCCGGAGGTGAGTTTCCAGCGAGTGGCGAGGCGGTGTATGTGGGTGTCCACCGGGAAGGCCGGCACGCCGAAGGCTTGCGCCATCACCACGGAGGCGGTCTTGTGGCCGACGCCGGGCAGGGCTTCGAGCGCCGCGAAATCCGCCGGAACCTCGCCGTCGTGCTTTTCTATCAAAATTTTCGAGAGTTCGGAAATGGCTGCCGCTTTCTTCGGCGAGAGGCCGCAGGGGCGGATGATCGCCTGGATTTCCGCGACGGGCACGCGCATCATGGCGAGCGGGTTGTCGGCGAGTTTGAACAGCGCGGGCGTGACTTGGTTGACGCGGACGTCCGTGCATTGCGCGGATAACAGGACGGCGATGAGCAAGGTGTAGGCATCCGTGTGATCGAGCGGAATCGGAGTTTCCGGATAGAGTTCCTGGAGCCGTCGCCGGACGTGGTCAGCGCGTTGTTGCTTGAGCATGCGGCGAGTTTCCGGAGCTTGTCGCGAACCTGCAACCGTTTTAACTTTAGCGCATGCGAAAACGCTGGCTGCTGCCGATCCGGCTTTTGGCCTTGGCCGGTGCTGCGGGCGTTGGTGGAGGGCGACGCGCGGCTCGTATTGGAACACGCCTTGCCCGCAATGATGCGTTGCCGGCTGGGCACGCCGTGGGATTTCAACGGCACCGCGAAAGGTCCGGGTGCGGGTATTTCGTCGCCACGGTGCTGAAAGATGCCGGATTCCAAATGGACCGCTATCAGCTCATTCACAGCGGGAGGCGACTCCATCCAATGGTGCATGGCGATCGGTGTTTTCTTGCGATTTTAGGCGACTTACACGCCTGAATGTTCTCGACGCCGGTCACTCCGGCGGGCTTCTTTCCTCCAGCAACATGAGCGACGAAACCACAACCTCCCCTGAAAATTCTCCAGATCCCACTGCTGGAACCGCGCCGCGCGTGCGCCGAATTTCCAATCCTCGCCCGAAGAAGGTCGCCAAGAAATCCACCGCGGTGAAATCCGCTGCGCCAGACATCGTGGAGGAAGTGGTCAGCATTCCATTTCCATCCGCTCCGCTGCGAGAGGAGCCGATTGAAACGTCCGTGCCGGTTAGCGAAGATTGGCCGGAGCACGAAGCGGAGTCCGCTGGCGGCCCTCCCTCCCAGACGACGGAGTCGGCCA
>JBEGUC010000007.1:0-50503 GCA_041179105.1 Verrucomicrobiota bacterium | reverse complement strand
TCACCGCCCCCGACGGTCGCACCCAGCGCATCCAACTCCAAAAAAACGACACCGCCTGGGGAGCCTTCAGCGGTCGCTTCAAGGCCGATCTTCCCGGCACTTGGAAACTCCGCGCCACCGCCACCGGCGCCGAGGACAAACCCCTGGAAACCACCATCCTCGTCCAAGGCACCGAAATCGAAAAAACCGGTCAACCCGCCCGTCCCGAAGTCCTAGAGGAAATGGCCAAAGTCTCCCGTGGCCGCGTCATCCAGCCCGACCAACTCGCCGATCTCATCCGAGAAATCAACGCCCTCCCCGAGCCACGTCCCCTAGAAAATCGCATCCCGCTCTGGTCCCACTGGGCCACCATCGCCGCCCTCGTCACACTGCTCGGCATCTTCTGGATCGGCCGCAAACTCAACGGCGCGTTCTGAGTCAATCCTCAGCAAGCCCCCCGAGCAGCCACCGTTTGAAAAAAATCTCGGTCGTTTCCCACACGCCACCCCGAGACGAGCAAACAAGCACCAAACCCGAGGAAAAACACTGCGCCGCTTCGCTGAAAATCATCCAACTTCCGTTTTCGGGTTTAATTCCGTGTCACCGGCGGCGCGAGTGGCCTATGATCCGCGCATGCCGTTCACCAACTTCGGACTTGGGAAAGAAATTCTCCGCGCCATTCAAAAAGCAGGTTACGCCCGCCCGACTCCGGTCCAGACGGCGGCCATCCCTAAAGTGATGCAAGGGCACGACTTGATCGCCATCGCCCAGACCGGCACCGGCAAGACCGCCGCCTTCGTGTTGCCGATGCTCCACCGCATTTCCCTGTCCTATCGGCAGGGCCAGTCGCGCGTCACCAAGGCGCTCATCCTCGCCCCCACCCGCGAACTCGCCGTCCAAATCATGGAAAACATCCGGACTTACGGCAGCGGCCTGCCCATCCGCGTGGCCACCATCTTCGGCGGCGTGGAAGAAGAGGCGCAGATCAAATCCGTGTACAAGGGCGTGGACATGATCGTCGCCACGCCGGGACGCTTGATCGATCTCATCGGCCGCCAGAAACTCGACTTCAGCGCGCTTGAAATGCTCGTCCTCGATGAAGCGGACCGCATGCTTCACATGGGTTTCCTGCCGGACATCGAGACCATCGCCAGCTATCTGCCCAAGCGCCGGCAAACCCTGATGTTCTCCGCGACGTTCCCCAAAGAGGTCGAATCCCTCGCTCGCCGCTTCCAATATCAGCCCAAGATGGTCCAAATCGGAAGCCGGTCGAACGCCGCCGACACCGTCACGCAGTGCGTTTATGAGCTGCCCGCGCATTTGAAAAAAGAAATGCTATTGGAGCTGCTCCAGCAGCCGAAATTCACCCGCGTCCTCGTCTTCGTGCGGATGAAGGACGGCGCGAACCGCCTCACGGAGTTCCTCCAAGCCGCCAAGGTGAAAGTCGCCAAACTGCACTCCAGCCGCTCCCAGGAGCAACGGCTCAAGGCGCTCCAAGATTTCAAGGACGGCAAAGTCCAAGTCCTCGTCGCCACCGACATTGTCGCGCGCGGCATCGACATCGACGGCGTCTCACAGGTGGTGAATTTCGATTTCCCGGTCAACGCCGAGGACTACGTCCACCGCATCGGCCGCACCGGCCGGGCAGAGGCGGCGGGCGAGGCAATCAGCTTCGTCCCCAAGGGCGACCTCAATCTGCTAGGCATGATCGAGCTCTCCATCGGCCAGCGACTCGACCGCAAACGCCTGCGAGGTTTCGACTACCACGCCACCACCCCAGCCCCCGCAGCGGGCGAGGCACCAGCCAAACGCGACTGGCGGAAACGCACGCGCGAGATGGACGCCAAGAAAGTGGTGAAACCCGAGGCGCGGGTCAGGAAAAAGTCATAACTTATACCAAAGCGGCGGGCCTTTCATTCAGAAAGGCAGGTCAGTGATTCGCCGTCGCCCGCACATCCTGAATGATCAATTGCAGCGTTGTCCGCCCGCGGAAGGTGTTTCGATCAATCGTGAACGCGATGTCCCACGGCGGATCGGGCAGCGGATACTCGCCGCCACCGAAAAAGACAGCGTCCTGTTCGTGATAGCCTTGGCGCAGCATGAAGCGCAGGTGGTTGTTCTTCATGTGCAGCGGCGAGCGGCTCAGCCCGACCTCCCGGGAAATGAACACGGGTTGCGGATTTCCGCTGCCGAAGGGTTGCAGCAGATCGTAGCTGGATAGAAATTCCAGCGAGAGCTGGTCGAAGGAAATCTCCGCGTCATACATCAGCTTGGGCCGACGTTGCTCTTCGTTGCTGTTATTTAATACATACTCAGAGAAATTTTTGCGGAACCCGTCGAGCTTATCTTCGTGGATGGAAAGCCCGGCCGCCATCGCGTGACCGCCGCCGGCGATGAGATCGCCCTCGCAAGCGCGGATCGCCTCGACCAAGGAAATCCCCTCGATGCTACGGCCCGAGCCTTTTCCAACGCCCGCCGCATCGATGGCGATGACGAAAACCGGCTTGTGATACTGCCGCATCAGGCGCGAGGCGACGATGCCGACCACTCCGTGATGCCACGCACGCGAGCCGAGCACGATCACCGGATCGCGCAGCGGATCAAAATCGCGGTTGAGCATTTCCACCGCCTCACGGCGGATGAGAGCTTCGTGAGTCTGGCGCTCCTTATTATAGACGTCGAGCTTCTGCGCGAGCTCGTGGGCGAGGCGGCGGCAATCCGTCGTCAGCGTGGCCAACGCGTCCTCCGGCGCGTCCATCCGCCCGGCGGCATTGAGGCGCGGGCCGATCCGAAATCCGACGTCCATCGAAGTCGCGGCACCACTCATGCCGGTCACTTCCTGGAGCGCCCGCAAACCCGGGTTAAGCGTATTCGGTAGGTGTCTCAGCCCGTGGCGGACCATCAAGCGGTTCTCCCCAACCATCGGGACGATGTCGGAAATGGTCGCAACAGCCACTAAATCCATGAGTTCCTTGAGATCCAAATCCGCCGGGCGGGTTTTGAGGAGAGCGTGACCCAGTTTGAAAACGACGCCCGCCGCACACAAATACGTGAATTCACTGCCACATTTTGGATTCACCAGCGCGCAGCAATCCGGCCTTCCCGCTGGCTCCGGCTCGTGGTGATCGACGATCAAAACATCAATCCCGTCCGCCCGCAGTGCAGCGACTTCATTGATCGAAACCGTCCCGCAATCCACCGTGATCAGTAAATCCGGCTTGGGCCCCTCTGCCATGCAGCGAGCGAGCGCTGCGGTGCTGAGGCCGTATCCTTCCGGCCCCCGGCGCGGGATGAAATAACGCGGCGTCAGCCCGTAAGCCATCAGGATTTGACGCATCAGCGTGATCGAGGTGACTCCATCGACGTCGTAATCCCCGTAAATACAGACTTCCTCGCCCTTGTCGATGGCGGCCAGCACCCGCTCGACGGCGGGTTTCATATCCGGAATGAGGAACGGATCGGCCAAGTCCCGGAGCTTCGGCCGCAGATACCCCTCCAGATCCACGCCGGGCGGAAGGCCGCGCTGGTGGATCAGGTGCTCGAGGATCGGCGGAAATGTGCCCGATGAACCGTTCGTCTGTTTTTCAAACGGTTTACCGCGCGCAATCCATTTGAACGGCTGGGCTCGCATGTAGTGAGGCGGACCTTAGAAGCGGTTGGCAACCTCACACAAGACCCAAACAAAATTCCTCGGCCTGATTGTGATCATGCCGTTAAGGGCGTCTGGCTTGAGGAGGCGTGGAAGTCCGCATCGCTCTCCCAGAAAGTGAATTCGCGGCAAGGCTGGGGAATGATGCCTTCCACGAGATTATGAGTCTAAGCCGATGCGTTGGAGTTGATAGGAGCCGTCGAGAATGTGTTGCCACCAGTCTTGGTTTTCGAGGTACCACTGGATGGTTTTGCGGAAGCCGGTTTGGAAGGTTTCGCGGGGTTCCCAGCCGAGGTGGGTGCGGATCTTGGTGGGATCGATGGCGTAGCGGAGGTCGTGGCCGGGGCGGTCGGTGACAAAGGTGATGAGCGAGGCGTAGGGCTGCGGGCCGGGCCGGTGCTCATCCAGCAGGGCGCAGATGTGGTGGACCAGATCGAGGTTGGTTTGCTCGTTGTTGCCGCCGATGTTGTAAGTTTCTCCGGGCACGCCATTTTCCAAGACGGTTCGGAGCGCGGTGCAATGATCACCGACGTAGAGCCAGTCCCGAATGTTTTCGCCTTTTCCATAAACCGGAATGGGCTCGCCACGGAGGCACTTGAGAATGACGACGGGGATGAGTTTCTCGGGAAATTGATAGGGGCCGTAGTTGTTCGAGCAGTTCGTGACGAGCACGGGGAGGCCGTAGGTGTCGCACCAGGCGCGGGCGAGGTGGTCGGACGAGGCCTTGCTGGCGGAATACGGAGAATGGGGCGAATAGGGCGTGGTTTCCGAAAATCCCGGCTCATCCGCGCCGAGCGAGCCGTAAACTTCATCGGTGGAGACGTGGAGGAAACGGAAGGATTCCTGCTGGGCGGGGGCAAGTCCTCGGTAGTGGGCGAGGGCGGCCTGCAGCAGGTGATAGGTGCCGAGGATGTTGGTGTGGATGAAGTCGCCGGGGCCATCGATGGAGCGATCCACATGGCTTTCTGCGGCGAGGTGCATCACGGCATCCGGGCGATGCTTGGCAAAAAGTCCGGCGAGTGCGCCGGGATCGCAGAGGTCGGCTTGGACGAAGGTGTGGCGTGGATTTTCCAGATAACCGTCCAGCGACGAGAGATTTCCCGCGTAGGTGAGGTGATCAAGGTTGACGACCTGGTGGGCGGTTTCATCAAGGATTTGCCTCACAAGGTTGGAGCCAATGAAGCCAGCGCCGCCGGTGATTAGGATTTTCATGAAATGATGGGAAAGATGGAACGAGAAACCCTGCGCGCTTCATCCGCGCGCATGGCAGCTTAATGTGCATTCTGCGGGAGCTTGCTGTCAACGCCGACCGGGCTAGTTGGAAGCCGTTCGCCGCGCCGCAGGATCAATTTCCGCAGTCCCACCCATTCAACCGGGGGTTTTTTGCTGTATTTTTTGCTTGTCGCATCGGCACCGCCTGCTTGATTCCAAGGGAATTCGGCGGCTTTTCGCCGAAGAAAAATCGTGCTTCGCCACACAATCCGCTTCGCCCAGCGCGCGCCTTTCCTCTAATTTCTCATGAATTTCCCCGAACTTCTCCCATCTCCTTTTGAAGCCAATCCGATCGGCCGCCGCCGCGTCATCGGTGGCCTTGGTCTTGCCGGCCTCGGATTGCTGGTCTCTTCCACCTCGGCCAGCGCCGCGAGTTCCCAGAATGGTGTCGCGCCGAAGGTGACCGTCCAGACTCAAGCTCGCCAGAGCGTCCGACCGGAAAGCCCGCGGCTCGACTTGTCTGGAGTGCCCGAGGAATGGGCGCAAAAACAGGGTGCCGCGCTGCCGGAATACGGCCGCTACCTCACGAATCTAAGGCTGAAGAGCATCTCGCCGCAGCAGGTGATCGAGGCTCACGCAAAGTCGCACGGATCAATCTGGAACACCTTGCCACCTAAAACTTGGTGGACGCGCATGGGATACACGCTGCGCGTCGCGGACCGTATCGCCCTTGAAATGAATGTCAGCGAGGTGGAAATCATTTCCGCCTACCGCTGCCCGGCTTACAACGCGCATTGCGAAGGAGCGAAGTCCGGCTCATGGCACCAAGCAAACGTCGCGGTGGATGTGAAATTCCCGGGACGCGCCTCCCAAGTGGCTGCGGCGGCCCGGAATCTGCGGAGCCGCGGCCTTTTCAAGGGTGGCGTCGGCGGTTATTGGAATTTTACCCACATCGACTCGCGCGGCGAGAACATGGATTGGTGAGTTTCCGCTTTATTTAAAATAACAGAACGCCGCCCTCCCCCCCGGAAAGACGACGTTCATTTTTTACCCTATCGCGACCCCCACTCGCGAATCTCAGGCAAATTTTATCACCTCGCAAACAACATCAGTAGTATTCTTCCATATTCACGGAAATGAAAGCGGTGTTATCCTTATTTTAATGTCGGTAAAAATGCCGACATTTTCCAAGCGCACTCAATCCACTAGGCCGTGCTGCATGGCGTAGCGGGTGAGCTCGACATTGGACGACAAGCCCATTTTCTCGGCGATCCGGCTGCGGTAGGTCGCCACAGTTTTGGCGCTCAACGTGAGATCGACGCTGATTTCCTTGATCGATTTGCCCAGCGCGATGAGCCGGAGCACCTGAAGTTCGCGGTTCGACAGGGCTTCGTGCGAGGTTGCTGCGGATTCTCCGGCCAGCGCGCCGGCGAGTTGCTCAGCGAGCGCCGGGCTAATGTAGCGGCGGCCGGACAGCACCCGCTGGACGGCAGTCACGAGGACATCCGCCGCGCTTTGTTTCGAGACATAGCCCGCAGCTCCGGATTTCAAGGCGCGCAGGGCGTAGTCTTTTTCTAAATGGCTGCTGATGACGAGGACGCGCAATACCGGCTTCTTCACCCGGAGGTCTTGGATCAGTTCGAGCCCGTTGCGGCCGGGCATGTTGATGTCCACCATCGCTAAATCCCAGGGCTGCTTCATCACCGCCGCCATACCGGTTTTGGCATCCTCCGCCTCGCCGATTTCCACACCCTTGAAATGCTCCTGAAACAAGGAAGCCATCCCGCGTCTTACGATCGCGTGATCATCAATAATCAGGATTCTCATGAAGCAAATCGAGGTTGGAGTTGGCCGGTAAAGGCAGGGTGAGGGTCACCACCGTTCCCTTTTTCGAATGGCGGGCGAAAACTACGTGGCCGCCGACGTTTTCCGCCCGTTCGAGCATCCCGATCAAGCCGAGCGATCTCGGGGCTTCGACGGCTGACGGATCGATGCCCTTGCCGTCGTCATGGACCACCAGCATGAGCACGCCATCGCTCACTGAAAGAGCGGCATCGACTTTCCGGGCTTCCGCGTGACGGGCGACGTTGGTCAGCGCTTCTTGGAAAATCCGGAACACTGCGATGGAAACCTCGGGCGGGAGCGCGGGCGGGACGTCGGTGATCGAGATGGAACAAGGAATGCCCGTGCGGCTGGAGAACAGCTCGGCCTCCTCGGTTAGGGCGGCGGCGAGCCCCAGATGGTCCAAGGCGCTCGGACGCAGGCCAGCGGAAATCCGCTGGACCGAGGCTATCGTGGTATCGACCAGATTGGATGTCTCCACGAGCTTGTCGATGATCGGGTTCAAAGCGCGGTCCTCGCGTTCTTCCAGGCGGCTTTCGATCAAGCGCAGTTGCATCTGGATACCGGTAAGCAGCTGCCCGAGTTCGTCGTGGATTTCACGGGCGACCCAGGTGCGGTCTTTTTCCCGCAGCGACTGCACATGTGAGGAAAGTTTGCGAAATTTCTCGCGAGCTTGATCGATCACCGTCATGCGCTCCAGCTCGGCGCGTCGCCACCCGCTGTAAGCGTGCCGCAGCACCAAAAATAACAAAATAGCGGTGGTGATGACGAAATTGAGGCTCTTGAGCGTTTGAATGAAACCCGCTTTGGCTTCGTCCACCGCAGATTGGGTCAATGCCAGGTCGGAACCCACGATCCAGAGGCTGGCGGCGATGAAATAGATCACGACGATTCGCACTTCTGGCAGCGACCCGCGGCGTGGGGGCGATGCTTCGCGCACCAGCGGATCACGCTCGGAAGTGTGAGCTGGCTCGATAGTGACGACGTGCTTCACAGAACAATCCAATAGCCCACGAAAGGCGCGAGGTCGAGCGATGAATAAGGATGAAGGAAAGTTAAGGATTGTCACACGGGGCGTGAAGCGTCATCTAAAAAGTCATGATTCATTACCGTCCAAACGTCGCGGCATTGATCGTGAATTCCGCAGGCAACCTGCTGATTTGCGAGCGCTGGACGATTCCGGGTGCTTGGCAGTTTCCCCAAGGCGGAGTCGATGCGGGAGAAACTCCCGAACAAGCGCTGTTCCGCGAAGTCCGCGAGGAAGTCGGGCTGGAGGCGGGGCACTACGAGGTGATCCACCGCCGCGAAGGCTACCGCTACCTCTATCCGCAAGCAGTGCGCGGGAAAAAACTCCGCAAGCACGGCAGTCACGGCCAAGAGCAGACTTATTTCCTCTGCCATCTAAAGTCGGACGCTCCGCAGGTGAACGTTCGCCAAAAGCAGCAGGAATTCGGTGCCTACCGCTGGATTCTGCCCGCGGAATTCGACCTCGACTGGCTGCCCGCCTTCAAACGCGAGGTTTACCGGGAAGTCATGCGCGACTTCTTTCAGGTCGAACTCTGACCGATGCCGAGGAGCAGCGCGAGCGCGCGGCGGGCAAATCCGACGCGCGATTTCCACGGCCGCTCCGGACGGACGATTTCCCAGCCGGATTCTGCCGCGATGGCGGTAAGCCGGGACGATGGGTTGACGACGGTGACCGCGTCGCAAAGCGTGAGCATCGGCAGGTCCGCGCAGCTGTCGGTGTAGCCGTGGCAATGCCGCAACTTGCCGTTTTCAAAATACGACGCGGGCAGTAATTCCTTCAAGCGCGCCACCTTCGCCGCGCCCTTGTGATTGTCCAAATCCGGGAAAAATCGCCCGAGCTCGACGGGGGTGCCAAGCGTAAGATGAAAGCCGAGTTCGCGGCCGATCTCCGCCACGTAAAACTCCGGGCTGGCGGAGGCGAGGATGAGGAAATGGGCGGCGGCGCGGTGACCGTCCAGCTTCCCGCGCAACTCCGGATAGATCGTCGGCATCAGCGAAGCGGCGAATTCCCGCGAGTATCCGGCCAGAGTTTCGCGGTCCATCAGCCACAAGTAACTGAGGAAAACCCGCTTCATCCCAGCCGCCTTCAACAGTCCCGCCAAGGGCAGAAACGCTAGGAATACCGGCAAAAAAATCCCCCGCCACGGCTCGCGGCGGATCACGAAATACCGGAATAGCAACTGGCAGTCCCAGGCGATCAAGGTCCCGTCGAGGTCAAACAAAGCGATGCCCGCGGGCGGAGTTACGGGGATCGGAGCAGGCACGCGCCGAGCATCCCGTCATCCGGGCTCGGGATCAAGAAGAGTGTCCCGGATTGCCCGGAATAGACAGTTATGAAAAGCTCTACGACCTGCTAGCCGCCGATTGTCCATGATCGTCTTGCCCTCAGATCACATCGGCAGCCGTAAACAACGTGCCCCCCACACACGCCAGTAAGGCGAAAAATCTGATGATTGTGAGAGTTGCTAATGGGGGTTTAAAACGCGGTAAAAGAACTTCCCAAATAGGGTGCTCTATCAAAACGTCGGCGCAGCGACGGTGGCGTTTTCGCGCTCCTCGCTGCGGCGGCGGAGGATGCGGTCGGCGGTTTCCGTGACCATTTCCTGGAGCAGCAGCCAGAGGTGCGAGCCTTGGCGGTAATCGGCGGGGGCGATGTGTTTGACGCGGCCGGCGTGGGTGGAGAGCTGGAAACATTTCCGGAAGGAGCGACCGCTGGCGTCCTCGGGATTGTAAACCGCGATGGCTTGGCCGCCGTTGCGCGCCATGACGGTGAAGCAGGGGACATCGGTCGGGCCGTCGCCGACATAGACCATGTTTTCAAAGGGAATCGGGCGTTGTTCGGCGGGCATGTGGTCGTTCACGTCCTGGTCGTAGCCGAGCATGCCTTTGTTGATGCGGAAGAGATACTGGGTTTTGGTGGTGTGGGAAATGACGCGCTTGGGGAAGCTGATGCCGCCCTTGGAATTCTCGCCGAACTCGCAGCCGAACATCGCTTTGACGAAGGGCCGCAGGCGCGAGCCGTCGAGTAGGGCCTTGAGGCCGGAGGAAATGATGTAGTGCTCAATTTTGATGCCGGCGGCGTGGTGATCGGGGCGGAGGGCGGCTTCGGGCAGGGCCTCGAAAAGCTCGGGCAGGCCGGGGAAAAACCGCAGACCGGCACCGAGCTCGTTGAGGCGAGCGTTGCTGACGTTGTCCATGCCGAGGTAGTCGAGCAGGCACTTCAGGTAGGCGAGCTCGCCATCCCATTTCTCGTCGAGGACGAGGGCGTTGCATTTTTTCCAAAACTGCGCAGGATCAATCCCGAACTCGGGAAATAACACGTCGTCCTGCATATAGCGGGGACTGAGCGTCTGGTCGTAGTCGTAAACCAGCGCGATGGTGTTTTGGGGAGCGGCCATTGGAAATGACAAAGGCTTGCAGCGGCGAGCCGCTGCGACAAGGCGCAAATCCGATCACGGCGCTTCCTCGGGCGACAGGAAAGATTTCTGGCAGAGTTCCGCGTATTTCCCGCCTTGGGCGAGCAGGGCGGCGTGGGTGCCTTGTTCGATGACCTCGCCTTTTTCGAGCACGTAAATGCGGTCGGCGTTCTGGATCGTGGAGAGCCGGTGCGCGATGACAAAGGCGGTGCGGTTCTCCATCAGCCGGTCGAGCGCGTCCTGGATTTGGCGCTCGGTCTCGGAATCGACAGACGCGGTGGCCTCGTCGAGCAACAGGATCGGCGCGTTCTTGAGTAGGGCGCGGGCGATTGAGAGGCGTTGTTTCTCGCCGCCGGAAAGTTTTACGCCGCGCTCGCCGACGTTGGTGTCGAGCTGCTCGGGCAAATCCCTAACGAAGCGGTCCGCGTGGGCGGCTTCCAGGGCGGTCCAGAGATCGGTGTCGGAGGCGTCGCGCTTGGCGAGTTGGAGGTTTTCGCGGACGGTGCCGTTGAAGAGGAACGGCTCCTGAGTGACGTAGGCGAGGCGGCTGCGCAGCGAGGATTTCCCAAGGGTGGCGATGTCGATGCCGTCGATGGTGATCTCCCCGGAGGTGGTTTCATAAAAGCGTGCGAGCAGCGAGAGCACCGTGGTTTTACCCGCTCCGGTCGATCCTACGAGGGCGATGGTCTGGCCGGGTTGGGCGTCGAGGGTAACGCCGTGCAGCGTCGGCTGCTCCTGATAGGCGAAGGTGACGTTTTCGAAATGCACGTGGCCAGCGATTTTCTCCGGCAGCTCGGCACCGCGGGTGGAGTTGGGTTCCTCCTCGGCGTCCAGAATGTCGAACACGCGGTCCGCTGCGGCCCGACCTGACAAGATCATCTGGTTGAGTGAGTTCAAGCGGTCGATCGGCTCGTAAAACAGCGAGAGAAATAGGAGGAATTTCGTGAAATCCCCCATGGTCAACTCGCCCTTCATCACCGCGCTGCCGCCGAAGGCGAGCACCAACACGTAGCCAGTCATCCGCAGGAACGACATGCCCGGCGAGTAAATCGCCCACCATTTCATCATCCGCAGCGAGGCGACTCGCAGCAGGTTAGAAAAATCGTTAAAGCGGGAATGCTCGACCGCCTCCGCAGCGTAGGCCTTGATTTGGCGAACGCCGGAAATGTTATCGTGAAGCAGGGCATTCAGATCCGAAGCCGCATCGCGTTGATTCCGATAGCGATCGCGGCCCTGGGTGGAATAAATCCACGCGCCCACCACCAGAAACGGCACCGGCAGCGTCGCCCACCCCGCCACCGTGGGATTGAGGAAAAATAGAAAAATCCCGATGCCGAGCACTTGCAGCGCTGCGATGAGTCCTTGTTCGATCCCGTCGATGAGGACTCGCTCCATATTTGTCACGTCCTCGACCACCCGCGTCATGATGTCGCCTGTGCGGCGCGTGTCGAACCACTGGAGCGGCAGGCGCTGGATTTTCTCATAAAGATCCGAGCGGATGTCGAAGATAACCTTCTGCTCAAAGATGTTATTGATGAAGATCCGGACGGAATTGAGCCCGTCTTTGATCAGGAATCCGAGCAAGGCGATGACGATCCACAAAGAAAATTCATCGTGCCGCGCGGGATTGGGGATAATTTTATCGATCACAAAACCCGTCGCGTTTGGGAACACGAACACCGCCAAGGTCATGCCGACCGCGCAGAAAAGCTGGGCAGCAGCGAGCCCCGGGTAGTGGCGAAGGTAGGAAAAAACGCGGAAAATTGACTTCATCGGAGACCCAGAGCGATGCGCCCCGCTGAGTGCTTTGTAAAGCCAAGGTGGAGAGATCTTTGAAAGTCTTTGAAATTTGGGGTTGCGGAGGGTAAAAAGGACTTCCTATTGTCTTGCCACGCAAGGATTTCACTCCTCACACAATAAACCCATGGCCAAACTCTTCGGAATTCTCACTGCAATCGCCCTCGCTCTCTCCGCTCTCATTGCTTTTAAAAACCAAGGTGAATTTGAGTCTCGCACTGCGATGACCGAGTCCGAAAAAGACCTCCTCTCCAAAAGCCAGGCCCGCCTCAAGGCAGCCCAAGAAGGGGTTACGACCATCCCCATCGAGCGCGCCGCCGTGGATGCGGAAACTCAAAAGCTGATCGCTACCGAGGCGGCCCAGCAAAAAACCAATGACGGAATCAAAGCGGAAGTGGATGCCCTCTCCGCCAAAATCACGACTAACAAGGAGAAACTCGACGAAATCCGCGACAAGACTTCCAAAATCGGAGATTTGAAGGAACTCGCCTCCAAGATGCGCGCGACCAGCAGCGAACTCGAGGATCTGACCCAGTCCATCACTGCCAACGAGGCGAAACTCGCCAACCTCACCGCCCAAGATGGTTCCGTTCAAACTCAAATCACCGGAGCGAAAACGAAGGTTGAGCGTTTTAGCAGCGGCCAATCCCTAGGCTCCCTTCAAACTCGGATCCGCTCCATTTACCCGAACTGGGGTTTTGTGACCCTTGCCTCCGGCAACAACGCCGGAGTGATGGCCAATTCCACCCTCGACGTCGTGCGGGACGGCGAGACCATCGCCAAGCTCTTGGTCACCGCCGTCGAGACCGGTTCCGCATCCGCCAGCATCGTGCCGGACTCCCTCGCGTCGAATGTGACCCTCAGAGTTGGCGATCACGTGATTCCCGGTCAGGCACTCACTAAAACCGCTAGCAACTGATCTCCGGATTTTTTTAAAACACCACTTCCAAGGATATCTCATGAAGCCCATTCTTTACACCGTCGCAATTATCGCCGCATGCGGTGGCGCGTTTTTCTCCTTCAGCCAGTCCCAGAAATTCAAGGCCCTTGAAAAGGACCGGAGCGAGACCATCGCCACGAAAAACCAGACCAGCGCCGATGCGGATGTCGCGGATAAAAATATCAAGGACGAGAAAAATAAACTCGCGGAATCCCAAGAGAAACAGGAGTCGATCACTCAGAGCGTCTCCTCCCTCAAATCCTCAACAAGCGCCCTCTCGAAAGATCTGACCAAACAGAAAGAGGATCTCAAAGGTCAGGAAGATGAATTCGCCCAACTTGAAAAAGCCCTCGCCGAGGTCAATACCATCCTCGCCGCTCTCGGCGGTGGCGTGACTCTCGATACTCTGCCAGAGAAAATCCAACAGATCGAAGACGACAAGAAAGCCAAGCAGACCAAACTCGAAGAACTCGAAGTTCTCATCGGTGGAACTGACAAGAGTCTTGTCAGCAACCGTGCCGAGTTGGACCGCTTGGGCAAGCGGATCATGGATCGAAGCTCACGGATTGCTCGCAATTCGATGGCGGCAGTCGTCACTGCGGTGAATCAAGATTGGGGATTCCTCGTCATCGGTGCCGGTTCGAATTCCAGTTTCACTCCGCAAACTCCATTGTTGGTCGAGCGCGACGGGAAGATGATCGGCAGAGTGCGTCCTTCCTCAGTCGAAGCGACCCAGACGATCGCCGAGATCGATCTTGAGAGCCTTGCTGCCGGCGTCCGCCTCCAGCCGGGCGACCGCGTGATTCTCGCTCAGCCGCAGGCGAACTGATCGAACTATTTATTTCCAAAAGCTCCGCAGGCTTGCATGCCGCGGAGCTTTTTTTATGTTCGGGCATGAAGCGAAACTTCTCTCTGCTGCTCCTCGTTCTTTCCGCCAGCTTCGGATTTTCCTCTTGTGCTGACGAGCCTGTGAAAAAGCCAGTGGGGCCGGTTTCCGAGACCAGCAAAATCCCATGGAACAGCCCGGTGGCCGGTCAAGGTCAAGGCCAGTTCGGGATGATGCCGCAGAATCAATACCGCCGCTGATTTTGCGGGCCGCTCAATCCCGGTGGTAAGGTGATCCGCTCTTCAGCGAGGCCACCCGGTAAAGTTGCTCTAGCAGGACTAGCAACGCCAGCTCGTGTTGCAGGGTGAACGGGGAGAGCGTGAGGATGAGATCGCACTTTTCCCGCAGCGCCTCATTGTGGCCGTCCGCCGCGCCGATCAGGAAGGCGACGGTTTTCACGTCGCCGCGCATTTCAAGCGCTTCGAGTTTTTCGGCGAATTTACGAGTGGTCAGGCACTCGCCGCGCTCGTCGAGCGCAACGCGGTAACAGCCTTGGGAGCGTTCGAGCAAGCGCTCCGAAACCTCGTCCCGGCTGCCGGCTTTGATCACGACCAGCTCGTGCCCGCCCGCGCGTGACAGGCGTTTCAAATACTCTTCCACTCCCGCTTTGGCGTAAGCGAGTGCGGGTTTTCCGGCGACGATGAGACGAATTTGCATGCGGTGGATCAAAGCTTGCCCGTTCCCCGCTGCCGCGCCAACGTCAAATCACAATGAAACTTCTCAACGTTCCTTTGATTCTCGGGATGGTCTCCTGTGCCAGCGGTCTCGGTCCGGTCACGCCTCAAACTCCGGTCGAGCGGCAGATGCTCGGTTTGCTCCAGAAATTTGACCGATGGGATGATGACGGTGACGGTGAACTCGACTCCAGCGAGATTAACCAAGGAATCCAGAGTGCTAAAGGCAAGCCGCAGCAGGTCAACTACACGGCTGCCGGAGTCATCAAATTCTACGATACTAACCATAACGACAAAGTTTCTCTGGCGGAAGCACAGGCTGGCTATAGTCGTGCGGGCGAGGTGGAAAACCAGCTTGGACGATGAACTCTCTCTACGAATCCGAGAAGCTGCTCGCGGAGTATCTGCTATTTCATTTCGGCAAGCCGGAAGAGATTCTAACTCCGGAGCGCCGCTGGCCTTCAGGGATGCACGAGGCCTTGGATTTCACGCGTCGCACGGTGGCGCATTTCTCGCCCGGCACCGTGGCGCGTGGTCTGGATCTTGGATGCGCCGTCGGGGGCTCGGCTTTTGAAATGGCGCAAAATTGCCAGGCAGTGCTGGGGATTGATTTCTCCTACGCCTTCATCAACGCGGCGGATCGCTTGAGACGTGGCGAACCGATTGCTTATGACCGCCGTGAAGAAGCGTCCGTCGTCACCCATCTCAAAGCGCGCCCGCCTGAGGGGATCGATGCGGCGAAGCTAAGCTTCCGGCAGGGCGACGCGATGAATCTGCCAGCAGATCTCGGCTCATTCGACCGTGTTCACGCGGCGAATCTCCTTTGCCGCCTGCCCGAACCGGTGCGTTTGCTAGACCGCTTGCCCGCCTTGGTGAAACCGGGGGGCGAGCTCGTGCTGGCTACGCCATGCACCTGGCTTGAGGAATTTACCCCGCCAGGAAACTGGCCCGTTAGTGGGACTTTCGAGTGGCTGCAAGCGGCGCTTTCCCCGTCCTTTTCCCTCATCCGCCAAGCGGACGAGGCCTTTCTGATCCGCGAAACTGCCCGTAAGTTCCAGTGGACCACCTCATTGGTCACCGTCTGGCAGAAAAAATAAGCTAAAACTTCAGTCCCCTCTTCGAACTTGAGAAACCGACTGAAGTCCTCGACTTCCATCCCGCTTGGCAGGGGTGATGTGCGGCGGTTTGAGATACATCGGTTGCGGCGACTCCGTTAGCCATTTCTGCCAGGTTTGCGGCGGCGTCGCCTGCCATGCCTGCCAAAGGCGTTCCGAGTTCGGGAATTCGACGCGCACCTGCGCTTGAAGCTCCGGCGGCAGGGGAAAGCGTCCGGATTCTTCAAATGAAAAAACCGCGAGTCTGTCCCGGATCGCGCCCGAGACGAGGGCTTCCAGCCCTTTCGCGTCGGTGAGTTCCGGCTCGGCCAGCAGCTGGGAGTTCTCCATCCGCGCCGTCCAGAAACTGCCGCGGCGGGCGTCGCCGATGGCGAGGCAAGGCGCGCCACCTTGCGCCGATGGCACGGCAAGGATGGACGGCACGGCCACGGCCGGACAGCCGCAAGCAATCGCCACGCCTTGGGCGGCCGCGATTCCCACCCGCGTGCCGCTGTAGCTGCCGGGTCCGCTGCCGACGAGGACGAGGCCGATTTCACCTCCAGCCCGTGCATCGAGCAGTTCCTGGAGCGGGGAAAATAGTACGGCGTTGTGGCTGCGGTCGCTGGTGAATTCGCGCTGCTGCAAATGCCCGCCCGGCTCGATGGTCGCGAGCGAGGCGCGGGGCGTGGAAGTTTCAATCACCAAAGTGAACGTGCCGATCATGGCAAGAGGCTAAAGAGCGCCCAGCGAACCCGCCAGCTTGCTTTCAAAGAATGGTTTCATCTTTCTAAATCCGCCACTCCTCCCCCCTTCGCAAGACCTCGCCTTGGCTGCGGCATCCGGAGCGAGAGCATGAAAAACCCCGCCAAACCGACTCTAGGATTGCTAAAGTTCGATCTCCGACTAGGAATCTGCCCCCGGCGCGAAACCGTGCCCGCCAACCAGAAGCCACTATCTCTATGAAGGACCTCAGTAAATACCGCAACATCGGCATTTTCGCCCACGTTGATGCGGGCAAAACGACCACCACCGAACGCATTCTCAAACTCACCGGCAAGATCCACAAAATCGGCGAGGTTCACGATGGCGCATCCACCATGGACTTCATGGACCAAGAAGCCGAGCGCGGCATCACCATTCAATCCGCCGCCACCACTTGCTTCTGGGCCGGTCACCAATTCAACATCATCGACACACCCGGCCACGTGGACTTCACCATCGAAGTTTACCGCTCGCTCAAGGTTCTCGACGGCGGCGTCGGCGTATTCTGCGGCTCCGGCGGTGTTGAGCCTCAGTCGGAAACCAACTGGCGCTACGCCAACGATTCCGGCGTTTCCCGCGTCATTTACGTCAACAAACTCGACCGTATCGGTGCGGATTTCTACCGCGTCGTCACGCAGGTGAAGAAAATCCTCGGCGCTCATCCGCTCGTCATGGTCCTACCGATCGGCACCGAGTCCGAGTTCGTCGGCGTCGTCGATCTCCTCACGATGAAGGCCCACATCTGGGATGAATCCGGCCAACCGGAAAATTTCAAGATCGAGGAAATCCCCGCCGACATGGTGGACAAGGCCAAGGAATTCCGCGCCCAACTCATCGAAACCGCCGTCGAACAAGACGACGAAATCATGGAAAAATATCTCGAAGGCGTGGAGCCTACCATCGAGCAAATCAAAAAGTGCATCCGTAAAGGCACCATCGACCTCGCATTCTTCCCAACCTACTGCGGTTCTTCCTTCAAAAACAAAGGTCTCCAGCTCGTCCTCGACGCCGTCGTCGATTACCTTCCTTCTCCGACCGACGTCAAGCCACTCCCTGAAGTGGACGCCGAAGGCACCCCAACCGGCAAGTTCGCCGTCATCGACCCCAATGCCCCATTCCGCGGCTTGGCGTTCAAGATCATGGACGACAAGTTCGGCGCGCTCACCTTCACCCGCATTTACTCGGGCACCATCAAGAAAGGCGACACCATTCTCAACTCATTCACTGGCAAGACCGAGCGCATCAGCCGCATGGTCGAGATGCACGCCGATGACCGCAAGGAAATCGACTCCGCGCAAGCAGGTGACATCGTCGCCATCGTGGGCATGAAAAACGTCCAAACCGGTCACACCCTCTGCTGTGAGAAAAACCCGGCCACCCTCGAGCCGATGGTTTTCCCCGATCCCGTCATCTCCATCGCCGTCGCCGCCAAGGACAAGGCCAATGCTGAAAAGCTCGCCAACGCCATCGGCAAGATGATCCAGGAAGATCCCTCGTTCCGCGTCGAGACCGACGATGAAACGAACGAAATGATCCTCAAAGGCATGGGCGAGCTCCACCTTGATATCAAGATCGACATCCTCAAGCGCACTCACAAGGTCGAGGTCACCGTCGGCGCCCCACAAGTCGCCTATCGCGAAACCATCACCAAAATGGTCAACGACAGCTACACTCACAAGAAGCAGTCCGGTGGTTCCGGCCAGTTCGCGAAGATCGACTACACCATCGAGCCCGGCGAAGTCGGCTCAGGCTTCATCTTCGAGTCCAAAGTCACCGGCGGCAGCATCCCGAAAGAGTTCATCCCCGCCGTCGAAAAGGGCTTTAAAACCTGCGTCAATAAAGGACCACTTGCGGGTTACCCTTGCTTGGACTTCAAGGTCACGCTCAACGAAGGTGGTTTCCACGCCGTGGACTCCAGCAACATCGCCTTCGAAATCGCCGCCAAAGCCGCCTATCGCCAAACCATGGTCAAGTGCGCTCCGCAAATCCTTGAGCCGATGATGAAACTCGACGTCTTCGCCCCCGAAGAAAAAGTCGGCGACGTCATTGGCGACCTCAACCGCCGCCGTGGCATGATCCAAGGCCAAGAGCCAACTCCCGGCGGTATCCGCGTCAAGGCTGAGGCTCCGTTGAGCGCCATGTTCGGCTACATCGGCGACCTCCGCACCATGACTTCCGGCCGCGGCCAGTTCTCCATGGAATTCAGCCACTACGCCCCGTGCCCGCGCAACGTCTCCGACGACGTCATCGCTAAGGCCAAAGCCAAGGAAGAAGCCCTCCGCGCAGGCAAGTAACGGCGATCACCGGTCGCCGCGACCCGCCATCTCAAAACCCGCCGTCCTCATTGGCCGGCGGGTTTTTTGCGTTCTCACATCAAGTGCCACGGGAATTGAAATTTCAAGGGATGACATCCAGGAACAGAACATTTTAACATCAAGATACTTCATATCTTGAGTGTTGAAGATGGGTTGAGTTGTTTTCAGTTTCGATCCGCGCGGGTTGGAATTCGTGGTAAAAAAATAGCGCCTGTCTTTCTCCCGCCGCCCGTGATTCATTGCCGCCATGCAACTGCCTGACACGACCCCCGAACTTCTTTCCCCGGCGGGGAACTGGGACTGCGCCCGAGCCGCTGTGGCCGCTGGGGCCGATGCGATTTATTTCGGCCTGCCGAAGTTCAACGCCCGCCTGCGTGCGGACAACTTCATCGAGGCGGATCTCGAGGAACTCATGGAATACCTCCACCGCCACGGCGTGAAGGGATTCGTGGCGATGAACACCCTCATCTTCACCCGCGAAATGAAGGCCGCCGAGGAACAGCTCCGACGGATCGCCGCCGCCGGCGTGGACGCGCTGATCATCCAGGATCTCGGCCTCGCCAAGCTCGCCCGCGAGGTCGCGCCGAACGTCGAGCTCCACGCCTCGACGCAGATGACCATCACCTCGCCGGAAGGTCTCGCCTTCGTCGAATCGCTCTTTCCGCTAGAGCGTGCCGTCCTCGCTCGCGAGCTTTCCATCAAGGAAATTGAGCGTTTCCAGGCTTCCTCGGTGGAGACGAAAACCCCGCTGGAAGTCTTCGTCCACGGGGCGCTCTGCGTCGCTTACTCCGGCCAATGCCTCACCAGCGAATCGCTCGGCCAGCGCAGTGCCAACCGCGGCGAGTGTGCCCAAGCCTGCCGCATGCCCTACGAAATCGTGGTCGATGGCGAGACACGCGAACTCGGCGCGGTCCGCTATTTGCTCAGTCCACAAGATCTTGCCGCCGTCGATCTAGTCCCGGAACTCGTCCGTGCCGGGGTGAAATCCTTCAAAATCGAAGGCCGCCTCAAGTCCCCCGAATACGTTTCCGCCGTCACCCGCGTCTATCGGAAAGCTCTCGACGCCGCGATGGCCGAAACCGAAAGTCCCATCACCCCTTCCGACCGCTACGAGCTGGAAATGACCTTCTCCCGCGGCCTCAGCACTGGCTGGTTCTCCGGCACGAATCACCCGTATCTCACCCACGGAAAATTCGGTAAAAAGCGCGGCCCCTTGCTCGGCACCATCACCGAGTGCGGCCCGGGCTGGATACGCCTCGGCGGACTCACCGGCGTGCCCTTCACCGCCGGCGACGGCGTCGTCTTCGATGCCGGGGAAAACCGCGACCTCGAGCAAGGCGCGCGCATCTGGGTGATCGAGGGCGACCGCCTGATTTTCCACCTCACCTACAGCGGCATCAATTTCGACCGCATCAAACCCGGCCAGACGCTCTACAAAACCTCCGATCCCAAGCTCGACTCCGAGCTCCGCCGCTTCTGGCAGAACTCTCGCCCTGCCGAGAAAAAATCCACCCTCCACCTCATCGTCAGCGGCAAACCCGGCGAGCCCATCCATGTAGCGGCGGCCTGTGACCGTCTGTCTTCATCCGCTTCCTCCACCCTACTCCTCGAATCCGCCGCGAAACACCCGCTCTCCACCGAAAAACTCGCCGAGCAACTCGGCCGTCTCGGCGACTCCTCGTTCGAACTCGGCACGCTCGACAACCAGCTCGAGGGAGATTGCCACATTGCCGTCTCCGCGCTCAACCAGCTCCGCCGCGCCCTCATCAAGCAGCTAGAAACCGCCGCAGCGATCAAGCCGACGCTCCCGAAAATCACCACCACTTATCACGACCTTCTCCCTTCGACGTTCGATGTTGAGCGTTCGACGTTCGATGTTCCAAAGTTATCTGTCCTCTGCCGCACCCTCGGCCAAGTCACCGCCGCCCTCGAATGCGGCGTCGAAACTCTCTACTGCGACTTCGAAGACCCGCGCCGCTACAAGGATGCCGTCGCGCTCGTTCGATCCTCTAAATCTCAAATTTTCCTCGCCACCCCGCGCATCCTCAAGCCCGGTGAAACCGGCTACCTCAAACTCATCGAAAACGCGGCACCCGACGGCTTGCTCCTCCGCAACCTCGGCGCGCTCCACTATTATAAGGACCGCCACGACCTGAAAAAAATCGGCGACTTCTCGCTCAACGTCGCCAATCCGATCACCGCCAAGCTCCTGATGGAAAACGCCGCGCTCGACCACCTCACGGTTTCCTACGACCTCAACATCGGCCAGGTGCTAGAGCTGCTCCACAGCGCGCCGCCCGAGTGGTTCGAGCTAACATTGCACCAGCACATGCCGATGTTTCACATGGAGCACTGCGTTTTCTGCGTCTTCCTCAGCAAAGGCACCACCTATAAAGACTGCGGCCGCCCGTGCGAAACCCACGTCGTCCACCTGCGCGACCGCGTCGGTCAACTCCACCGCCTGCAAGCCGACGTCGGCTGCCGCAACACGCTTTTTAACGGCAAGGCCCAGACGGGAGCCCGCTACTATCAGCCCCTCCGCGCCACCGGCCTCTCGCGCTTCCGCGTCGAGTTACTGGACGAAACGGAGGACGCCGCGAAAACGATCCGCGCCTATCAGGGGCTGCTCAGCGGCAAGCTGGATGCTTACGATCTCCTCAACGAGGTCCAAGCGCTCGAAAAACTCGGCGTCACCGAGGGCACTCTGGCCGAGCATTGAAACGACTAATTTTTTCTAATACTCGCGCAGAAAGCGGTGGTATTCCCAAAGTCTTCGTAACGCGTCGGCTTTGATATCACTGAGAAATTATTCGAAAATCTGCCTGAATTCAGCCTTTCCACAGCATCCGCACGCCAAAGAGGACGAGCACGCAGCCAAAAATCCGGGTCAGCGTCTGGTTGCTGAGCGAGCGCATCAGGTCGCTGCCGAACCACGCCGCGACGGCGGAAGCGAGGCCCACGGCGAGCACAATTTTCCAGTTGATGAGTCCGTCGATGCGCGCGTTGTTTGCCGTAGCGGCGAAGGCGGTGACGATGATGACGGCCATCGAGGTGGCGACCGCTTGTTTGTGCTCGATGCCGAGCGCGAGCACGAAGGCGGGCACCATCACCAAGCCGCCACCCACGCCGCACAGCGCGCCGAGCAATCCGGCGACGAGGCCGATGAGAATGGCAGAAACGAGGAATTTCATCGGTGGGTGAGAGTTTTTCTAGCGGAGACCATTTCCACCATGAGTCGGTGGAGGACGCCCGTGAGCTTGTCGGCGAGAAATTATCGGGTTCTCACAGGGATGAAAACTGCATTCATCTGAGAAAGTGCGATTCAAATGGAGTCCAGCTCCCGCGCGGCATGGATGGCTCGCATGACCGCTCAGGCCGTCATCGTGATTCGACGTATATTTTCAGCGAGGGCGCTGAAAACCACACGCGATGGCGCGTATGCTCCCCTTGCGCAAGCGCGCTGCGTCCACCTTGGGCGATTTCATCGAGCAAGGTTCTGACTAGACGGGTCAGAACTCCGGTGCCATGGTCCTCCCATGGAGACACGTGTATGGCAATTGCAGGAGGCCAAAAGCCACTTTAGTGAACTCGTGGAAACCGTGATCTCAAAGGGTGCGCAGACGGTGACCAAACATGGGAAACCGGTCGTGGTGATCATTTCGGCAGAGGAGTATCAGCGGAGTCTGGCTCCCCGGAAGTCATTGGCTGCGGCATTGCGTGCATGTCCGGAGGATCTGGTGCTGCTTCTTGGCAAGCGTCCGAAACAGATCGCCCGACAAGTCAATTTTGAGTGATCGCGTATGAAATATCTGTTGGACACCAATGTGGTTTGTGAGGCCACCGCCAAGCATCCCCACGCAACGGTGCTGGCATGGATCGAAGCCCATGCTCACGAATGTTTCCTTTCCAGCGTGTCATTGGGAGAAATTTGGAAAGGGCTGCATCGCTTGCCGGAAGGTAAGCGGAAACGAGCTCTTGTCCGGTGGGCGGATGAATTGGAAAGCGACTTCACCGAGAAAATTCTAGGGCTTGATACCATGACCCTGAAGTCTTGGGGGAAACTTTACGCCAAGCACGAGGCGATAGGGTTCAATATGGACGTGATGGACAGTCTCATTGCGGCGACCGCGCTCGTGCATCAACTCACCGTGATCACGCGCAACACAGCTGATTTTCCTGCGGATGTGAAGATTTTCAATCCTTGGACCCCATGAAATCTTCCCATTTCCAGCCTTCGCAAAACGGTAATTCTCTTCCATTTCCCGCTCCAGCTCCAACTCCGTGTGGCGGCGGGCGATCGTGTCGATGACGGGGAGAACACGCGCCCTCGCGGCATGGATAGCTCGCATGACCGCTCAGGCCGTCCTCGTAATTCGACGTATGTTTTCAGCGATGGCGCTGAAAACCACACGCGAGGGCGCGTGTGCTCCCCTTGCAAGCGCGCCGAGTCCAGCTTGGCAAAGACGCCATTCAGGTGAAGTTGCAGGAGCTCCCAAGCTGAGCCGAATGTTTGTTAGCCGGGAGTGACGCATTCGATATTCTAAAAGGCCCGCTGGCATTCCCGACAGTAAATGCTCTCTCCGAATCTCGCCTTGTTGAACCAACAAAACCTCGCAACCATAAGCTCAACCGGTTCTGAGCAGGTGGCACAGATTAGCTTCTTTTTCGGCGTCTTAACCTCTTCCGTGAGCACTCCCACCTTTTGGCCGCGGATCGACGCTGCAAGCGGAATGGGCAGCGGCGGGGGCGTGGCCTGCATCGTAGCGTCCCGATTTAAGACGTATCCGGACGAAATCTCAGGAAGTCCAAACCTAGCGGACCAATCAAATATGATCGGCTTGTGCTGGGCCGCGATGGCACGCGCAAAGTTTTCCAGCGTGTCCGCTCCGATCAGCTTTGCTATCGTCAAAGGATTATTGTCCGCGTCTGCGGCTCGGTCGATCATTGACCTGAACTGATCGATTTTGATGATACTTTCCACACCCGAGATCTTCGTCTTCGGGCGACTGATGCGGGCATTCTTGGACACCAGCACGACGCTGGTCATGTTCGGATTGATGGCGAACCCCAGCCTCCTTGGAAGCGGCACCATCCCGGTTTTGAACAAAGCCCTCAAGACCATGATATGCTTCTTGTTTTGCTCGAAGGGCGAAGCCATTCCAGACGGCTTGTTGTTATAGAACCGCGAACACTCTCCCTGTTCATTGATCGCCATACCCTCACAGAAACTTTTAGTCTCGCAGACCCAAATATCGAGGAAGCGCCCAATCAAAATGTGGTCGATCTGAGCAACTCTACCTTCGACTTCAATCCTTAGGTCGTGAATGACCGCGTAGTTTTTCGTCGCCCCGAAGTGAAAATTGATTTCATAGCTGGCGTCCTCTTCACCTTTGATTCCAGAACGGATATTCCGAATTTCTTGTTCGATCCGCTTGCGGACGTCTGGACTCGCATCACGCCTTGCGCCCAATGCCTCCAAAGTGGCAATTTGTGATTTCTTCTCGTCGGCTTTTTTGATGATCATTTAGATTAACACTTGATAACAATTTAGGAAGTCAGTCACCGATACTTGATTTCCTTGATGCGCGAACAGGAATTTCTCGTCCTTGAGGGTATTCCGGTTCGCAGCTCCTTCCTCAAAGCATCGTTTGATGTGCGCCCACCGGCGCGGTTGAAAGGATGGTGAAATGAAATTGAAAAGCTTATGGCCGGTTGGCGCGACACGACTTGTTAGCCCTCTTCTTTGATTAGGGCCTTCATCAATGGAGTGTGAATATCCTCCCTGGAAAACTCTAGGGGAAGCTTCACCTTCGGAGTTCTGGACATCAATGCTTGCGTCTCCGGGTAGGAATCAAGAAGGCAGACCCCTCCGATAGCGCGGACAGAATGAATTACTTCGGAGCGCTCTCGGCCCAATGCCTCTGCAAATCTCTTGTC
The DNA here is from genome assembly GCA_041179105.1 of Verrucomicrobiota bacterium. Lineage (GTDB taxonomy): Bacteria > Verrucomicrobiota > Verrucomicrobiia > Verrucomicrobiales > Akkermansiaceae > Luteolibacter. The sequence goes on along the minus strand of JBEGUC010000007.1, from coordinate 25,973 downwards.
GCCGATTGATTCGGCCACCTCTCCGAGGTTGGAACACATGATCTCGAGATCCTCCCCGCCGAGATACGGATCGCTCGCCCGTGTGTAAGTCGCGATGAATAGGTCGTGGATTGCTCTCGCGCTCCCCCTTGCGGCATAAGGCGTGATCCGGCTTGATGTCCGCCACGCGTCGAACGCGACGTATCCCGATGCTTTCGTACTGATTGCTCCCGGCCCAGCGCAGGAGCATAACACCACTAACAAGGTCACGATCGAGAGAGCGGGAAGAGTTCTGATATTCATTGACTAACTGTGTAATTCATTTCTTTGGAGGGTGCGTGATATCGGGCGGGATTGGCGAGGAATTTTTGGTGGAGATTCGTGAAATATGGCGTTTTCCAACGATTTAGGAAGTTCGTCACCGATGCTTGATTTCCGAACGGGGATTCCTCGTCCGGGAGGGTATGCTGCACTGACGGGAAGAGTCTGGACCGCCAAAAGCGCCAAGGAAACAACCCTCTGCGTCTCCCTCCGCGTTCTCCCCGCCCTCTGCGTTTCGCTTTAAACCCAAGTGAGGATGCCGGAGATCGGGTGAAATTAGAAATTCTCGGGACTTGCCGCCGCCAAGATGGTTTTCTAGCTTGCGCGCCCGGTGCGGGTCCATCGCTCGCGCCAATCATTTGACAGAGTCCATGAGCGCCAAAAAATCCGTTCCCAGCCACGATCAGGATGCGATCCACAAGCCATCCAAGGAGTTTTCCGCGAAGGCGCGGATTCCGTCGATGGCGGCTTACAAGAAGCTTTACAAGGAATCCATCGAGCGGCCTGACAAATTTTGGGCGCGCGAGGCGAAGGAGCTGGTTTGGCAAAAACCGTGGTCAAAAGTGCTCGATTGGAAGCCCCCGCACGCCAAGTGGTTCGACGGCGGTAAGCTCAATGTTTGTGAAAACTGCGTGGACCGCCACGCCGAGGGCCCACGCAAGAACAAGGCGGCCATCATCTGGGAAGGCGAGCCCGGCGACAAGCGCGTCATCACTTACGGCCAGCTTCACAAGGACGTCTGCCGCTTCGCCAATGTGCTCTTGAAAAATGGCGTCAAGGCCAAGGATCGCGTGCTCATTTACATGCCGATGATCCCGGAAGCTGCGGTGGCGATGCTCGCCTGCGCTCGCATCGGGGCCGTGCATAACGTGGTTTTCGGTGGATTCGCGGCGGAGGCCATCGTCGATCGTCTGGAAGACTCGGGGGCGACCACCATTGTCACCGCGGACGGCGGCTGGCGGCGTGGCAAGGTCGTGGCGCTCAAGCCGGTGGTGGATGAGGCACTCGCGAAATACGACAAGGTCAAGCGCGTCATCGTGGTGAAACGCTGCGCGAACGAAATCTCGATGGACGCGACGCGCGACGCGTGGTGGCACGACGAAGTGGCCTCGGTTTCCTCCAAGCACGTCGCGAAGGGCTTCGACTCCGAGCACCCGCTGTTCGTCCTCTACACGTCCGGCTCGACCGGCAAACCGAAGGGAATTCTCCACACCTCCGGCGGCTACCTGACCGGCACCTATTCCACCTGCAAATACATTTTCGACATGCGCGACGAGGATGTTTACTGGTGTACGGCCGACGTCGGCTGGATCACCGGGCACTCTTACATCGTTTACGGCCCGCTGGCGAACGGCGTCACTCAGGTGATGTATGAAGGTGCGCCGAATCAGCCGGATTTCGGGCGCTTCTGGAAAATGATTGAGGAATACGGCGTCACGATTTTTTACACTGCACCGACTGCGATCCGCGCGTTTATCAAGGCGGGCGACCATTTGCCGAAAGCGCACGATCTCTCGTCGCTGCGCCTGCTCGGTTCCGTCGGTGAGCCGATCAATCCAGAGGCTTGGAATTGGTATCACAAGCACATCGGCGGCGGAAAATGCCCGATCGTCGATACTTGGTGGCAGACCGAAACGGGCGCAATTTTGATTTCCCCGCTGCCGGGCGCTACTCCCTGCAAGCCCGGCACAGCTACCCTGCCCTTTTTCGGCATCGACGCCGCGATCCTCGACGACGCGGGCAAGGAATGCAAAAATGGCCAGGACGGACGCCTCGTCATTCGCAAGCCGTGGCCATCCATGATCCGCTCGATTTACGGCGACAAGGAGCGCTATAAGACAGCTTACTGGTCAGATTACCCCGGCGGCATCTACACGGCGGGCGATGGCGCACGCCGCGACAAGGACGGAAATTTCTGGATCATCGGCCGCCTCGATGACGTGCTCAACGTCTCCGGCCACCGCCTCGGCACGGCGGAAATCGAGAGCGCACTCGTCTCCCATCCCGCCGTCGCAGAGGCCGCCGTGGTCGGTCGCCCGGACGAGATGAAAGGCCAAGCTGTCGCCGCCTTCGTCACCCTGAAGGGAAATTTCGAGGAGTCCGAAGCCCTCCGCGTCGAGTTGCGAAACCACGTCGGCAAGGTCATCGGCGCGATCGCCAAGCCGGATGACTTGCATTTTGCCCCCGGCCTGCCCAAGACGCGTTCAGGGAAAATCATGCGCCGCCTCCTGAAAGAGTTGGTTTGCACCGGTAAAATTTCCGGTAATATCACCACCCTTGAAGACATTTCCGTCATCGAGAGCCTGCAACGCAAAATTACCAACTAAGCCAATCGGCCTTTCCCATGACCTCCTCCCGCTACCTCATCGCCCGCCTCGCGCAGACATTCGGCTATTTCCGAAGAAATCAACGCATGGGCGATGCGGCGAGTGAAATGCGTCTTTTGCGCGAGGCGGAGGCACAGCTCGGCTTTGCGATCTGGGAGAAGGTCGAGGACATCGAAGAAATCTCCGTCGAATACTGGAACTTGCGGAAATCCATCAAAGAAAAAGAACTGATCCGAAAAAAAATCGAGAGGTGCCAAGTCGAGCTCGACAAAGCGCACGAGGAGCGCGCTAACGTGCTCAACAGCACTCCGGAAATCCACCAAGAGTTGATGGATCAGCGCATCCTTCTGCTCACCGAGCTCGAGACCCACGCTCGGAGGCGCGATGAAATCGTCGCCGAAGCCCGCGAGGTCCGCCGCGCCTATGACGGACTGAAGATGAAACTCGAGGTGCTGACCAGCGAGTCGCAAAGCACTGAGGCGAGCAAAGAAAAAATCACCGAGGTCAACCGCCGTCTTGCCGATCTCAAACTCAAATTTTCCGACCTCAAAAAACAACGATTCCTCATCGGCTCCGAAATCGAAGCGGGCGACGAAAAGTTGGACGCGGTGGACGCGAAGCTCAATGAGAAGAAACACAGCCGCCGGCTCCATGCCTCCGAAGCCTTCCAGGTGATCAGCGAGGGCAACAAGGAAATCTCCATCTTGCGTGTGGAAAGCGGCTTGCTAGATATCCAGATGCGCCAGCTCTATGCCGAGATCGGCCGTTTCGTCAGCCGTAACACCCACCTCCATCCGAAATGCGCCACTGCGGCGTCAGCCCATAAGGGCCAGGTCGATGTCATGCTCGCCCTCCGTCGTTCCATCGTCCTGAACCACCGCCTCGCAGGCACCGCTTGAGACCAGCGTGCGATGCCCTTCGTCTGCGAATTTGCCTTGATTCAGCCGGGGCTCTGACTTTGAGTGACGCCCTATCCAATCCACCTCCCCATGAAAAAATACATCACGGAATTTATCGGTACGTTCTTCCTCGTCCTCACCATCGGCTGCACGGTCATTCCCGGAGCGGCAGGCGTGATTGCTCCACTGGCCATCGGCTCCGCGCTGATGATCATGATTTTCGCCGGTGGCCACGTCTCCGGCGGTCATTATAATCCGGGTGTGACCCTTGCTGTTTGGCTGCGGGGGCGTTGCGAATGCAAGGATGTGATTCCCTACATTCTCTCCCAAGTCTTCGGCGCTCTAGCAGCAGCAAGCGTCGTCACCTTTCTCTACAAAGCAGGCGAGCCGATGGTGATTGCCAGCGTGCCAAAGGCATTCGTCGCGGAACTCCTCTTCAGCTTCGCCCTCTGCTACGTCGTCCTGAACGTCGCCACGGCCAAGGCCAACGCCAATAATTCCTTCTACGGACTGGCCATTGGCTTCACCGTGGTGGTCGGCGCCTTCGCGGTCGGCGGCATTTCCGGTGGCGCCTTCAACTCTGCGGTCGCCGTCGGTGCTGCGGCCATGAAGATGCTCAATTTCGCTGACATCTGGATTCATATTTCCGCCAACCTCGCCGGCGGTGCCGCCGCTGCTGGCGTGTTTAAGTTCGCCAATCCAACCGATAAGTAATCCACTTCCAGCCCCTTCACCGGCAGCCGTTGGCGAAAGTCGGCGGCTGTTTTTTGTTTTGAAATCCACGTCCATGACTCCATCACTTTCATGAAAGCACTCACCCGAATCTCTTCGATCGCCCTCGTTTGTAGCGCCGCCAGCTTCGCTGCGGAAGCTCCTGTCATGCGCCCGCTTTTCAACGGCAAGGACCTCAGCGGCTGGATCGGCGGCGGATACATCGTCGAGGACGGCGCGATCGTCTGTACCCCCGAGGGGAAAAATTTGATGACCGAGCAGACGTTTTCCAACTACGTCCTCGACTTCGATTTCAAGCTACCACCCGGCGGAAACAACGGCCTCGGCATCCACTATCCGGGCACCGGTGATGGCGCTTATCTCGGCATGGAAATTCAGGTCCTCGATAACACCGCCGAGAAATACAAAGACCTCAAGGAATACCAATTCCACGGCTCGCTTTACACGCTCGCCCCGGCGAAAAAAACCGGACTTAAGCCCGTGGGCGAATGGAACCACGAGCGAGTGAGCGTGTTAGGCTCGGCCGTGACCGTCGAACTAAACGGCGAAATCATCCTCAGCGCAAATCTCGACGAACTCAGTGCCAGCCACCCGGATCACCAAGGCGTGAAGCGCCGCGCTGGCCACATCGCTTGGCTTGGCCATGGCGATCGCGTCGCGTTCCGCAACATCGAAATCGCCGAAATCCAGCCCGCCGCTAACACCGAAGGCGTGATGGCCGCCGGATTTACCCGGCTTTTCAACAGCAAAAACCTCGACGGCTGGAAACACGGAAACAGCCCGGAATGGACCGTAACCAACGGCATTCTCAAGCACAGCGGTCGCCGCGGCGAGCCTGCCGATCTCTGGACCGAAAAGGAATACGGCGACTGCACGCTCGTCTTCGATTGGCGCTGGAGCGGCCGCGGGCCGATGAAATCCCAACCCACCGTGATGCCCGACGGCTCGCAAAACGGACAGAGCGAGATTGAGGAGTTAGACAGCGGTATTTTCCTCCGCGGTAGCACCAAGAGCCAAGTGAATTTGTGGAACTGGACTGTCGGCTCCGGCGAAATTTACGGCTACCGCATTGATCCCGCGATGCCTGCCGAAGTGAAAGCCGGCGCGACTCCCAAAACCAAGGCGGATCGCCCGCTCGGCGAGTGGAACCGCACGATGATCACCCTCAAAGGCGACCTCCTCAGCGTCTCGCTCAACGGTCGCGTGGTCATCGAAAACGCGCAACTCCCTGGCATCCCCGCCAAGGGCGCGATCGGCCTCCAGCATCACGGCTCGGCGATCGACTTCGCAAATTTTTGGATCAAGACCCCGTGAATTGACTGCGCCATGCGCTACCGAGAAGCGATCGACTGGTTGTTTGCCACCCAGATGTTTGGAATCAAACTGGGGCTCGACGGACCGCGCCAGTTGCTCAAAGAGTTCCTCGCCTATCCGGCGCACGGGGTGCAAGTCATCCACGTCGCCGGGACGAACGGCAAAGGCAGCACCTGCGCGATGATCGACAGCATCGCCCGCGCCTGCGGCCGGCGCTGCGGGCTTTTCACCTCGCCGCATCTCATCGACTTCCGCGAACGGATCAAGGTGAACGGCGAGGAAATCCCGGAAGACGCCTGCGCCGCGATGCTCACCGAGTTGCGCTGTATCAGCGAACGGATGGAAACGCATCCAACGTTTTTTGAAATCACGGTGGCACTCGCGATGCGCTGGTTCCGCCTCCGCGAGTGCGAGATCATCGTGCTCGAAACCGGCATGGGCGGGCGGCTCGATGCGACCACCGCAGTCCCAGCGGATGTCTGCGTGATCACGCCCGTCGGCATGGATCACATGCAGCAGCTTGGAAATTCCATCGAGGAAATCGCTGCCGAAAAAGCCGGGATTTTCGTGAATGGGAAGCCCGCGATTTCCGCGCCTCAAGCAGCCACCGTGCGGCGAGTGTTGGAAAAGGAGGCGAATGAAAAACGCTCTCCGCTGGAGTTCGTGGAGGAGCCGCTGCTCGGTTATCCGATGGCGCTGGCGGGCGAGCACCAAGCATGGAATGCCGCGCTCGCCGTGGCCGCGCTGCATCGCTTGGGCATTCCTCTCAGCTCCGACAGCGTCGGCTACGGCCTTCGCCATGTCAGCTGGCCGGGGCGCTTTGAAATCATCCGCCCCGGCATCATTCTGGACGGCGCGCACAACCCGCAATCCGCGCAAGTTCTCGCAGAAACTTGGCGGCACAGCTTCCCGGGCAAGCAGGCCGCACTCATCTTCAGCGCGGTGGGCGGCAAGGACATCGCCGGGATTTTGGAAATTCTCGCCCCGCTCGCTTCGCGGATTTTCCTCTGCCCGGTCAATACGCCGAGGGCGGTTTCCCCCGAAGAACTCGCTGGCTATTTGCCAGCGAACGCGCCGCCGCACGAGGCGTTCGGGAGCTTTGAAAACGCCTTCGCCGCAGCAACCTCGCACGGCGAACCGGTCCTCGTGGCAGGCTCGCTCTTTCTCATCGGCGAAGCTCGGGCTTTTCTAACTTCAGGGAAGTTCCAGCCGAGTTCGCAGTGATTTGAAAGACGGCTGGCCTCACTCCACCGCCCAAGTCGAGCCGCCTTGGAGCGCGTTGACAGCGGAGATCAAAGAGTTTAGGCACCACGAATCTAGCGAATTTAGCGAATCATTTAAAATTAAGAGAAGCCGCCCATTCAGCCGTAGCATGAATCTTCACGATTCGTTGGATTCGTCAGATTCGGGTAGTGGACCCCTTCCTTTGATTCATTTTTAAGCTCGCTCACATCATTCAGTTCATGTCTGCAAGCATTCGCGAATTCTCCTCGATGACGATTTCGAAATCGCTGGCAAAAGCGGGATGAGCGTGTAGCGGGATGAGCGTTGACGCCTCGGGAATTTCGTTCATGCTCGGCTGCGAACTCCGCTTTTGGAACCCCAACTTAATTAATCAATGATCTTCATTCGTCGCCTTCTCGCCATCGCCCTCGCGGCATCGTTCGCCACCATGGCTGTCGCCCAAGACGGCAAGCTCAACATCGCCACGGTCGATATGCAGGAGCTTTTCAAGCAATACTACCGCACCAACGAAGCGCAAAAGCAGATCAACGTGGAGCGCGCCCGCATCCAGAAGGAGAACAACGAGCGCCTCACCCGCATCCGCGAACTCGAGGAAAACCTCGGCAAGCTCCGCAAGCAGCTTGAAGATCCTTCACTCAACGACTCCAAGAAACAAACACTCTTCAAAGAGTGGCAGATGCAACAACAAGAAGGCATCGCCCTCGACCGCGAGCGCCGCGAATTCCTCCAACGCCGTAACCAAGCCCTCAACGAGAAAATGGTCCAACGCATGAAGGGGATTCTCGAGGAAATCCGCAAGCTGGTGGAGGAAAAGGCCAAGCTCGACAACTTCGATTACGTTTTTGACAAATCCGGCCTCAGCACTTCGCAGGTCCCATTCCTCCTTTACACCAAGGACGCCACCGACATCACCGCCGGTCTCCTCAAAGACCTCAACAAGGACGCTCCTGCCGATTCCCTTCCTGCGCCAGGCGATCCGAAACCAGAAATCCCCACTCCCGCTCCTGCCGACGGCAAGGAGTAATTCCGAGGATCCCCTACCCTTCCTGAGTTGGCATTCGCCCTCACGCTTTCCGAGCTCGCCCGTTGGGTCGATGGTGACATCGTCCGGGGCGGGCTCGATTTGTCTCTGTCTGGCATGGCGGCGCTCGACGCCGCTGGCCCCCATGACGTGAGTTTCCTCGGCAACGAGAAATATCACGGCCAGTTTCTCCAAACCCGCGCCGCTGCGGTGATCGTCTCCCGCAGCGTGACGGACGGGCCGGAAGCCACCGCGTTGATCGCCGTGGACAATCCATCACTCGCCTTCGCCGTGGTCGTCCGCCACTTCGCCGCCGCCACTCGTCAATTCGCGCCCGGCATCCATCCGCGCGCCTTCGTCGATCCTTCTGCCTTGCTCGATCCCACTAAAGTCCGCGTGCAGGCTGGGGCCGTTGTTTTGGCGGGAGCCATCGTCGGCGACGGCTCGGACATCGGCCCGAATTGCGTGATTTCCGAGGATGTAGTCATCGGTAAAGAATGCCGGATCATGGCCAACGCAAGCATCCGCGAACGCTGTGTCCTCGGCGACCGCGTGATTCTCCAGCCGGGTGCTGTCATCGGCTCAGATGGCTACGGCTACGAATTTCATGGCGGCCGCCACGTCAAAATCGACCAAGTCGGCATCGTGGAAATCGGCGATGATGTCGAAATCGGTGCGAACACCACCATCGACCGCGCCCGCTTCGGCAAGACCGTCATCGGCGAAGGCAGCAAAATCGACAATCTCGTCCAAATTGGCCACAATTGCATTCTCGGCAAACACTGCCTGATCATTTCCCAAACCGGCATTTCTGGCAGTTCGCAGCTCGGCGACTACGTCACCGCCGCCGGGCAAGTTGGCATCGCCGGGCATGTCAGCATCGGCTCCAAGGCTGTGCTGAGCGGCAGGACCGGAGTGACCGCCAGCATTCCCGGAGACGCAGTTTACGCCGGTAAGCCCGCTCTGCCGATCCGTGAGGAAATGAAATTACAAGTCCTCGTCCGCCGCCTACCGAAGCTCGTCGCGCGGGTGAAAGCGCTTGAAGAGGCGCTCCAAGCCGTGACCGGCAAAAGCTGACGTGCCGCCGCATCTGCCATGTCCCATTCCAAATCGAAGGCTTTAGCCGATCCCAATACGCGGGCGCTCGTTTCCAGGATTCTGCGCGAGAATTTCCACCTCTACATCGGACGCTACCTGCTCGCATTTTCTCTCATGGGCTGCACCGCCTTGGCGACTGCCTTGTCGGTCTTCATGATGAAAAAGATCACCGCCGTGGTCTTTGGCTCGTCCGAGGCATTGAAAGAAGTGCCGCTCGCTGCAGGCGCGTCGGGCTCCTTGATCGCCGAATGGACCCAGCGCCTGAGCAACTTCGCCGCCTCTTTTTTCACCTCCTTCCAGCCCGGCTTGGTGCAAATCCTCAGCGTTTCCATCGGTATCGTCCTCATTTTCTTGATGAAAGGCCTCTCCGAATACGGCTCCTCGGTCATTTTGGCGAAAATCGGCAACAACATTGTCGCCCGCCAGCAGCGCCGGATCGCCGACCACTTGCTGGATCAATCGCTCGCGTTTTTCGTGCATTTCCCATCGAGCGACCTAATTACCCGGGTTTCTCACGCGGCCACCGCCGCCCGCAATGTGATGCAGCTCCTCATGACGCGAGTGCAGGACGTCTTCACCGCACTCGCGCTCTTGATCGCCATGTTCACTCTCGACTGGCGCCTTTCCTGCGCCGCGCTCTTTGTCCTCGCCCCGATTTCCTTGCTTCTTGGTTCGATCATCAAGCGCGTCCGCAGGCTTTCCCGGTCCCAATACGAAAACCTCGCCCGCGTCATTTCGACCATTCAAGAGGCCATTCTCGGTAGCAAACTCATCAAATCTTACAACCTGGAAACCTCGATGCGCGGTCGCTTCGACGGAGCAATCCGCAATGGCGAAAAACTCTCGAACAAGAAAGCCGTCGTCTCCGCCCGCACCAGCCCGGCCATGGAATTCATGGGCGGAATCGCCGTCGCCTCCATCGTTTTCTACGGCGGCTACCGCAACCTCGTTCATGGCCAAAGCGCGGACTCGCTCATCGCCTTCCTCACCGCACTCCTGCTCTGCTACGAACCGATCAAGCGGATCGCCAAAATGAACGTCACCCTCCACGGCGCACTCATCGGCGTAGAAATGCTTTATCACGTCGTCGATGCCGACCACTCGATCCCGGACGCGCCCGCCGCCAAGCCCCTCGAACTCACTCGCGGCGACATCGCCCTGCGCGGCGTGAGTTTTTCCTATCGCCCCGGCCAACCGGTGCTCCACGACGTTTCTCTCGCCTGCCCCGGCGGCCACGTGACCGCCCTCGTCGGCCCCTCCGGCAGCGGGAAATCGACCGTATTCAACCTCATCGAGCGCTTCTATGAAGCGGATTGCGGGCAAATCGAGATTGACGGCCAGGACATCCGCCACTTGCAAACGCCCTCGCTGCGGGAGCACCTGTCCCTCGTCAGCCAAGACACATTTCTCTTCTCCGACACCCTCCGCAACAACATCCGCTTCGCCCGCCTAGACGCCACTGACGCGGAAATCGAAGCAGCAGCCCGCGATGCCTTCGCGCACGAATTCATCCTCGAACAACCGCTCGGCTACGACACCGAAGTCGGCGAAAACGGCGGCAGCCTCTCCGGCGGCCAACGCCAGCGGATCTCCATCGCCCGCGCGTTTTTGAAAAATGCGCCCATCCTGCTCCTCGACGAAGCCACCTCCGCCCTCGACAGCGAGTCCGAGCAGCAAATCCAGCTTGCCTTCGACCGCCTCATGCAAGGCCGCACCACCCTCGTCATCGCCCACCGTTTTTCCACCATCCGCAACGCCCACACCATCCATGTGATGCAGCACGGTCGCCTCGTCGCCAGCGGTTCCCACGATGCGCTCATCAGCGACCCCGCCAGCCTTTACGCCCATCTTTACCGCCTCCAGTATGAGCAAAATTCGCTCGCTCAAGCCTGATTCCAAGAGCCATTCCAAGCGCTGGAAATGGCGGGCTGAGTGGCTGCTCTACACCTGCGTGGAAGAAATCGCCGGGCGCCTGCCTGGCTCGTGGGTCTTCCGCATCGGCGAGTGGCTTGGTGGCATCGCTTGGCACTTCATCCCGCTGCGCCGCCGAGTGGTTTTACGAAATTTACGGATCGCGTTTCATGGCGAACACGATCTTCCCACGCTCCAACGAATGGCGCGCGAAACCATCCGCCGCACCGGCGCGAACTTGTTTTCCACCGCCCACACCGCCCGACTTTCCGCCAAGCGGATCGATGCGATGCTGACGGTAGAAAACCAGAAACTCATCGAAAACGCCATGTCCGGCAGCGCGGGGCTGGTGCTCTTGCCGCCGCACATGGGGAACTGGGAAATCCTCAGCCGAATGAACCGCCTCTTCCCACAGGGCCACAAGATCGGCGCATTTTACCGCCCGCTCAATAATCCATTCCTGAACGCGCGGGTGCTCGCACAGCGCAAAACCGACGGCACCCACCTATTTTCCAAACGCGACAGCCTCCACCACGTCACCGGATTTCTCCGCGAAGGCAGCTTAATTGGCATTCTGGCTGACCAACGCGTCGGGAAAAAAGGCGAGCTGGTCCGCTTCTTTGGTCGGCTCACCCGCGCCAGCCCCGTCCCGAGCCTAATGGCCCGCCGGAGCAAGGCCGAGGTGCTCGCGATGTCGCTGAGCACGGATGCCCCGGGGAAATGGAAAGTCCGCTACCACCCGGTGAGCCCACCTTTCAAGACAGTCGATTGCATGGCCGCACTGGAACTTGCGATGAAAACCAGTCCACTGGACGTATTTTGGCTTCAGGACCGCTGGAAAGTTTTTGTCAGTTCTCGTCACACCATTCGCGACTGGCTCGGCCCGGAAATCCCCGGCGAGGGCAAGCCGCATCGCGCCTTGCTGTGGCTCGTAGATGGGCATTCATCGTGGAAACTCCCTGAAGATTGGACGCATGCCGATGTGATTTACGAAATCGTCCTCGCCGCCGGCCAGACACCGCCCGCGTGGCTTTCCGGCTCGGAAATCCTCCACACCGCCCCCGCCGCCGGAGATGCCCGCGCGCTGCAAAAAGCCATCGCCACCATTGACCTCGCCGCCGCCCTGCCCGTGGACTATATCCTCGCCATCCCTGCTTCTCGGGCATTAGTGATTGCCGCCGCCCGAGAGGCAATCCACCTCGTCTCGCTCCCACTGGCACCTTAGACCGATGAAACAATCCGTCATCATTAGCACCTACAATCAGCCCGCCTGGCTGGAGAAAGCACTGCACGGCTATTTATACCAAACGTTCCGGGATTTTGAACTTCTCATCGCCGATGACGGCTCCGACGAGCGGACAAGCGAGGTGATCGAAAATTTCCGCAAGTTGGCAAACTTCCCGGTGCGCCACATCTGGCATGCGGACGAAGGCTACCGCCGCCAGACGATTTTGAACCAAGTGCTACTTCAAGCAGAGCACGAATACATCATCATGACCGACGGCGACTGCATCCCGCGGCCCGATTTTCTCGCAATACACGCGGAACAAGCCCGACCCGGCCGATTCCTCTCCGGTGGCTACTGCAAGCTGCCCATGGACCTCAGCCTGCACCTCTCGCTGGACGACATCGCCAGCGGCCGGGCCTTCGACACCGGCTACCTGCGGGACCATGGCCTCAAGGAATTTTCACCATCCTTCAAGATCAGCCTGCCCGAACCGCTGGCTCCGCTGATCGACAAAATCACGCCCACCAAGCCGACGTGGAACAACTGCAACGCTTCCGGCTGGACGGCGGATCTGATCGCCGTGAACGGCTTCAACGAACAGATGCAATACGGCGGTGCCGACCGCGAGCTCGGCGAGCGCCTCGCCAACTACGGCGTGACCGGCTTACAAATCCGCCACCAAGCCATCGTCCTCCACCTCGACCACAAGCGCGGCTATAAAACCCCGGAAACGATGGCAAAAAACCAAGCGATCCGCGACGAGGTCATCGCGACACGCAGCGTCTGGTGCCCGCATGGAATCCACAAACGCCCGAATCCTTGAGCTTCAATCCCGGAAAATCCTTAGAAGCGACCGTCCGCAAGCTGCGGCCCTGGCTTGTGCCTACTTACCGGCGTGCCTTCGCCGACATGGTCTCTCGCGGCCTTGGTGAGCGCCGCGAGGGCGAGCGAATCGTCTGCTGCGATTTCGCGAATCCGGCGATCGATGCCGTCGGCGGCCGCTATTATTTCAGCATAGTCCGGGACCTCATCGACGCCGGTTATTTCCCCGTGTTCACCGCACGACGGGCCACACTTTCCACCTTCGGCACCAGCCGGATGAAGTCGTTGCTGCTCCGTGAGCGTCTGGGCGTCGTCGCCTCGCTCGACGAGCTTCGAGAGCCGTATTTCCTCATCACCGACCGCGACCTACCCAAGCCCGCGCTGGCGGAAAAAGTCGTGGTCGTTAGCTATGAACAGCGGCTGTGCGAAGGCGAAAACGAAATCGCATTCCCCGTCTTCGTGCATCCGCAAATCACAACCAAGGTAAAGCTGCCACCGCCCTATCAAGGAGCGGAACAACGCCCCGCCCGGATCTTCTTCGGCGGAAATACCGAGGAGGGAAAATACGACAAAGACGTCCTGCGCAAGGTTTACCACATGCTCACCCGCCGCGAAATGCTAGAGGCAACGGCTGCGGTCACTCCGGCGCATCGTCCGCCAGACGCGGCGTCCTGGCTCGCCTCCGCAGATTTCCACCCCTTCGTTTTATGTGAGACGCAACATTGCAAAATCCCGCAGGAGCGCTGGCTAGAAGCGCTGTGCAAAGCGGATTTCTTCCTCGCCTGCCCCGGCGTCGGCATGCCGCTCTGCCACAATCTCATCGAAGCCCTCGCCGCCGGCTCCATCCCGATCCTGCAATACGCCGCTTACCTACCGCAGCCGCTCAAGGACGCCGTGAACTGCCTCGCGTTTAAAAACCCCGCAGAACTTCAGGAAATCACGGCCAAAGTGCTGACGATGGGCCAAGAGCAAATCCACACCCTGCGCGGAAACGTGCAGGCCTATTACAACGAGTTTCTCGCTCCGGGATGCTTTGCAGAAAAGCTATTTTCCGGACCACGGAGTGAACGAGCCTTGCTCATCAACGCCTACCGAGTCCCCAGAAAATGACGGACTCCCTCCCACCACGCCCTGTCCTTACGATCGTCTCGAATGCGGATGAAAAATTCTTCCCCGGTCTCGCCGTCGCCGTCGCCTCCGCCGTCGCCGCCGCATCGGGCAGCTTCGACTATCATTTCTTAATTCTCGACGGTGGCCTCGAGTCCGGCTCGCTGGAAAAACTCGGCTTGACGATTTCGCGGATCGCCGGGCAAAGAGGCATCCGCGCCACACTGGAGCGCTTGGAGGTCGATCAATCGCGACTGCAAGTCTTACCAGAACGACGCGGCTCGCGGATGACCTACGCCAAGCTGGTGCTGCCGGAAATCCTGTCGCATCTCGACTCCATCATCTATCTGGATGCGGATGTGTTGTGCTTCGCCGGAGTCGAGTCGGTGCACCCGCCCGAAGGGGAAACGCCGTGGCTTCTCGCGGGCGCGCGGGACTTCTTCAGCGTCATCGAAAAGGACTGCCCGTGGCTCGACCAGGTCCCGCCCGCCGAGCGGAAACTCCCATACATCAATTGCGGCGTGATGTGGATGAATCTCCAAGGCCTGCGCGAAATCGACTTCACCAGCCGCTCCATCACCGCCCGCGCGTCGATCGGAGAAGCCCGCCAGGGCGATCAGTCGGTTTTCAATTTCCTCTGCCGCGGCCACTCGTTTATCCTGCCGGATTCCATCAACCACCGCACCGCCATCGGCTCCTCGCGACCGCTGTGCGAGGGGAATTTGGATTTGAACCTCCATTACATCGGCTCGCCCAAGCCGTGGCTCGGCGCGCCGAAAACCAGCAACTGGCTCGCCCACCGGCTGTGGCACCAGGCACAGGCGGCCATTTTCCCCGAAGCGAGCCCCGCACCCACCGCCGAGCCGCCTCATGATGTGCGGACGATCCGCCGCAAGTCCTGGCTCTACGGGTTGACGAATCCGACGCGGGCTGCCCACTACCGTTGCGATATGCGTTCCCTGAGGGATCCCGGGCAGGTTCTTGAGGAAGGACAGAAGCGGTGGAGCGGCCCGACCGCCTAATGAAATACTGGAAAAAACCGCTTCCAGGATTTGCGGTAACGCCGCAATCCATGGATATCCGGCTGCGCCTGGCCACTTTCCGCGACAAAGGCGCGAAGGTGCTCGGAAAAACACTGACTGTGCTCTCCGCCACCAAGAAACTTTTCAGGAGAAACCAAGTCGTAAGCCCTCCGGTCCGGGGGAATCGTCACAGCCGGTCGCCGATCCCATCGGGCGCGCATGTTTTCAAAACGTTGGAGCTTCGCCGCCATCTGTTCCGCAGTGAAAAAGAAATGGTCATAAACATCCAGGCGGGTGCGCAAGGTCCCGTCCTCCGGGAAATAAGCGCCTTTCCAATAAGATTTCACGACGCCGGTCTCGGGGTCCGCAAAGGAGCATGATTCGTCAGGCGAAACCGGGCGTTCATTGCCGCCGGTGGTGTGCACTCCCCAGACGATCCCCGCGCCACTGGCCTCGATGAGGCGCTTGTTCAGGCACCACCATTTTCGTTTTTTGAGGTCCGGGTGCATGCCGCCGTCCCGGCACCGCCGTAATGGAAAGCTGTAGAGCAAACCGGCCGCGCCGAGTTGCACGAGCTGCTCGCGCAAATCCTCCCCGGCCGCCTCGGGTAAAATATGATCTGACTCGAAGCAGATCGCCCAGTCGCCGCTGCAATTTCGATAGCCGATCTCGCGGCTGACTCCGAACTGCGGCCGCTCCCACAAATCCCCCGAGCCCCAATGCGAGAACTCATTGGAGATAATGCGCAGCTTTTCCGCGCCGCGCAGAGTTCCCAACCGCTCAAGGCTGCCATCGGTCGTCCCGCCGTCTATCACCACCACCTCGTCGGCAAAATCGAGGAAACTCTGGATCGCCGGGAGGCAAATGTGATAGCCGCTCGAAAGCGGATTGGTGATGAAGGTGTGCGCGGAGATCTTCATGGGAAAGTAAGGTGCTCAATCCACCCTTACCGCCGCTTCGAAGCTGGCGATATGGCCGGACAAAGAGTGGCGGTTTTGAAGAAGCAGGGTGATTTCGCGGGTGTGATTCCTCAAGCAATCGCCGGCAGCCAGGCTGGCCGCTATTTTTTCCGCCAGGTCCGCAGGATTTCTTGATGCAGGGACGAAGAACGACAAGGCATCGCCGTAGATATCTTCCAGACCGTCCTGCGGCAGGGAAAAAGCGGGCTTTCCACACAGGAAGGATTCGATCAAGACCCTCGCGAGGCCCTCGCTTTTGCTGGTCATCACGAAAGCTTCCGCCAGATCGAACAGCCACCCAGGCCGTTCGACCAAACCGAGTTTCACCACTTGGGAATCCATTCCGGAAGCGGCGACCATTCGATCCAGTTCCACTTCGTAGTCCTCGTCCGCGTCACCCGCCAGCAGCAGTCCCCACCGGTCGCCGGTGATGGCTTGCAGATGGCGGAGAGTTTCGACCGCTTCAACTTGGTTTTTCCGGGGCGAAATCCTGCCGAGGTAGAACAGCCAGCGGTCCACTCCGGTCCTCTCCAGAATCCGCGCGCGGAGAGCCTCATCCGGCACATTTCCGGCGGGAGGCAGGACGGGGTTGTAAACCGTCCGGACCTTCTCCGGATCGTATCCGACTCCGATCATTGCCTGGCGCATCGTTTCGCAGACGCAGAGCAGGCGGTCCATCCGGTGCAACTGGTATTTCCGACCGCGTGTCACCGCCGCGAAATCACGGACATAGGACATGGCCGGCACCCGCAAGTGCCTTGCGGCCTTGAGCGCGTGCGGCGCGGTCACCCATTCGTTGCTCACAATCGCATCCGGCTTGAGCGCGGCAGCACGCACGGCGAGACGGCGGCATGCCATCTCAAAGGCCGGTCTCTGCCAAAGCTTGCGAAAATGGGGCATGGGCTCGGTGAAGTGGCTCACCCCCATTTGAGACGCCTTTTTGCCGAGAGGACCGACATCCCGGGTGGCCAGGGCGAGTGCCCATTCGGGCCGATTGTCCCGCAGCGCTTGCAGGGTAGTGCCCAAGCTGGCGCGAGACCCGCCTCCCGCTTGGTCGATCCGTTGAAGGAACAGCAGATTCATGAAATCGGGCGCTTCCAATCGAAAAGTTCTTCGGGCAAGGGACATGTCGGCGAGAGATTGTGAATGCGCAGCGGGGAGCCCGTGAGAGCAGCGGCCATGCATTCAAACGAAGGCAGAATGAATTGCCGGTAATCTTTTTCGAGATGGGAAACTACTGGCTGGTCCTCGACATAAGCGTGCCCCGATCCCCCCAGATCCATGCCAACGATTTCGACCGTCTGCGAACCGGCCCACACCACGAGCTGCAGGGCGGCAAAGGGCACGGTCTTGCCCGCGAACACGCCCAACATGGGATCCCTGCTCCAGCCCACTCCCGGCACCGGCGAATCGGGAAGTAAAAACGGTCTCCCCGATTCCTCGTTCGCCGCCACCAGCTCCGCCGGATCGAGGATGGGAAGTCCATACCACCGATTCACCTTTTCAAATACATGAAACCTCGCTCTGGCCAGCACCTCGGGTTGCGTGGCCGCAAAGCCTGCGACAGCCTCAGGGGCGAAGAGCAGGGTGGCGCCTTGATCCACCGCGAGCGCAATGTGATCCGCTCCATCGCGGGCGAATCGGTGGTCGGTAATCACCAGGAAATCCGCTTTCAACCCGTGATTCGCGAGCATGGTCGGCGCGCCGTTGACCGCCCAGATCAGGCGGTCGCCGTCCATGAGTGTGGACCAGTCGAAATTCGAGGCGGAAGGCCCCGTCGCAATGATGATCGACGGGCGGCGGGTGAATCCCTTGATGTCTGAAATCGGGCGGGAGACCCACTCCACCGTTGGCCCAGAGCGGGAGCGCAAGCGCCAACAGCCGTTTCGCAACGGGTGAAGCGCCACCGAAGGAAGCACGTAGCGCATGTGCCGGAGCGGGCCGGGCCACATGATCTTCCGCGCTGATTTCCACAAGCCGGGCGGCAGGAAAAGGCAGGCATAAAGCACCCGCTGTTTCAGCTCGACCACCCGCAACGGGCGGTCCCCGAGACACTCGGCCGCCGGAGCCTCGTGGAAAGGGGGGATCAAGAGGTTGAAATCAGGGAGGGTCATGAAGTGAGCGGCTTTGCTTACTTTGCCGATAGGTTCGTGAACAGGGAAAAAACCAATGCGACATCCATCTCGTGGAACGCGGGATGGGGATGAGCCCTTGTGATCGCTGAATGGCCGCCGGTGACCAGCCGCAACGGGGGCGGTGTGACTCTCACCGGATGCTTTCACCTGTAGCCCGAATTCCCGGAGTCCATCGAGGTTCATCCACATGAATCCGCCATTGATGTAGGGTGAAAGGCATTCCTCTTCGCTGATTCCATTCTTCCACGGGCAGTCCTTTTCAGTGTCCAAAGGAAAACCGCTGGGACGATCTCGTCGCAAGGTTGATCGCCTGGCTGTTACCGCTTGAGTTTATTTTTTTCGAAACCCAGTGTCCGCCCGGAGCATCCGGCTGTCGCCGCCCTCTTAGTTCCATTCGCGCCGACATGCCCATTTTCTGATGCATCGACCACTCGCCTACCGCCCTGAAATCGATGGGCTACGTGCCTTTGCCGTAATCTCCGTCTTGATTTATCATCTTAATCCGAGCTTGCTTCCGGGCGGGTATCTCGGAGTTGACATTTTTTTTGTCATCTCTGGCTTTCTGATCACCTCCACCATTCTGAAAGATTGTGCTGCGGGTGAATTCAGCTTCCCGGAGTTCTATTTGCGGCGGATCCGCCGCATACTTCCGGCCATGCTGACGGTGACGGCCATCACCAGCCTAGCGGCGTATTTCATCCTGTTTCCCGTGGAATTGAGAGCCGCGGCCAAAGCCTGCAAGAGGGCCTTGCTTTGTTACTCCAATTACCATTTCGCGAAGGAAGGCGGCTACTTTGATCCCGGCGCGGAGAGCAATCCGTTCCTGCATACCTGGTCGCTTGGCGTGGAAGAGCAGTTTTATTTCGTATTCCCGTTGCTGGCGGTGTTGGCCTTCAAGCGTGGCTGGCTGAAGGCGCGCCATCTCGGGGTGTTTGTTTTTCTGGGACTTGCGGTTTCCTGCTTCCTGACCCGGAGTCATCCGACCCGCGCGTTTTTCGCGCTCGAATCCCGCGCCTGGGAATTGGGCACGGGCGCATGGCTGGCGGTGGCGGTTTCGCGCGGCACCTTGCTGCGGGCACTGTGCCACCGTGCCGCAGCTCCGATCGCCGTGGCGCTCTTGTTCGGGAGCGTGGTTTTCCTGGCTAGCGGCGGCTGGACGCCCGCGCCGACGGCCGGTTTTGCGGTGCTGGGCACCGTGTGGTTCATTGGGTGCCGGTCCGGCGGCGAGGGCAGCCTCCTGCATGGTGCGTTCGCATCAGCCCCGCTGCGGTTTGTGGGCCGGATTTCCTACTCACTGTATCTGGTCCACTGGCCCTTGATCGTTTTCGCCCGCTCCTGGTTTGGGGAACTCACTCCCGCTTTGGTCGCCCTAGTGGTTGCTGTCTCGCTGCTGCTGGCCACCGCGCTCCATTACGCGGTGGAGCAGCCATTGAGACAAAAGCGCAACCAAGCGGTCTTTCTCTCGGGTATCGCCGGACTCACTGGGGTGCTCTTGTGGTGCGCGATGGTTGGTATCGAAAACAAGGGCAACGTGAATCCCTTGATGAATGCGGCGCTGAGCTCGATCGTGCCGGAAACCCAGCCATTCTCCGAAGTGAAGGAAAGTCCCTACCAAATCGGTCGGACCGGGGTGGAGCCGTCCATGGGCTTGTGGGGGGACAGCCATGCGATGGCACTGACTTCCGCCCTGGACGAGGAACTGAAACTGCGCGGCGTTTGCTGCGAGGTCTGGGTCCAGCCGGGAAACCTGCCGGCCATGGGCGTTCCCATCAAAGGCCAGGACATCGTCATCAACAATGACGCCATCACCTCGCTCTCACGCCCGGCGATCCGCCAGGTGATCATCGCGGCGCGCTGGACTTCCTATTTGAAGGGCAAACCGGAGGATCATCACAACTCGCCCCGGATCGTGGGTGCGGAGACTCCGGCGAAGGCGCAGGCCCTCATGGCCGAGGGCTTGGAAAAGGCGCTTGCCCGCCTGCACGGGCCAGGGAGGGAAATCGCGCTCGTCTATCCGATCCCTGAAACCGGAATCCATGTCCCTTATTTGATGGCGCGCGCAATCCGGTCTGGGCAAAGCGTGAACGACCTCACCCTCCGGAAGCCGGCGGAAACCTACGCCTCCCGTCATGATCTGACCTTGCCAGTGTTTGACTCCTTGTGCGCGAAATACAACCTATTGCCGGTGCGTCCCGACAAGCTCATGATCCGTAACGGCAAACTCCAAATCAGCCGCGGCAATCTGGCCTTGTATGTCGATGATGACCACCTCAGCCGTCTCGGCAGTGAGCCCGTGGTGCGGGAAATCCTCGCGCGCCTCAATCCATGAATCCGGCGGCAACGGAAAGAGGAAGAACCAGAAACTCCGGGATCGCTGCGATTAAGATCCACGAGCCTCTCTATATTGGCCTCAGTTGTTTCGGGAGCTTTCCCATGGCCTGATCGATTAGGCGATCGGCAAGGGTTCCAACGCCTGAAGCACACCTTGTAAAAATTGGTCCGGCTCTCGGACCATCAGTTTTGCAGGAGCGGGATCGATCCCCTGTGCGCCGAATGGGGTCGTCACCACCACCTGATCGTAGGCGAGTGCTTCGACCGTTTTGATCTTGAGGCCGGAGCCGGCCAGGCAGGGATTGATCGACAGGATCGCGTGCTGGTAATAGGGGGCGAGGTTTTCCACGAAACCGTGGAAAATGGTGTTCGGTAAACTCTCATTCTTGAATGAATTACAGATCGAGCCCAGCACGTGAAGCTGAGCATCTGGTCGCGCCGCAATCACCGCAGGCCATACGTGAACGAGGAACCAACGTAGCGAGTGGTTCGCGATCTTGCCGGAAGATGAGACGTGAAGCAGGCAGGGGGCGCCTGTCGAGAACGTCGGAGGGCGGGGGAATCTGCTGGATTCCACCCGGGGAATGACGGGAATGGTGACGACCTCCTTGCCGGGGGCCATCTGCTTCAGAATTACGGCCTCTTCATTTTGAATGGCGATCAGGCGTGAGAAATCCCGGAAAAATTTAGTTTCCTCATCCAAAGCAAGTGGGATTTTTACGGTGATGCCGACGTTCTGAGACGATGCGTGCCGCAGGTGCATGATGTCATGGGTGTCTAGCCATCGATCTGCCGGCATCGTGTCAAGGGTGGCTGGATTGAGGAACTTTGCAGTCCAAATGTACTCGCACAGCACCACGGCGTAGCTTCCCTTGTTGAGGGTCCTACGCAAGGATTCCGAGATCATCCAATCCTTGACGTTCCCGGGTTGGGATGAGGCGGGGCGGGCAGTGTCTGGACGGTGGCGGAGACGCCGCAAAAGTGCTGCTCCAATGATTCCTGGCGACCATATGGCGGGAAGCGAGAAGCGCAGCTTGCCGGTGGGCAGGTTTTTTCGAAGTTCCTCGAAATCTTTGGGAGTCAAGCGTCTCAGGCAGAAGAGTTCGATTTCGTAGTCGTTCGAAAGTTGATGCAACAGCAGTGAAATCCGGATCGAACTGCCTCTCGCACAATCCCAAAAACGCTCTTTCACTACGACCAGAAGTTTTGGTTTGGCGATTGCCATAAAGTGGTGAGGAGCGGCGACGGCACCTGGGGAAAAGGAGGCAAGCATGACTTGAAGTTATTAACGGAGAATGAATTCACCGGCCATTGCTACAAGGATTTCAATTAGAATCGATATCGTACAGGATTTGTCGGTTGGATCGCTTTACTCACTATCGCCAATTTTCTTCGATCCAGTTGGTTTTTTGGATGTAGCGGGAGAGGTGCTTGCGCCATGGCTTGCCTTGGATAAGCCGCTGCCAAACCCAGCGCAAGTGCTCGCCGGGACTGCGGACGGCGGATTTTTCCGTCCAGCGGCCGAGCATGGCATCGGCCGGGCCGGGGAGACCGGGGAAGGTGATGATTTTCGCGGCGGCGGGAAGAATGGGAGGACGGAGGTAACGCAGCGGCCAGAAACCCATGCAGTGGACACGAAAATGGCGGGTCCAGGGCTCCGGCCAGAATTTCACGCCGCCGCGAATGTTGTGAGTGACGTAGTTTTGCTCGTATTGGAATTTCCGCGAAACGGTGGCGGAGTCCGCTTGAAGGTTTTCCAACATGTATGAATGCCCGCCAATCGGGAAACGGAAGACGGAGGTCTGCGCGCTTTTTCCCAAGCGGTTCAGCCAGTTGCGGGCGGTGATGACGTCGCTCGGATCGCCGTGTTCGAAGTAGCAGTCGATGTTGCGGACGATGACGGAGTCCAAGTCGATGAACAGGGCGACTCCGGTCATGCCTGCCAAGTCCTTGGTCCAGAGGGCGACTTTGGGCCATTTTCCGGGGACGTCGGCGGGGATTTCGCAACCGAGCGGCGGCAGGGGCAGGCAGTTGACCTCGGGGCGGATGCCGGTGGCGTCTTCGGTGAAACAGGTGAGTTGAAACTCGCCGCTGAGGTTTCGCGCGACCATGGCGTAAAGGATGTTGACGTCCTTTGCACCGTAGGCGGTGCCCCATTTCATGCAGAAGACGTGTTTCGGTGTCATGGGGATAGGTAGATTACAGCGACTTCCGATGTGATTCTCCGGAGCCCGATGCCGTCAAGGGTAATTCGGGTGGTGATGCGGATGGAAATGGCGCTTGTCGCTCCGGGTCGCGACGATTTAGGTGATCTCAAGCATCGTTCATCCCCGCTCCCGAAACACACCGTGGCCGACCCCATTCATTCCATCCATATCCTCGGCAGCCGTGAATTCGGCGGTGCGGACCAGTTTTTCGTCCGTCTCGTGCGCGCGTTGGAGCAGGCCGGGCAACCGGTGACGGCGATCACCCGCCCGGGCAGCCCGGTGGCAAACGCGCTGCAAAACGATCCGGCCGAGCAAATCCACCTGCCGCTGGCGAACCGCTGGGACGCGTGGTCCGGTTGGCAAATCCGCCGCCGAATCGTCGAGCGCGAACCTTGCGTCGTACAAACTTACATGGGCCGAGCAACCCGCCTGACGCGGGTGCCGGAGAAGTCGAAAGCAGTCCACATCGCACGGCTCGGCGGGTTTTATAAAATCGATGGTTACTACCGGCACGCCGACGCCTGGGTGGGAAATACGCGCGCGATCTGTGATTTCTTGGTGAAATCCGGCATGCCCGCGCGGCGCGTCCACCACATCGGAAATTTTGTGCCTGAGCCGATCCCCGTGGACGCGGGAATGAAGGAGGCGCTGCGCAGCGAGCACCGCGTGCCGGAAAACGCCTGGGTGATCTTCGCCCTCGGCCGATTGATTCCGAAAAAGGGATTTCACGATCTTTTTCGCGCGATCGCCCGGCTGCCGGAGGAAATCAACGGCCGGTCGCTGGTGCTCCTGCTCGCGGGAGATGGCCCGGAATTGGGAAATCTCCAGACGCTGGCGAAGGAGCTCGGGGTCGAATCCCGAGTGCGGCTGCTGGGATGGCAGGATCCGCCGGATGTTTTTTACGCGCTGGCGGATGTGTTTGTCTGTCCGTCCCGCCACGAACCGTTGGGAAATGTAATTCTTGAGGCGTGGAACCATTTCGTTCCTGTGGTGAGCACCCGCAGCGACGGCGCTTTGGAACTCATCGAGGAAGGCGTCACCGGCCTGCTTTGTGACTGCAAGGACGACAAGGCCATGGCCGCGGCGATTCGCGAGGTGCTGGAATCTCCGGCAGCGGCGAGAGAAACCATGGCCAAGGCAGGTAACGCCTGCTTGCACGCCCGCTACGGTCAAGGCTTCATCGTGGAAAGCTACTTGTCGCTCTATCGAGATTTATTAGCGGAGAAATGCGGCTGATCCGAGTTCACTCGGATTTCACCCATTCCACGTATCGGCGGAGGCCTTGCTTCAGCGGCGTGCCGGGCGCGTAGCCGAGGAGGCGGTGCGCTTTGCTCACATCCGCGAAGGTGATCGGCACATCGCCGGGCTGGTCGGGCAGGTAGTTGATAGCCGCCTTTTTCCCGAGGATTTCCTCGATGCCGGAAATGAGCTGGGAAAGCGTGTTGGCGGCGGATCCGCCGAGGTTGATAATTTCAAAATCCGACGCGTCATAACGGCCGGCGGCCATCACGCCGCTGACGATGTCTTCCACGAAGGTGTAGTCGCGGGCGGTGCTGCCATCGCCGTATTGATCGATCGGCTGACCGGCCATGATGCGGTGAGTGAATTTCGAAATCGCTAGATCGGGCCGTTGGCGTGGACCGAAGACGGTGAAGAAACGCAGGCAAATGCAGCGAATGCCGTGAAGGTGCGAGTAGTTGGAGCAGAGTTGCTCGCCCGCGAGTTTGGTGGCGGCGTAAGGGGAAATGGTGCGCTGGATCAAATCGTCCTCGGCGAAGGGCGTTTTCTCGTTCACGCCGTAAACCGATGAGGACGAAGCGAAGACAAAATGTTTCACGCCGGTCTGGCGGCAGCCTTCGAGGAGATTGAGCGTGCCGTCGATGTTGGTGCTGACGTAGAGCCGCGGATCGGCGATGGACGGGCGCACTCCGGCGCGGGCGGCGAAGTGGAAAACCTTGTCGAAGCGGGTTCCGGCGAACAGCGATTCCACGAGCGACTGGTCGCGGATGTCACCTTTTACGACCGTGATTCGGTCGCGAAATCCGGCGATGTTCGCCTCTTTGATCGCGGGGTCATAATAGTCGTTGAAATCATCGATGATCGTGATTTCCGCACCTTCCGCGAGCAAGGCTTCGCAAAGGTGGGAGGCGATGAATCCGGCACCGCCGGTGACGAGGATATTTTGAGCCATGGGAGTTATTTCTTACCTTGGTAAAGCTGCGGATTCAGCGCGGGGTCGTTATACATCTTGAACTGATAATAAACGGCGAAGGTCCGGGTCCCGGCGGCGACGGCGGCGAGCAGCTCGCCGACGCACTGCGTCAGGTCGGCGCGCTGGCGGATGATGCGGGCGAGTTTTTCCGCGCAGGTCGCGCGGTGGGCTTCGGAAGCATCGGCGCGGACAGCTTCCTCGCGCATGTGGAACTCCTTGAGCGCGAGAATGGAAAGCCGGTCGATCATCATTCCGGGCGTTTCCGAATTGCGCGGCACTCCGGTTTCGAGCGGATTGAGTGCGGCGACGAGCACCTTGTCCATTTCCTCGATGAAATTGTTGCGCTCTTGGTTGAAGCGGTCGATGGCGCGCTTGGCGTGATGGACGCGCTCGGAGCCGAGATCGTCGCGGCGGGCGATGTCTTCCTCGTGCCAGAGTTGGAAATTCCGCAGGTGATTTTCCTGCACGAGCAGGAGGAATTCCGCGCCGCTAGCAGCGGGCAGCTCCTCGTGCCAACGGGCGGTGAGGGTCGTTTGGAGGGTGGCGATTTCTTCCGGGTTGAGGTGCATCGGCGGGTTGAGAAGGTGTTGACGGTTGCAGGGATGCGGGGCGGAGGCAAGCCTGAGCCACGCCGCAGACGCCCCGCAACCCTAATCCACGCCGGAGCCGATCCCACATCCCGGTAGAGCGGGTGCATGGATTGGAGAAAAACAGCCTCCCGAGTCCGGCCGAAAATCACAGATGGCGGGACAATCCCTAATTAAAGACCGCCTTCAGCTCGTCCGCCGTGAGTTCGCGCCAGTCGCCTTCTGCGAGGTCAGCTGGTAATTTCAAGCCGCCGATGGAAATACGCTGGAGCCCAAGGACGTGGTTTCCAGCGGCGGCGAACATCCGCCGGACCTGGTGGTAGCGGCCTTCGTGGAGGGTGACGAGGGCTTCCTTTTCGCCGAGGACTTCGAGTTTGGCGGGGAGTAACGGGCGGTTTTCATTGTTGAGGACGAGCGTGCCGGAGGCGAATAGCTCGGCCTCGTGGCCTTCGAGTGGGCGGTCGAGCGTGGCGTGATAGACTTTGTGGCACTCCGATTTCGGATGGATGATCTTGT
>JBEGUC010000006.1:0-58744 GCA_041179105.1 Verrucomicrobiota bacterium | reverse complement strand
AGGGCGGGTTTGGTCATCAGTGCTTCCATGGCAGGCTGAAACTGCCAAAACGGGGGCTAATGTCTAGCATTTTCTCAAATCGCTAATGACTGTCGCCCTTGGCGAATTTCTGGGCAACCGCCCTGCCGGAGATGCCTTGCGGCAGCAAGGATTCGCGGCTAAGTCACCGGCAGATCTCCATGCCATTGATTCAGGATTCCAACTACCGCGCGCCATCGTGGCTTCCCGGCGGACACGCGCAAACCATCTACCCCGCGCTATTCCGGCGGGTCGCGCGCGCCACCGATCGGCCCGAGCGACTGGAGCTTCCTGACGGTGATTTCCTCGATCTGGAATGGGCGGAGCACGGACGCCCGCGCCTTGCGATCCTCTGCCACGGCCTAGAAGCCAACCTGAAAACCGGCTACATCCAAGGCATGGCCGCCGCCTTGATCCCTCGTGGCTGGGACGTGTTGGCATGGAATTTCCGCGGCTGCGGCCGCGAGCCGAACCGCCTGCTGAGGATGTATCACAGCGGCGCGACCGGAGATCTGCACGCCGTCATCTCCCACGCGCTGGCGAATCACCCGGCGCAGTCCATCGACCTCATCGGCTTCAGCCTCGGCGGAAATCTCACGTTGAAATACCTCGGCGAGCGCCCGTCGGAGCTCTCGCCGCGGCTGCACCGGGCGGTGGCCTTCTCCGTCCCCTGCGAACTCGCCTGCTCGTCGCGCCAACTCGCGCTCCCGTCCAACCGGATTTACATGGACCGCTTCCTGCGAGAAATGCGGGCGAAACTCCGGGTAAAAAACCGGATGTTCCCCGGCCAGCTCGACCTCACCGGCCTCGATCGCATCCGCACCTTCCAAGAATTTGACGACCGCTTCACCGCGCCCATCCACGGCTTCCGCGACGCCGCAGACTACTGGGCGCGCAACAGTTGCCGCCAATTTCTCCCGCACATCACCCTGCCCACCTTGCTCGTCAACGCCGCGAACGACCCGTTTCTGGGAGACGGCTGCTATCCCCGCGAAGAAGCGGCGGCCAGTGACTTTTTCCATTTCGAATCCCCCGCGACCGGCGGCCACGTCGGATTCATGAACCCCGGCGCTTGCGGTGAATACGCTTCGGAAACGCGCGCGGCGGCGTTTCTTGAGGGTGGTAGTGGTTCTGAGTCCGGTTGATCTCCGTTACCATTTCCCGCAGGATCAGGCTTGGCGAATCGCTCGTCCGCGCACATATTCCGGCACTTCCACCCGGCATGAAAATTCTCAGCTACCTCGATTCCGACTACACGCCATTTGTCCGCCGCCTCAACCGCCGCGCCTTGCCGGAGCCCGCCACCCGCGATCTGGTCACCGAAATCATCGCGCAAGTCGCGCTCAAGGGCGACGAGGCCCTGTTCACTTTCACCAAGCGCTTCGACGGCGCGACGCTCACTGACATGACGCTTTTCGTCAGCGAGGCGGAATTTACCGCCGCCGAGAAAGCTGTCACCGCCGAAACAAAAACCGCAGTCGCCCGCAGTTTGGCGAACATTCACAGCTTCGCGAAACGGAGCCTGCGGAAAGATTGGTCGGCGAAAAACGCGGAAGGCGCGACGGTCGGCGAGCGTTTCACGCCGTTTGACCGCGTCGGCGTTTACGTTCCTGGCGGCAAGGCACCGCTGGTTTCCACCGCGCTGATGACCGCCGGATTCGCCCAGGCGGCGGGCGTGCCGGAAATCCTAGCCTCCACTCCCTGTGGCCCGGACGGCTCGGTGAATCCCGCGCTTCTCTACGCGCTGAAAGCCGCCGGCGTGACCGAAGCGATCAAGATCGGCGGCGCGCAAGCCATCGCCGCGCTGGCGCTCGGAACCAAGTCGATCCGCCCGGTGGACCGCATTTTTGGCCCCGGTAATAGCTTCGTCGTCGAGGCAAAACGCCAACTCGTCGGTGCCGTTTCCATCGACCTTCTGCCCGGCCCGAGCGAAATTCTCATCCTCGCCGACAAGACCGGAAATCCGGAATTCATCGCCGCCGACATCCTCGCCCAAGCCGAGCACGGCGGCGACAGCGTGGTCGGCTTCGCCACCGATTCCAAAGCGCTGCTCGGCAAGGTCGTCAAAGCCATCGAGCGCCAGCTCCCCACGCTTTCGCGCACCAAGATCATCAAGGAAGTCCTCAAACGCGGCACCTTCCTGCTGCACTTGAAATCCTTCGAAGAAGGCGTGGCCATTTCCAACGCCTTCGCCCCCGAGCACCTTTCGCTGATCACCGCAGACGAGGACCGCTGGCTGCCGCAAATCCGCACCGCCGGCGCGATTTATCTGGGCAACGACTCGCCAGTCGCCGTCGGCGATTTCCTAGCAGGCCCCAGCCACACCCTGCCCACCGGCGGCTCAGGCCGCTCGTTCTCCGGCATCCGCGCGGATCAATTTCAACGCCGCACCAGCATCGTCCGGCTCGACAAGGATTCTGTCAGAAAATCACTCTCCGTCGTCGAGGAGTTCGCCCGCATCGAGGGCCTCGACGCCCACGGCCGGTCCACGGCGATCCGCTTGGAGAAGTGAGGGTTGGCAAGCGCGCGTCCGCTCGATTTGGCGGGCTCAGTCAATCCAGTCCCGTTGGATCCACCCCGTCAACACGGGTCGCTCGCTATTTCCTTCAGGCCACTTGATTTCCACAATGCCGGGGATGTCTGTCGCGCGGGGATAGCTTGCCAACTGCCGATGAATCTTCGATTCCTTGGGAACCAGCACGCTTGCGGGATGGGGAAGGTCCGGGTGATTCAGTAGCACCACCAGGTGATCGGTCGCCAGCGCATCGAAATTTTCATTTTCCGGGAGGAAGAAGTTGCCTCGCATCGTGAAGGTTCCTTTCGGTCGCTTTTCAAGAAATTCGCTCCACGAAATATCGCCGAACCCGGTCATCGCCTCCCAGTGCAAGCGATAGGAGTCGCCGTCCCACTCGAAGGGAGCCGACCATGCCCGATTGCTCTCATCCAAGAACGCTACCAGTAACAGTTCGCGATCTTTGAAATTCACCGCGCTTACGGATGGATTGATGATTTTCCGGGGCAGCGTGCGGCCACGTTGGTCGTAGTAGTTTTCCAAGTGTTCCAACGCCTCGGCTTGACGAAACATCCGCCTGCTGCGTGCCGCGTGCGTCGGGTCGTTGACGAAACCCAAAAGCTCGGAAATCACCGTCTCAGACTTAACTTCAGCCTTAGCTGGCGGTTCGCTGACGGGCGATAAATTCACCTTAACCGGAATTTCCCGCGCCTCCACGGGTAGGTGCTCATCTCGCAGACGCACCACCACAATCATCACAATCACGAGCCCCATGAACACAATTAGGAAGAAGACAATCCTGTTCGAACTGAGGGATTCCGCTCCGTGAGGAATGAGGGCACCCTCCTCCGTATCCCACTGGAATGTTTCGGTTCTCGCACTTGATCGACGACGGCGGCTTTTCCGGATTGGATTCTCCATGAGGGGAGCATGGGAAGACATAAAACCCGCCGCGCATCAAGCACGGCGGGTCTAAGACTGATTTAGTTTCTTTTCCGGCGTAACGCCAAGCCACCCAACCCGAAGAGAATCAGCAGGGAAGAGCTCGGCTCCGGCACCGATGCCGCGAAGGAGGAATTGTGATCGATGACAGCCCAAACCTTGTCATTATCGAGGTCGTAGCCCCACATTCCCAACGCGGGATTCGAAAGGCTGTTATCAGCTAGGTATTCCGCGTAGCTGCCTTCGAAACGAGTGTCATCCAAGTAATCCTGAATGGTTGTGGCACCACCACCGACGCTCAGAGTTCCGAGTGAGAGATCGAGACCGGTAATGTTTGAATTTCCTAAAACAGCGTTGATCCAAGCAACTTGGGCGGAACCGCCTTCCCCTGTGTAATCATAACGCCAGAGCAACTGAGCGCCCTCTTCCCCAGTGGTGCCCGAAGCATCATAGCCGATCTGGACGACCTGCATCACGCCGTCAAGACCGGTGAGATTGATGATGTCACTGACAAAGGTCACGTTGGTGTCGCCGCCATAGATGCCTGCCCGAGAAGCGGCATTTTTCGAATCGTCCTCCAGCGCGGCGACCACGGAGGGGGCCGCCGTGCTGAGCTTCACGAACTGGACCTGCACGTTGGTCGAGCTGGCGAGGGTGTTGGAGTCCAACAATTCGACATCGGTGGCACGGACAAAACGGTCGCTAGAGGTGTTGGTGCCGGTGTTTGTCAGGGAAAGCCCATTCACCCCGAAATCTGTTCCGGCAGCAACCACCGAGCTGCCGGCCGCAGCGGCCGGGGCATTGAAGCGGGTTTCCAGCTCGTAGTTCTGGGTCGCTAACGAATCTCCGTAAATGTGATTGTCGATCCTATAGCTTCCCGAAACTCCTGAGGAAGAAGTAATCCCACTGTAATTGATTCGGCCTTCAAGACCGATGCTAAGGTCAGCACGGGAAATGCGTCCGAGCTGACCAGCCAGCACGGGACTGGAATTACCCACATAGTCGATGGTGAAGGTGCGGGCCGTTCCGTGCTCGATCAACGAATCTCCACCACCATAAATGAGCTGATAGTCGAGGTTTTGACCGCCGGAGAGCGCGACGTTCTTAATAGAGACGTTGTTTTGAAACACGCTTGAACCCGTATCGCGAATGGTGATGGTGTTGCCGTCGCCGAGCGGGCCGGTGGCGGGTCCGGTGTTGGCCGCGGTGAAGGTCGCGGCGGCGACCGAGGCGTAGCGGGTGTTGAAGCTGGCGGTCGCCGAGGCGTTTTCACCAGCGAGACCTTCTGCTATCGCTGTGACCGTGCGATTACCCAAGTTGTGGACGCCGGTGGCGAGAGCACCGGACACTTCCACGTAGCCACCATTCACACCGATATTAGTATGAGTCTCCCTGCTGTGAACCTGCCCGGCATAAGTGTAGTAAGCACGAGTGCCACTCGCGGTGTTTGAATCGATAACAAGAAGGTTGTCAGCGTAGAGCTGATTGTTCTGAACGTTGTTCCAAGAATAGCCGAGTTGCAGGTTGCTTTGTTTGTTTTCGCCTACGAGTCCCTCACCGATGATGGATGATCCCGCATTCACTCCTTGAAAATTCCGCCCCTGTGTGGCGGTGCTGAGGGTGAAATTTCCGGTCAGCTGCACGGTAGCCGTGTGCGCGCTATCGGTGAAGGCGGTATTTCCGACATGGACGGCCGTCGTGCCAGCGCCATTGTCCATGCTAAGAGCCTGGAGATTGAGGCGGGTGCGGTGCTCGTCAGAACCGTTATTGTAATAATCAAAAGCCGCCGAGCCTGTCGTTCCAAGAGTGACGGTATCGCTGCGGGTGATGGTCAACCCTGCGGTGCCTACCATCCGGCGGCCGAGATCGACTGTCCCACCGTAGATTGCCCGGTCAGCAACAGCGGTGCCAGCCACGGAGAGGGTAACGCCTGACAGATTCAGACTGCTGCCCTGAATGACCTCACCTGAAATGAGTGGATCGATGCGCTCATTCACTAGGGGGCCAGCACCGCGAACCACTTCCCAGCTGGAGGTGTTTCCAGTCGAACGAATGGGAGAAGCAGTTGGTTGCGGAGTGGATGCAATCTGTTGATTGTAGACATACGCTTCCTGATACGAACCCGAGTTTACTCCTGGCTTTCTCCAGGCAATGTTAGCCCCAGGTGCGTCGTAGTAGTCTGAGCTGTTTTGCTCGGTAAACACCTGTTTCTGGCCGAAGACATTTCCGTATTCTGCGGAGGTTTTCCATGCTCCGCCGAAGTCCTGGCGAGCATTTCCCGAGGCATCGGTGTAGCTGCTCGCGCCTACTCCAGGGAGAGTTGCAGCGGTAATGTTATAGGCGCCAGTGGGCCGATTGTAGGAAATTTGTAAATCGTGAGTTTGATTTGCGCCATTGAAGGTGAAGTCCGTGGCCGAGGTGAGGCGCAGCCCATTAGCAAGTTGCGCGTAGCCACCGCTACTCACCGAGATGCGGGTGGCCTCGGTGTCAGTCGCAGCGCCTCCGCTAAGGGTGATGTTGCCGATGGATTGCAAGCCCGCCATGTGGCGGCCCGCGTTGATCATGGCAGAACCTGTCAAGAGACGGTCCGTGACGACTTGAATATTCGAGCTGGCGCTGACTGGGGCATTCCAAAAAGCGTTGGTTGCCTGTATGCCGAAGTTCATCGTCTGTCCTGCCGTGAGCCCGCTGATGTTTGGGGTGGTGCTGATGGTGCCAACAATGCCTGCTCCAAGGCTCACCCCAATCCAAGGGGTGCCTGTGGCGCTGGTCACCGTGGTTCCGCTTGGAACGGCTGGGACGCTCAATGAATTGAACTGGCCCACGCTTCCTGCGGTCAGGCCAAGGTCGAAAGTCGTCGGTATTCCCGCGTTAAGATTCGTCGCGGAAAAGCTCATTGGATTCAACGTGGCTCCTTGCACGGCCCGAATCGCAGAGGGAGCGGTGATGGAGACCTCGGGAGTAATCGGCGTGACGATGTCGGCACTGGCTTGAGGGGCCGTCCCGGAAATCATGCTAACGACAATGCTGAGTCCCAGCGAAGACCGGGAGATGACGAGTTTTGTTTTAGGCTTCATGATGAGGAGTGGGTAAAAATGACTGGAACAGAGTGTTTTTCAAAAAATACGGGGGATTGATCGATGCACGGGAAGAGCCTAGATCTTGATGGTTAATGCGAATCAAGATCGTAGGAGCCTGAACAAGCGATGGGCTCAATGGAAGACATTTGGTGTATCTGAATGAGTTACAAATTGGAGAGTTGGCGGGAAAGACTGTTTGGGAAGATGAATCAATCGGACGTTGCCTTCCTGCTTATTGATACCTCAACGACAGCAAATCCGAGCGATTGAGATGGCTGCGAATCCGGCGGATGTGGGTGCGGACGGTGCCCTCCAAAACGCCGAGCTGTGCCGCGATTTCCTTCACGCTGTGTCCCGCTTGCAGACTTTCGAGCACGGTCACTTGTTTTTTCGAAAGAGCGTGGATTGGTTGTGTCTCCCTCAGCGTCAAATGCCGGGTTCCTGCTTCAAGTAACTGATGCAAGGCGTCAGTGGTCGAAACGCCCTTGATTTTGGCAAGGCTTTCCAACCTTGCAAGAGAGTGGGCTTCCAAATGGAAGGATGAACCTGCCCGTGTGGCGGGTTCCGGCCTTTCTGGAGTGAACTCGATCATGGTTTCGTTGTGGAAGTTCTTAGATTTGCGTTCACCGGCTCGCCTTCAGGCGGACGAAGCGGCTGGTGCTGGTGGATGGAATGGTCACGGTGACTTGCTCGGTCTGGGCATCCACCGGAGTGGTGGCGATGGTCACGCCGTCCTGGCCGTGGACGGCGGGAGTCCATGGTGGTGCTAAGTTGGCGGAGTGTTCGATGACTTGGGTGACTCCGGTGGCGGCGGTTTTGCGCTTGTAGGTGAATACGACGTTGTTGCTGCCGGGGGCCTTGGTGACGGTGGGGAGCAGGCCGCTGCTGGGGAGCGTGGGGTTTCCGCCGAAGAGGTATTCGAGGAGAGTGGGGACGCCGTCGTTGTCGTAGTCCACATCGTGTCCGCTGATGGCGGGGTTGGCGAGTTGGGTGGAGTTGAAAAAGCCAGCTGCCCAAGTGGTGTAGGGGTCGGTGGCAGATGGCGTCCACTCGATTTGATCGACCCAAGCGGCGTCTGAGCCGGTGACGGTGTTGGCGTTTTTCAGGTAGCGCCAACGCAGAGTGTGGGGGCCAGCGGTGAGTGGATAGGTTTTCTGGACCCAATCCACCGTGCCACTGATACGACCTGCTTGAAGCACTCCATCGAGGTGGAATTCAAGGAAATCGCCGCCGGATTGGGAGGAAACTTTCCACCAGTAGGTCAGTGTGCCCGGTCCGGCGACGGTGGTTTCCATCCAAGATTCTTGGCTGTGGCCGATGGTTCCGCTTTGGGCGGCATCCGTGGCGTCGCGGGTGGTGGTGGATTGTCCAAACCACGGAGCGTTTCCACCCTGAGTCCAGACGAGACCTGTAGTATCGAGGGAAGTGGCGAGCGGGATGCCGAAGGTGGCAGTGACCGAGGAGTTGGCGTTCAAGGTGAGGTTTGCAGGATTGGCGGAACCACTCAAAGCTCCGCTCCAGCCGATGAATGACGATGCTCCGGATGGTGTCGCGGTGAGGGTAATGACGGTGCCTTTGAAATACTTAGGCAAATCAAGTGACTTGGCGATGGTGCCACCGCTCGCGGTGAGGGTGAGCGTGTATTTCGCAGATGCGGCGTCGTTGGGAATCGTTCCATCGGCGAATTCGGTGGTGTTGTTCGAGCCGTCGTTGTCGGGATCGCTGGTGCCGGAGTAGGAGGTGATATTGTTGAAATATTGTTTTTCCCAAGCGTCGAGCAGGCCGTCGTTGTCCTCGTCTTCGGTCGTGGCGTTTTTGCCATTGAGAGTGAGAACCACGGTGGCAGCGGTTGCAGCGTTGTTGACGATGCGGAGGTAGTAGCTTTGCGCCGGTTGCCATGGCCAGATGGTGGTAGAAAGGGCGTTGTTCAGAACGCTGTTTGCGGCGGTGCTGTAGTAGTGCTGGGAGGTGCCAGTGCTGAATGGGATACTGCCTTGCTCCAGCCGCAGTTGCACGGTGCTGGCGTGGGTGGAGGTCCATTTCACCCGCGTGGCTTCTGGCGGAGCGGGGATTCGATAGAGCACGGAGCTGTTGGCCGGGATGCTGGTGTTGAGCGTGCCGGTGTAGAAATCCAAGACGGGCAGCGTGCCGATGATTCCACCGCTGGTGGCGCTGCTCACGGAGAATGTCGCGCTGCTGTTTGAGCGGAATCCGGCGTAGTAAGTTTGGCCCGGACGCAGCGGCGGCGTGGTGAAGGTGTAGGTGCCTGCGGCGTCTTGGCCGACGTTGCTGTAGGGGCCTTGGTTCTTGCTGTCGGTGGACCAACTTTCCACGTTCGAGCTGCTATTATACAAACCTTGCCCGGGTGGCACGGTGTCTCTCAACCACATCACTACGTCGCCGACTTGCTGGCTGAAGGTGAGCGCCCAGTTCACCGGGGCATCGGCAGGCACGGTGAATCGGTAGTAGCGCCAGTCGTTGTCGGCGAGGGATTGGGCGGTGGCGCTGCCGCCATTGAGCGCGAGATCGGTGACCTGACCGGTGGAAACATTGAGGCGGTAACGGACGTTAGAATTTCCAGCAGCCTTGACGCCGAAGAACCAGCGGCCTGGTGAGAGCTGGCGTTCGGTGCGGCCATCGAACGGCACCCAGTTGCCATACTCAGTGGCGGTGGCGGTGAGTTGGCGTTGATAGAGAGTCGATCCGCCGCTCGCGTTGCCGTTGCTGTCGTGACTGGTCGTCGGCACGCCGTCTTCGCGGATGTAGAGATCGGGATTGCCACTGATCGCCTGGAGTTCTGTGCGCAGCAGGCCGAGATTTCCTGCAGGGACATCGACGGCATAGAAATGCCATTCACCTTGGCCGAGGTCGGTGCCACGGTCGCCGGGCAAGGGATTTCCTGCGGAATCATTGCCGGAATCGCCAAAGGTTTGATTGAAAGTGGTCGGCATTTGCCAAACGGGTCGCTCCAGCGTGACCGGACGGCTGGTGAGGGTGTAGTTCGTGAGACCTGTGGCTTTCACCCGCACATACCATGTTTCGCCGAAGGTCAGGAAGGGCGGCACGATGACGGCGAAGCCGCCAGTGACCGAGGCTCCGCTCGTGGGATCGGCGAAGTTTTTGTAAACCTCCATCGAGACGGCTCCTTGCAGGACATCGGTCTTGATAACCCAGCCGGTGACTGGCTGGCCGTCCACCGATGGCGGAACCTGCACTTCGTAGATCGTGTATTCCCCATCGATCATCTGCCGCGTGTCGGTGTGGGTACCGCCATTGGTGTTCTGGCTCGCAGCGAAGTTGAGCGGGGTGTTTGGTTTGGTGCGGACCACGAGATTGGCGGAAGCGTCGGGATAGATCGCTGTGTTTGCGGTGTTTTCCGCTCTGACCAGCAAGCTGAAGATGCCAGGAGTGGGATTCGAGACCGTCAAGATGTTGTCGTCATGAACCCAGCCCGGCGCTTGGGTTCCCCCTTCGATTCCGTAGCCATTCGCATAAGGTGGTCGGCTTCCTAGGTTTAGGTTCAGTCCGGGATTGCCAACGCGGTTGTCGAGGCGGACTTCCAAGCTCGCAGTTCCTGCTGGAACCGTGAATTGATAAGCCTTATTCTGCCCTCCAGCTAATGAAACGGCTTGAGTGATGCCCGCCGCGCTGGCCGCTCCAAGATTGGTGATAGCCAGAGGTCCCACGCTGGTAAGGGTCCCGCTGCTGGTGCCCGAACCAACCGTGTAAACGTCTGGATTGACGCCTTCACTGATTACGGCGATGTAGTAGTCGCCTGCTGGAATGATGTCCTGATTATGAGGCGGCAGCATCACGTATCGCTCCGGGCCTGCTTTCTGCATCTCTCCCTGAAAGTCTCCACTCGCTGTCGAGCTTCTGGAGTTGTCGTCCGAGAAATC
The DNA here is from genome assembly GCA_041179105.1 of Verrucomicrobiota bacterium. Lineage (GTDB taxonomy): Bacteria > Verrucomicrobiota > Verrucomicrobiia > Verrucomicrobiales > Akkermansiaceae > Luteolibacter. The sequence goes on along the minus strand of JBEGUC010000006.1, from coordinate 48,293 downwards.
AGGTATGGCACCACGGCGGATTTTGAGCATCATCTCACCTACTGCCGGGATGAGAAACACTTCCCAACTCGGGGTGTTGGCTGGAATTGTGACTTTGAAATACCGCGCTTCGCGAGCGTTAAGATTTGAAACGGCAGCGGAGCCACCACTGTAGGCTAGATCCGTAACAGGATAAGTCTGGCTGCTACCAATTCCGCGACTGTCGATGGTATAGCTGGTCTCAGAAGTGGCGCTGGGATTATATACACCAACATAGTAGATACTAGGTTCAAAGGGTCGGCCCATACCCATCACCAGTCTCGGCAGTGCGAGAGTGGGCGGCGACCCCGGGTTATTTGATCTGCCTGTCCAGTCTTGGATGGTTGAATTCTGACCACGAAAGTGGGTTGATTCCCATTGATTTCCACTTGCCCAGACCGTGCTGCCTGACGGACTTCCACCATAGACGTAACCATTCCAACTTCCTCCATAGCTCACACCAGGATCGTTAGGCAAATCATCTCGACTGACGAACATTCGTGGAGTGGTTCCGCTGATATGGGTCAACCGCACATCCCAACCGAGCACGCCGGCGGGAACGGTCACTTGGAAATAGCGCCATGCGCCCGGCGATTGATTGGCGACGGTCGAAGTAGCGGCATCGAAGCCTAGAGGAACTGGGGCATTGGCGATGATTACGAGATTGGCGGATGCGTCGGGGTGGAGGGCGTTGAGATAGTCCGCTCTCACCAGAAGGTTGAAAATACCGGGTATTGGGTTTGCTACAGTGAATATCGCGTCGTCAGAAAGATTGAAGTTGAATCCTTCAGATCCGTAATAAATGCCTCCGTATGGTCCCGGGCTATTTGGGAGTCGCAAGTTCATCGTTGGATTTCCAACACGGTTATCCAAGCGCACTTCGAGGCTGGCCGTTCCGAGCGGCACGCTGAATTGATAGGCTTTGTGCTGACCGCCTACCAAAGGAACAGTGGTATTGATCCCTGAGGCACTGGCAGTTCCCATATCCGTAACTTGCAGCGGTCCCACACTAGTAAAGGTGCCAGTGCTAGTGCCAGTTCCGATGGAGTTGCCACTTGAATTGATTCCTTCACTCACCACAGCGATGAAATAGTCTCCTGGCGTGATATGTTCTTGCTGATAGAGAGGTAGTAAAACGTAACGCTCCGGCCCCGTCTTTTGCAATTTGGTTTGATAATCGTATTTATTGGCAAGGTAGTCGATTGAACCAGCCTCACCGGAAGCACTGGCATTAAAGTCAGGAATAGTCGTTCGGCGAACTGCTAGTAGCATGTCGCCAGTCGCTGGGGAGAGTGTCATTTCCCAACTCGGAGTGTTCGCGGGGATGGTGACTTTGAAATACTTGGCTTCGCGTGGTGGGAGATTGCTGATGGTGGAAGAACCTCCCGAATAAGCGATGTCGCTGACCGAATACGATTGGCCGCTGCCGATGCCGCGGCTGTCGATGTTGTAGCTCGTTGGAGTCGTCGTGCTGTTATTGAAAACCCCGACGTAGTAGGTGCCCACTTCGAGTGGACGTCCCATGCCCATCACTATGCGCGGGAATGATGCGTCGGCTTTTCCCGTCCAATCCGTGGTAGAACCCCAAGAGTTGCCGCTACTCCAAGCTGTCCACTTGGATGGAAATTGAGCATAGCTGTGGTAGAAACCGGAAGTTATGACACTCTGTGGCAATTGATCACGCCGCACCACCATCTGTGGCATGGGTCCGGTGACGTTGGTGAGGCGCACGTCCCAGCCGAGCACTCCGGCGGGGACGGCGACTTGGAAATAGCGCCAAGCACTCGGCGATTGGTTGGTGACGGTCGAAGTCGCCGCATCGAAACCGAGTGGAATCGGAGAATTGGCGATCACTACGAGATTAGCGGATGCGTCGGGGTAATTCGATGTGCTAGGCATAACCTGTGCTTCGACGAGCAAAGTGAAAATGCCCGGCGTGGGATTGGCGATAGTAACAATGGTATCATTGAAGACGCGCCCAACCGATGAAGTGCCGCCTTCGATTCCATAGCCACTCGTGGACGGAAATCTGTTTCCAGAAACCAAATTGAGACCGGGATTTCCGACGCGATTGTCAAGACGGACCTCCAAGCTGGCGGTTCCTGCTGGAACCGTAAATTGATAGGCTTTGGTTTGGCCGCCTGCCATAGTGATCGCTTGGGTGATGCCGACTGCGTTTGCGATACCCAAATCCGTAATAGCTAAGGAGCCGTGGCTGGTGAGCGTGCCGCTACTCGTGCCTGTCCCAATGGTGCTACCGCTCGGAGTGGCTCCTTCGCTGATTGCTGCGAGGTAATATTCACCCGCCTCGACAAAGTCCTGACCGTTCGGTGGCAGCATGATGTAGCGTTCCGGGCCTGATTTTTGCATCTCGGTTTGTAAAGAACCGCTTGCAGCTCCTACCAAACCATTGGTCGAAGCATTGAAGTCAGGAATCGTGCCACGCCGCAGTGCTAGCAACATTTCTCCAGCCGATGGGGACAGTGTCACTTCCCAGCTCGGTGTATTCGCTGGAATGGTGACTTTGAAATACCTTGCCTCGCGTGGAGCGAGGTTGCTGATGGTCGTGCTACCACCTGCGTAAACGAGATCGGCAACCGGGTAGGTCTGGCCACTGCCGATGCCGCGGCTGACGATGCTGTAGCTTGTCTCTGTGTTCGTGCTGTTGTTGAAAATGCCGAGGTAGTAGGTGCCCGCTTCAAGTGGACGTCCTCCTCCCATCACCAGGCGAGGCGGTGCGGATGAAGGCGGAGATCCAGGGTTGTTAGCCCAGTCAGTCCAGTCCGCCGCAGTTCCCGATCCTGCGGCCCATTGATATCCACTTGGCCAGACTACATTGCCTGAAGGCCCTTGGGGATACCAGTCGTTGGTGTTTGTCGTCGTTGTGGCATTTGGAAGTTGATCCCGCCGCACGACCATCTGCGGCGTCGGCCCGGTCACGTTGGTCAAGCGCACGTCCCAGCCAAGCACGCCGGTGGGAACGTCAATGCGGACATATTTCCAACGCCCGGGTTCTTGGTTGCTGAAGGTTTGGACGCCGCCGTTGAAAGTTTGAAGCGTTGGAAGCATCGGTGCGCTGGTGAGGGTGAATGTACCGAGGGCTTGGGTGGGCGTGTAGATGCCGACATACCAGATGTCCGCTTGGTGGCCGGGGCGTTGGAGGAAGCCGCCGGTGCCGGAGGCATCGACCCGGCTGGGAGTGCTGATGCCGGTGCTGCCATTGACTCGTGAGCGCCAGCGGCTGGGGACGGCGTTGCGGCGGATGGCGATCTCGGTGCCGGGGACTTGGTTGGCGAGATTGAGCTCCCAGCCGAGCGAGCCGAGCTGGGATGGCACATCGGTCATGGTGTAGAAACGCCAACCCGCGCGGGTGGTTTGGTCGTTGAGCTTGGTATCGGTGAAGCTGAGTGGCGTGATGGTGGGCGGGCCGTTTTTCAGGGTGAAGGTGTAGGGGCTATTTCCATAAATGGTGATGAACCAGGTGGCATCGGTCAGGAAATCCGGGACGAGGGTGATGCTGTCCGAGGTGGGGCCGGTGACTTCGGAAAAGGCGTCATTGTCGAACTCGGCGGGTGCGTTGTCGCGGCGGACGCAGACATTGGCATCGCCAGTGGTGGGAGTGACGGCGACATCCCAAGCGATCTGCTGGACGGGAACTTGCACCCGATAGACGCGGTAGGGTGTGGTGGGGATGGATACGGCGTTGACAGTGCTATTGAATGGCATGTCCTGCACTTCTTGGATGCGGGAATCGAGGTTCACGGCCTCGCCGGGATTTCCCGTGACGCTGAGGAAGTAGGTGCTGGTGTTGCCCGTGAGGTAGGGAGCGACGACGAGCATTTGGCCGGATTGCTTGCGGTCGTAGTAGCTAGCGGCGCTGTGGAACGGAACGAAGCTCTTCCGCACGGCGATGTCGCGGGTGCTGCCATTGAGCCAGAGACTCCAAGCGGGAGCTCCCGCTGGGACGGAGGTTTTGAAGAAGCGAAGGCCTTCCGGTGGGATGCTGGTGCTTCCGCCGGAGGGCAGCGCTGGCTCACCGATGTCGTAGGTGCCGTTGGAATTGCTATCGGTCCATGCGAGGCCACCGAGGTCGCGCACCCAGGCACGGCCCGAGACGATTGACCACTGGGAGCCGGCGGTGGAACTGACGACCAGATACCATGTCTGGCCTGCGGTGTATTGATCACTGCGGAGGACAAGGCCATCGCTACCAGTCTGGATGGAGCGGTGGGTGTAGCCGGTGAGTGTCTGCGGCAGGGTGCCATTAAAAAAGTAGAGATCAGCCTGGCCACTGGTGACGGTAAGGCGGGAGCGCCATGCGCCGATGTCGGTGCCCTGGGTATTGATGCGGAAGTAGTGACGACCGCTGCGGGTGTTGGTTTGGCTGAGGATTTCCGTGCCAGCCTCAGTGGTGCCGGGATCCCATGTGAGATCGCGAACAATCGGTTGCCAATCGCTGAGGGTGACAGCGGTGGCGGTGTAGGTGATTTTCATAGAACCGAGGTCATCCGGCAGGGTGACGCGAGAATTGTTCGGGAGACCGGTGAAAGTGCCGGTGATGCTCCCACCGGTCAGGAAGGTGAACGAGTTGCTGTTGATGATGCTGTCGCCGAAATTGTTGCCATATTGGCTGAAGAAGCTGATTTGCAAGTTGCCCGCGAGATTGACCGCTCCGGTGGTGGCTATCCGGTCATAGCCCGTGCTATGGGTGGTCCCACCAATATTGACGATGGTGGTGGCGGTAGATTGGAGAGTGGTGGTGCCGGATACCGCCAGTGCGCCGATCGCCGGCCCGGCAGAAAGCGTGCCTGCGACATTCAGGTTTCCTGTGAGCGTGCCAAGTTGCTTCCACGCCGCACCGGCAGAGACTTGGACGCTGCTGGCCGTCACGGTGAGAGCATGGGATTCCACGGTGCCGCTCTGGAGGAAGATCTGCCCGGTGCCTGCGAGAAGAGAGTTTCCTAATGTGAAAGTTTGGCCGCAGTTGATGGTGACGTTGCCATTCAGCGTTCTGAGAACGTCTGCGTTGGTGATGTTCCGCCCCGCGTTGAGAGATAAAGGAATGGAACCAGCAGAGGAGCTGATCGAGCCCAATGAGAGATCCCGCACCGCATTTAGGGTGAGTTGTGAGGAACTGCCTGCGATTTTCGTGAGGATCGTGGAAGCGGCGATGATGTCGCCATTTCCTACGGCGGCACTGGCGGTGTTGAGGACAACTGCGTTTCCTGCGTTCAAAGATGCGGTGATGGCAGAACCCTGCACATTCGCTGCTGCTGCTGTCGGTGTGAAAACATTGGGATTTCCCCCACTAAAGGTTCCGCCAGACGTCGCGCTGCCAACGATGCTCACATCGCTGGCGGCGTGGACGAGGCAGGGAGAAAGAGATGACAGCGATATCATCGCGAGGAGCTTGGTGAAGTAGCTAAGGTGAAATTTCATAAGCGGAGGTAGATGCATGGAGAGAGCGATGGGGGATGAACCTGAGGGTACACAGGTCACGGCAGGGTGACCTGCACTCTGGCAAAGGCACGCGGAGCGGTGGCGGGCGGTGCTGGTTCCTCGACGCTGACGCGCTCCCACTGCGCGTCGATGGACGTGACGGTTTGTGTGCCGGTCATCGTAGTGAAATCACCCAAGGTATCCGAGCGCTGCGGTGTGTAGGTCAAGCCACTGCCCTTGCGGCGGAGGAAGGCGACTTTCAGGACCGGTTCTGCGCCGGAGGTATCCAGCGCGACCTGGGGTAGGCCCGAGCTGCCACCTGTTGAGAGGACGCGGACATCCGGTCCGGCGGCGTTCATGTTGAAGGCGTATTTGAGGAGGTTTTCCACTCCATCGTTGAAGGGGGTTGCGGTGGGGGCGGAATTCGCTCCGTTCAGTCCGGATCCGGTGGCCCAGTTGCCGAAGGCTCCAAGTGCGGACGAGTTCGTGACAGTGACCGTAAATGTGGAAGTACCTATGTTATTGGCTGCATCTCTCGCGGTGATTGTCACTGTCGTAACGCCTAACGGGAACAATGTGCCGCTGTTATGCGAGTAGGTCACGGAGACGACCCCAACATCATCGGTGGCAGTCGCTGCCGGGTAAGTCACTGCGACCGCTGCGCTTTCCGTTGTGAACGCGCTTAAGTTACCCGGAGCTGTGACGACGGGCGCGGTGGTGTCAGGCGCGGTGGTGAATGTCGCATCCACCGTCCTTGACGAACCAAGCTCATTGGTTGCGGTCACTCGGAAATGATAGAGTCTATTGGGAGACAAACCGGTGATCATTTTGCTGAACGGGACGGACGTCGCACTTACGGGATTTGAGACTGGCACGGAGACCGAGTTGCCGTAGCTGATGGTTTCCCCGTATTCCAGCAGTGCCGTCGTCGATAAGCCGCGTGGATTGACATCCCCGGAAATCGTGGTGCTGCTTGCCTGAAGATTGCTTGCAGTAGCGTTTCCGAGCACAGGCGGGAAGCCGTTCGGGACACCACGAGTCACGCGCCCATTGCCACCATCCAGTAAAACCAATGTGCCATCGCCATGCACCGCGATCCCCAATGGCTTGTTGAAGTGAGCAGCGGTCCCCAACCCGTCGATACCTCCATAGACTCCGATGGTGCCGCCCACGGTGGAGACGTTTCCGGCAGGTGTGATTTTGCGAACCGTTGAGCTAGAGGAATCCGTGATGTAAACATTTGAGGCTGTATCGACCGCGAGGCTGGTTACCCAAACGAATTGAGCGGTGGCGACTGGGCCGTCCTGATAGCCGTAAGCCGAACCCGCCACAGCAACCAAATCTGCACTCGGCGTGAGTTTATAGATGGAACCGACAGTGGAAGTAGAATAGTTGATAAATAGATCACCATTCGGTGCCGCCGCGATGTGACTGAGTGAACCCGAAGTAAAAGTTTTGAACGTGGTGACCAATCCACTTGATGTGATTTTACGGACCCGCTTGCTCGCTTGCTCCACTACATAAATTTCGTTCGTGGAGTTGACGGTGATACCAATGGGACCGCTGAAGCGAGCTGCGTCACCCAATCCATCTGCGGATCCCGCGATGCCGGGACTGCCTGCAAAGGTCGTCACCAAACCATCGGGTGTCACTTTGCGAATCGTTGAATTTCCCGAATCGGCCACAAATACATTGCCCACGGAATCGACAGCTACGCCATATGGACTCGAGAACCGTGCAGCACTGCCCGTGCCGTTGGTGCTTCCGCTGCTTCCTTGTTGTCCGGCAAGTGTTGTAACTACTCCTGCTGGAGTAATTTTGCGGATAATGTGCCACGCCGTATCTGCGACATAGGTATTACCTGAAGAGTCCACCGCGATCCCGCGTGGTATGGCGGATGAGTTAAAACTTCCAAATACCGCCGCTTCTCCCGTGCCGTCGGGACTGCCGAATTTTGGGTAATTCGCGCTGCCGGCGATGGTGGTCACGACACCAGCGAGGGTGACTTTGCGGACGGTTGTGTTGCCTGAGTCCGACATCCACAGATCGCCGTTGGAGGACTGGGCGATGCCGCTGGAATTGCCGAAATTCGCAGCGGTTCCGGTGCCATCGTAGGCTCCCGTCGGGCTAATGGATGCACCGCCAGCCAAGGTGGTCACCGAGCCCGTTGAAGTCACTTTGCGGATGCGGCCGTTTTGGAAATCCGCGACATACAAATTTCCGTCCGCTGCCGCGACGATGTCAAACGGGGTGTTGAAACGCGCCGCAGTGCTTGATCCCTCCACGCGACCGCTCGCTCCGGCCAATCCCGCGAGGGTGGTGACCTGCCCAGAGGTGGTGATTTTGCGGATGGTGTGGTTTTGCTGGTCGGTCACGAAAACAACACCCGCACCATCCACGGCGATGCCGGATGGAAAATTGAAGCGTGCGACCGAGCCAAGGCCGTCCGCAGACCCCGGAAGCCCCGGGCTGCCAGCGATTGTGCTGACCAAACCCGCCGGGGTGATTTTACGGATCGTGTGGTTGCCCAGGCTTGCAACATATAGATTTCCCCCCGCATCCGAAGCGATTCCTTCCAAATAGGCGAATCTCACGGATGCGCCGCTGCCATCCGCATGGCCGCTGTTTTCGGGACTGCCCAAGTAAGTGGAGACCTGCCCTGTGGGAGTTATTTTACGAATCGTGTACTCATCGGCGACAAAGAGATTTCCTCCTTGGCCGAAAGCCAGTCCGTTTGGTTTCTTGAACCGCGCTGCGGTACCCAGACCGTTCTCAATCCCGTCGTCCCCCGCTTTCCCGGCAAAGGTCGTCACCACGCCGGACGGAGTGATTTTCCGAATGGTGTAGTTGTTGACATCACAGACGAAAATATCGCCGCTCGCGTTGATCGCCATGCGCCCGGGGAAATCGAACCTTGCGTTCCTTCCCGTGCCATCGGCATTTCCAGCTCCTGCCGGTTTCCCGGCGAAGTTGGTCCATTGATATGACACAGCAGCCTTCAGGAAGGGTGCGGATGAGAGAGTGAAGACGGATAGGATGAGTGAGAAACGCATTAGTTTGATGTGGTAATGATTCATATAAATATAGACTAGCGGCTTGCCTTTAATCGCGCATAACGGCTGGTGCTGGTGGAAGGAATGGTGACGGTGACTTGCTCAGTGGTGGCGTCGCCTGGGACGGGGGTGGTGACGATGGTCACGCCGCCTGCGCCATTCACGGCGGGGGTCCATGGCGGGGACAGGCTGGTGCTGTGCTCGATGACTTGGGTGACTCCAGTGGCTGCGATCTTGCGCTTGTAGGTGAAGACGAGGTTGCTGCTGCCGGGGGCTTTGGTGACGATGGGGAGCAGGCCGATGCTGGGGAGCGTGGGGTTTCCTCCGAAGAGGTATTCGAGGAGGTTGGGGATGCCGTCTTTGTCGTAGTCGAAGTCGGGAGCTCCTGTCGTCAACGGATTCAAACCATAATCGGAGGCGAACTCGGAGTAGGCGTCTGACAGACTGAGGATGATGGGCTGACTGGTCGCCGTGCCGACGTCGTTGGTCACGGTGCAGGTGTAGCTGCCGACGTCGGCGGCCTGGAAATCATCTAGCCCGAGGAAACTCGCGGTTTCCCCGTTTAGAACGGTGCCGTCTTTGCGCCACTGGTAATTCATGCGGTATGAGGACGACGCTGGCGTCCCGGTGGCTTCGACTTCGAGCCAAAAGTAGTCGCCCGCGTCCACGGTATCGCTGGTGGTCTGCACGATGATTTTCGGCAAGATGTGAACCTCTATTTCCACACTTTTTTCGTAATACGCGGCCGCGTAGGCTCCTGGAATGGCGTTGCTTTTACTGACAATCGCGGCGAAAGCGGCTTCGACATCCGTTGTTCTATTCGTCGGCAGGGTGTGGGCTGGCACGGTGTAAGTGGCAGAATTGGTGGTAGGGCTGGTGCTTTTGAAAAATTCAACGTCAGAGTCATTCACCTCAAGGCTGATGTAGCCATCGGCATTTGAACTATACACGGTGAACACGTTGGTGGTGACGGTCAGTGGATTGGCGGCATCCATGGCATACTTGCCGTTGATCCATGTTCCGCCGCTCAAGGTGAGTTGCGGGGTGTTCGGGTAGGCATTTCCTGTCAAATTGAGGGGGACGGAAACTCCGGCCACGGAGAAAGTGTAGGCGCCATTCGGGAATCTGGTGTCGATCGCTGACTGCGAGGTGTCGCCCCAGTCATTGGCATCGGGTCCATAGCACCATTCCAGATCTTCGGATTCAAAAAATAGCGTGTTGTAGAATGGGTCACCGATGGTGCTCGGGGTGCCAGCGGGTGGAGTGACGGTGGGGGCTGCGAGTAACTGCATGTTGATGCCCGCGACATTGGCGCTAAATCCATACGCGCCGCCATGATAGGCACTCACTGGCTCGGGGTTGACCACCACTGTGGACGTTCCAGTTTGAACATATTCGATCTCTTTCCCGACGACCACGAACTCGACGATGGCAGGTCCGAGAGTGGCCGGGTTGCTGGTGGCGGCGCCTTCCGCGTTGGTGACTTCGACGGTGTAAGTTCCGCCATCGGCTGTGTTTGAGTAGTTTTTGATAGAGAGGCTGTTGCCGGTTTGGCCGGGGATTTCCTCGTCGTCTTTGAACCATTGGTAGGTGAGAGTGTGATCTTCGCCGCCGGTGCCTACGGTCAAGGTTACATGAGTTCCTGCGGCGGGGAGTTGGGAAATGGGCTGCTGGGTGATGAAGGGGCCGACGAAGGGTTCCTCCGGCGCGACCATGGTGAAGCGGGTGTTGGAATTGTAGAGCGCGTATCCGAGTTTCCCGGCAAATGGACCGGTGCCGGCGGTGGTGGAACTGGCGATTTTGACGTGTTCGAGTTCGACGTCATAAGCCACGCCCGGCGTGAGTTTGCCGCTGAAATCGTAGGAGGTGATGTCGCCTTGGATGACGGTTTCTTCGAGAAGTTCTTCACCCGTGTCCTGATCGACCACGGATAGAACGGTAACGAGGGTGGAGGAATCGTAGTTGGTGTGGGGATTCCAAATCAGAGTTTGGTTTTGCCCCAGAAAATATTCTCCAGCGCTCCACATACCGTTCTCGGCATCCCCCACGATCTTGGGTACGGCAGGAAATGTGCCGCCTGCGGGGTAGCTCAAGGTCGCGCTGCCGCCGACGCAGGCGAAGACGTAGTTGGCTCCGTCGGGAAACGCGCTGGCGTGGTTCAACGCTGATAGGTTGGAATATTCGACATCAATCTCCCATTCGTCTTCATCGAAGACAAAATTTCGTGGGGATTGACTGGCAATGGTCAATGTTCCACCGGTTTCGAGAATGAAGTCATCGACGTAAGCTTCGCCCCAAAACGGGGAGTCTCCGCCGATGGGAACCGGGACGGGCAGCAATGAGGGGTTGGCGGTGCTGGTTTGGCGATAATTGGCAAATTTATCGACTTCAAAATCATTTTCCACATTCAGCGGTGTGGGGATCTGAGTGATGCGGCGGAGAACGGTGGTTTCCCCGTCATCCGGCACGGTCATGGCGTTGCCGACGATGGTGGCGGTGAATCCTGCGAGCAAGCTGCTGAGGCCGGTGTCGCCATTGGTGTCGGTGATGGGCGTCGCCGTCAGGACTTTGGTGGAAGAATTCCACGAGTAAGTGCCGCGCTCCATGCCGTCGTAGCCGAACGGGGCATCGTCTTCCTCTTCGGTGGAGTAGTAGGTGCCATCTGCGAGAAAGGTCACAGTCGTGGGATCTCCCGGAATGAACCAAGATCCGACGATGGCGCTGGCGGTGTTGACGACACGGGAAAAGGTGAACGAGCCTTCTCCAGCGACGGTGTAGGTGAGGGTGTTTCCGCTGATGGAGAGCACGGTCGCTCCGGCAGGGTGGGAGAGGCCGCTTTCGCCGTTGGTGTCGCGGAGAGTGGTGGCGGAGAAGGCGTTGGTGGCTTTATTCCAAGTGAAAGTTCCTCGCTCCATGCCGGGACGGGTGGCGTCATCTTGGACTTGGAAATAAGTGCCATCGTGGCGAAAAATCAGCAGCGCGTTCCCGCTGTTGGATTTCCAAGCGGAGAGGATTTGCGCGGGGATTTCCGGAATCGATTGAGATAAAGCCAAGTGTGGCAGCAGAAGGGTTGCTGACGCAATGACGATGCCAAATGCGGTGGCGCGGGTGAATCGAGATTTCATGAGTTGATGGAGTTTAAAAATTTGCGGTGCTTTGGGGCCAATCAAGTCATTGCCGCCCACGGCTGGAACGGGATCGGCCACTGGCTCACCTGTGCAATCCACCGGGGGGGATGGGTGAGGGTGACGCCGTTCTGGCCGTGGGCGGTGGACTTCCGGAGAAGACGGTAGCGATCACCGATTGAAGTCGGGAGGTCGCACGCATTTGATTGTAACAAGCTTCCGGATGAGCGGCATCAGGGAGAATCACCTATTTTTTCTAGGTGGATCACCTAGGGTTCTTGTGAAAATTAGAGCACGAATCTTCAGTCCGCCCGTGGGGAATAGCGAAAGCCAAAGAATAGGAAAAATGAGGCACCGCGAATCAGACGAATTTCGCGAATCTTTGATCTTTAAGACGGCCTCTTAGGCGCGCCGCGCGTCTGGCGTCTGGCGTTACCAATGGAATTCGCAGCCCACGCCGAACATCCTTGGTGCGCCGACTTTGCCGGAAACGGGCAGGCGGCTGGCGGATTGATCGGCACGCAGGAGAGCGTATTCATCATCGAGTAGATTCGAACCGAAGACGTAGAGGCTGGCCATTTCCCAAGAATAGCCGAGGCGAGCGGAGAGCAAGTGGCGAGACTCAAGAGCCGTCACTTGCGGGCTGTTCACCATGCTGTAGGCGCTGTCTGCCCATGAGAAAAGGGCCGAGCCAAAGAATCCGGACGGGTGCTGATAGTCGGCTCCAAGGGAAGCGATCCACTCGGGCGCGTTAGGAAAAGCCTGACCAGAGCGGTCCGTGCCATTGAGGGTGAGATCGGTAAACTCCGTCTGGATGTAAGCGAGGCCGCTGCGGAAGGTCAGGGTCTCGTGCGCCTGCCAAGCAGCCTCTAACTCCACGCCGTAGCGGCGGGATGATGCGGCATTGGTGATCAGCGTATCCACACCGGGAAATCCGCGGGGAACTTGCACAGGCACTTGTTGGTCTTCCATCCAGGAGTAGAATACGGAGCTGGAAATTTTAACGTCCTCGGTAGGCGCGAAACGGGTGTAGATCTCTGCATCCCATGCGTATTCCGCATCATACGCTTGAGCGATGCCGAGGGTAGGCGCATAGCCCACGCCGCCGCCGCGATAGCCGCGCGCTAACTGGACGCCCAATACCCGATCATCTTCTGGACGCCAAGCGACGCCGAGCTGAGGGAGCAAGTTCGTCTCTGCGGTATCCCCAGATGAGGCCACTTGTGGAAATCGACCGAATTTGGCATGAGTATCGACTTGGCGATCCTCATGATTGAGCCGCAAGCCGCCGGTGAGGTGGAAATCTTTCACAAACTCCCAGTCGATTTTTCCATAGAGCGCGAGAATTTCGGCTGTTTCCTCCGCCTGATTGGCGAAGGGACTGCCGCTTGGGAATGGCGCGATGCCGCGGCCCGAGAAGCCGACGCCATACTCGCTGTGTTCGTAGTAGCTTCCTAGCAGCCACTGGACGCCGCCCTCGCGCATGGCAAGCGTGAGATCTTCGGTGAAGCGTGTCTCATCGGTGAAGCCGTTGACGAACCACTTGAGAAAGGGCGTGGCGTCGAGGTCGAAGGATTGCTCGAGGTCGAAGCGTTGAATGGAAGTGGTGGACTTAAGTTCGAGCTCGTTAGGCAGTGCGAAGGTCGCATTCAGAGTGGCGGCGGTTCTCTCGACCGGGTAGGAAGATGGAGTGTTAAGCGCCGTTTCCCGGGCGAAAAGATCTCTGCCAGGCCCCTCACTCACTGTCGCGAAGGGGCTGCCGCTGGCGCGATCATGCACGAGCGAGAGATCCAACTGGTGGTCCGGATTCTTCCCGGGATGCCACAGGAGCCGTGCTTGAAAACGGTCACGCTGGGTGGCTCCGTATTCGTCATCATTCAAGAATGTGTTGGTGGCTTGCCCGTCGGTTTCCTGGTGTTGATAGGATAGACGGAGGGCCAACTCTTCAGGTAGCAAAACAAGATCTTGAGCGATGCCACCGTGGTAAGTGGAGCCTTCAGAAAACTCTGCGAATAATTTACCCCCAGACGAAAATGACGGACGAGTGGTATGCAGAAGCAGTGCGCCGCCGAGGGAGTTTGGGCCATGCGAGAGTGACTGGGGACCACGCAATACTTCCACTTGCTGCAAATCCCAGAGAAGCGGCGGCAGATAGCGCAGCGTCGCCGAGGAAAGCGGCGCACCATCTTCCAACACGGCGATGAGGGAGTTCGAGCTGGTTCCGACGTAACCGAAAACGTTGTCCTGATTGAGTCCTCGCAAGCTAAAAGGGCCTGCGGTGGGATTGCCCGAGTAGCCGCCCGCGATGTAAGCGAAAAGATCTTGATAGGTTCTCGTGGTGACTGGCAGCGCTGCTAGGGAAGTCTCATCGAGCAGAGTGTATAATCCAGCTTGGTCGGTTGCGCCGGGGTTCAGCTTATCCCCCGTGACCATGAGTGGTGGAAGGGTGTCGGCATGAGTGGTCAGAACAAGTGTGGAAAAAATAAAGCTCAATTTCATGAAATAGGGATAGTCCGTTGGGTGTTTTAAAAAATCAGGATCCAGAACGCAGCCATTGTGCGGCGGCAATGACGACCTCCGTCGCAGAATGCAAGTTCAGCTTGTTTTTGATGTTTTCCCGATGGGTTTCCACGGTTTTCACGCTGATGCCATAGCGCTCGGCAATGGCACTCACGGAGAGTCCTTCACCCAGCACCGAAAATATTTGGAGTTCACGCTGAGTCAGTTTTCGAGTGGGAGATTTTGGCCCAGCGGCATCACTCTTGCGGGCAGGGTTCATGAGCACTCCTGCCAAATTCCCGCTCATGTAGGTTTTTCCAGCTAACAACATGCGTGAAGCCATGAGAATTTCTTCGGAAGGGGCCGATTTCGAGACAAAGCCCTTGGCACCGGCGCGGATGCAGGGTGGACCGACTTCAAGCTCATCCAGCATGCTAATAATCAATACCGAGGGAGTCGGTGAGTGTGCGGAGAGCGCGATTAGAAAGTCCAACGCATTGGATTCCCCCACTCGGTAGTCACAAATAATCACGTCCGGTCGTGGCGCAGAAAGCAACTCATCGACCGAGGGAATTCTCGAGTATCGCGTTACCAAAGCATCTGGAATACCTACCATAACGAGAGCTTGGATGCCATCTCGAACGAGCGAATGATCATCAATGACGGTAAAATGGAGTATGCGCTTCATGATGGTTTGATAGGAAGGATGCAGCGGACGAGGGTGCCTGTTTCCAGCTTGATCCACTCGATGCTTGCGGAAAGGTCGCGGGCGCGGGTTTTCATGGATGAGATTCCAAATCCATCCAGATTGCCCGGTTGAATTCCTACGCCGTTATCGCGCACTTCCAACCCGATGGCCGTGGGGGAAATTGCCAGTGTGACGTCCAACTTGGACGCGCCGCTATGACGCACGGCATTGGCCAGTGCCTCGCGGAGGATGAACTCGAATTCATCGGCTCGTTCCGCATTGAGTTCCGCAGGATCGCCGTTGACGGAAAAGTGAATGGGAATATCGGCCAGCGCGGCATAGGATGCACAAGAGTGTCTGAGGCGTTCGACAGAATCCGCTTCCATGTCAGACGGCGCGCGGTGGGCGAGATTGCGAGCTTGGGCAAGCGCGGAACGGATACCACGATCCAGTGCCGCTAAGTCGGTATTTTCAGAATTCGTTAGGCAGAGAGCGGCGACACGGTAGGAAAGGCCGCTGAGAGTCTGACCAAGACCATCGTGTAAATCGCGCGCTAAAGATTGCCGCGCCTGTTCACGAGCAAGTGATAGTGCTTCCGCCCGTGTTTCGGGTTCGCGGCGATCCCGTAGGTGCAGCAGCAGCGTTTCCTTGCCGACGGCATCCGCACTGAGTCGCGCGGAAAGCATGGCCTCCAGCGGGATCATCGCACCACCGCTCGTCGTGAAGGCAAATTTCACGCGCGCTTGACCCGTCGCGCCATCCATCCGGGTTGCAATTTCCTGATAAGGCAAAGCCCGGGCATCCTCCGCCGTGCCGATCAAATCCACGGTCGCTTGATTGAAAAAAACCACCTGCCCCGCCTCAAGCAATACGATTGGCTGCGCGGTGTGGGTGAGTAGTTCGTCCAGCACTTTTTGCCTACGCGAGGCATCCCACTGACTCTCCCGGAGAAGCACTTCCTGGTCACGAAGCATCTGCCACCGTTGATGATCTGGTAAATGAGCTCGGACCACCCGCTTCATGAAAAACCATGGCCGCAATGGCGGTGGCAGCTTGATATGGAGGCGGGATTCGCGCTCATCCACCTCCATCTCTACAAACGGTAACGGATCTCTACCGAAGAGGGTTGGGAAATATTCCAAAACCCCTTTTGCGATGTGAGCGATGGGAAGCGAGGCGGAGTCACCCTCGTATTTAAGCCGGTTGGTCATCACCGCTTCCCGACGCGTCAGCCAGCGCATCGTGCAGACTAGCGCCTCGTAATTGTGAGGAGTGACGAAGCGATTTGAAAAATAAAACGCCCCTCTCAAAGTGAAGATGGATGACGCCGCCCGCACATAGGGCAGATGTTCTAAATGCTGATAGTAGGTTCTCCCCATGGCCACCAATGCTTCGTCATTACCAAAGTGAGCGTCCACACGGTCTCCCAGGGTGACCAGATCCTTCCACCGGATCGTTCCGTTGGTCTTCATGAGTTCATCCGGGCTGGCGACGAGTCCGGCACCGGAGCGCATCACCCGCTCAGGGACACCATTCGCTTCCGCGACGTGGATGAGCAGCTTGGAAAGCCTTGAGGCAACCAGCCCAAAGTCTCTCGCTAAGTGATTGTTATTCAAAGAAATCGCGTGCGGGTGCATTCTTATTTGAAATCAAAGGCGGCATTCCTTAAAAAGAACAATCTAACTTTTCCCGCCATGATGACGCCAAACGATGGAGCGCGGGTGGAGCGAGATTTCATGAATTGATGGAGTTTAGAAAATTTGCAGTGCTTCGCCTCAAGCAAGTCATGGCCGCCCACGGCTAGAAGGGGATCGATCACTGGCTCAACTGTGTAATCCACCGGGGGGGAATGGCAGGGGGAGTGAGGGTGACGCCGTTCTGGCCGTGGGCGGTGGACTTCCGGTGGGAAGGTGATCGGTGACTGATGATCAATATTCACCAGCTTGAGGCTGGGCGGGTGAAATTGATCCGAACACCAAAGAAAGAGGTAACACGGCGGGAGGCTCTTTGACAATCCCCTAACTTACGTAGTCCCGCCACCGGAGGCCATGGGGAAATCTTGACCTCATGGTAGCGATTTGTTGGATTTTCGCACAGTGTATTTCCATCGCCGTCCCACTTCTCGTGACTCTCAATCCGTCGATTCCGTGGAATCGACGGATGATTTCCTCGTCCGACTGGATGAGAAGCTCCGGCAGCGGAACGAACGGCTGGGACGGCGGCTGCAAGCTTGGGCGGAGTTGCTGGATGTGGCCGGGTGGTGTGTGGCGCTGGACTGCCCCGGCGACGGTCTTTGGCTAAGCGGGAATGCCCAGCGGGAATTACAACGGACCGGGAAAATGCCCTCCTCGTGGTTGGGCTTGATTGGCAGAATTCCTAACGAGGCGATTCATCACAGCGGCAAGGGCATCCTGATCTGGTCGGGGCAAACGGAGGGCGATGCGGCACCAACATCGCGACCGGCGGCCGTCCTCACCCGGCGCGAATCCGAAGTCATGTCATGGTTGCAGCAGGGGAAAACCACGCCGGAAATCGCGATCATTCTCGGCTGCGCGATCCGGACGGTGGAGACGCATTTGGCCAATCTCTATCGAAAACTCAGGGTGAGGAGCCGTGCGGCGGTGATCCTGAAGATGTCCAACCCGATCCACTAACCCATGCAACGATTTCGAGACCTCAGCGAAGCCACCGTGCGGAAAATCGACCGGACGATGCTGGGCATGGCAGGCCTCACAACTCTGGATGAACTTGAAGTCCGCTTCCTGGAAGATTCCGCTGCGATTCTCCCTGCGGACTGTATGTGCTGGAACAACTGGTCGCCCGATTTGAGCCATCTGATGAATTTCAAGATGAATGAGTCCTACATGCTGCCATTCACCAATCTGCTCCAGATCTTCAATGAGGTGGTGGCTCATCACCCGGTCATCGCGGCGGGTCAACTCGTGGCCACCTCAGAGGGCGTCAAGCGCTTGTCGGATTTTCAAAGCTATGGACGTTTTCGCGAAAACCCGCTGTTCCGCGAGGTTTATCGTCATTTGGACTCGAATCATCAACTCGCCTACACACCCTGCATGCTTCAGGATCGGCGGATCCTCCTGACATGGAACCGGCGAGCGCTCGATTTCACCGAGCGGGACTGCGAGGTGTTCCAATTGATGGGCCTGCGACTGGGAGTGATCAGCCGCCGGATCGAACAGCGCGAGCGATTGGAGAAAAATTGGCGGGCCTTGTGTGGGTTCGTGGACTCCCGGATTTGCGCAGGCCCCGCAAATTCACTGAGCGCTCAGGACGTGCAGGTGCTTGAGAAGATTCTAAAATCCCGCCCGCGCCACGAAATCGCCCGCGAGCTCGGCGTCCGCCGGGATTCCGTGGACAAGCGGCTCGGCTCGATCCGCGAGCGGCTGGGGCTGGAGAATCATCACCAGCTTTTGAATGCGCTCGCCGAGCTGAAAAACCCTGCGGCTCAAATGGTGGGCTGAATCGCCGCGAGCGTTTTCACCGCCTGCCACGCCGCCTCGACGTGGTGGACGCGGAAAATCTCCGCCCCGCGCGCCATCGCCGCGCTGAGGCAGGCGAGAGTCCCGGCATCCCGGTCGGACGGCTCGGACAGACCCAGCACCTCGCCGATCACCGTTTTCCGCGAAACCGGCACCAGCACCGGCCGCCCGAATTTCCGCAAACGCCCCAGCTCGCGAAACACCGTGAGATTGTCCTCCCGCTGCTTCGCGAAATCGATGCCGGGGTCCAGGATGACCGCTTCCGGCGAGAGTCCGGCGGCTTGCGCGAGCGCGAGTTTGTCCTCGAAAAACCGTTCCATCGCCCCCATCACGTCGGACCATTGCTGCTGGAAATGCGGGATCTTCGGCTCGCCCACGCTGTGCATCACGAGCAGTGCCGCGCCGTGAGCCGCGCAAAGCCGGGCGTTTCGGGCGTCCGGCAGTGCGCCCATGTCATTGACCAGCTCCACGTTTCCCGCCTGCAAAACTCCCCTCACCACCTCCGTCCGCCAGGTGTTCGCCGACAAAATCGGCGGCCAAATTTGCTCGGCGTCACGCGGCTCCACACCTTGCCAAACCTCGTCCCAGCGCTCCAGAAATCCCCGGAAACGCCGCAATTCTTCCGCCACCGGCACCGCCGCCCGATTCGTCCGCGCGCTTTCCGCTCCCACGTCGATCACGTCCGCCCCCGCCGCCACTTGGCTCCGGGCCAGCGCGACCGCCTTTTCAAAATCCAGCGTCCCGTCGCCAGAAAACGAATCGTCGTTCACATTCACGATCCCCATCACCAGCGGACGCCGGGGAAACTCAATGACCCGCTCGGGCAGCCTCAGTCGCATGGGGTTCTTCGTAATTGCCGGGCGGGCAAAGTGCAAAGTGCAAAACCGGAAAAGCGCCGCCTGATCCGCGGTGTGACATAGGCATTCCTGCCTGTTCTTCCGTTGCTTTGGATGAAAAACAGCCCCGGTCGAAAGGCTCCTTGTCTCTGGCGGACGCTTGGTCGAATCTCAGCTCTGTGGAACCTGACGAAAAATCACTCACTCCCGCTGCGCATACGAACGACGGCTTTTTCAAAGCGATCTTCTCCCAACCGGAGCATGCCACGGCCTTTTTTAAGAGCCATCTACCGCCGGCAATCACCGCGCTCATCGACTGGACCACGCTCACGGTTCTTCCCGGCTCGTTCGTGAAATCCAGTCTCCAGCAGGTGCATTCGGATCTGCTTTTCTCCGTCCGCATCGGCGAGCGGAAGATGCGGCTCTATCTTCTTTTTGAACATCAGAGCACTCCGGATTCGACCATGCCATTGAGGTTGCTCGGCTATGTGACGGAAATTCTTATTCGACATCACGAAGCCCACGGATTCCCGCTGCCGCCCGTGCTACCCATCGTTTTCCATCAAGGTCCGGAATCCTGGAACATTTCCACCGCCTTCGAGGATCTATTCGAGCTTCCTGCAGAAATTGCCGCAGATCTGCTTCCGTTCCTGCCGAAATTCCACCATGCACTGCTAGATCTCACCCGCTTCGATCCGATCACTGAGGAAAACGACACCCGCCTGCGCATCGTCCTCCAACTCATGAAACTCGCCCGGCAAAAGGAACTTCTGCGCTTTTTCCAATGGCTGGCCGGCTTTTCCGCCAAGGATCTTCCAGATAACCTGCTGGGTCTCATGCTGCTCTACGCTCTTCATTCCGACAGCGACCTTGACGCAAAAAAGATTTACCATAGCCTTTCGACGAACCCCGAACTTAAAAGAAACGCCATGTCTGTCGCCGAAAAACTGAAAGCCGAGGGCCGTGTCGAGGGCCGTGTCGAGGGACTGTGGATCGGAAAAATCCAGACGCTCGAGGAGTTCCTTGCCCTTGATGTGAGTTCCGATGAAATTCTTGGAAGATTGAGCCTGGAAGCACTCGAAGCGATGTATCTACGCCTTCATGGTGAATACGAAGCACGCTTCAAGCGCCACTGAACATCAGCAGAGCCTTTTGCTCAGATGGCAGCCCCGACGCAGGACCGCAATCTGCCTTCCCGCTTGCCCAGCGCCGCTCCCTGCTTAAACCTCCGCGCATGTCATCCACCTTCGGCCAGGTTTTCCGCATCCACACTTTCGGCGAGTCGCATGGTGGCGGCGTCGGTGTCGTCATCGATGGTTGCCCGCCTCGCATTCCAGTTTCACTTGAGCAAATCCAGCACGAGCTCGACCGCCGCCGCCCGGGCCAGTCGGAAATCGTCACCCCGCGCAAGGAAGCGGACACTGCGGAAATTCTCTCCGGCCTCCAAGATGGCGTCACCCTCGGCTGCCCCATCGCCATCCTCGTCCGCAACACCGACCAACGCCCCGGCGCTTACGATGAAATGGCCGCGAAATACCGCCCCAGCCACGCCGACTACACCTACGACGCGAAATATGGCATCCGCTCCAGCTCCGGTGGCGGCCGCGCCTCCGCCCGCGAAACCATCGGCCGCGTCGCCGCCGCCGCCGTCGCCAAGCAAGTGCTCGACACCTTTCACCCCGGCATCGAAATCCTCGCCTGGGTGAAATCCATCCAAGAACTCAACGCCGACGTCGATCCCGAGACCGTCACTTCTCAGGATATCGAATCCAACATCGTCCGCACCGGCGACGCCGCGATGGTCGAGCCCATGATCGAGCGCATCAAAACCATCCGCGCGGACGGAAACTCCGTCGGCGGCGTGATCGAGTGCGTCATCCGGAATTGCCCGCCCGGCCTCGGTGAGCCGATCTTCGACAAACTCGAAGCCGACCTCGCCAAAGCCATGCTCTCCATCCCCGCGACCAAGGGCTTCGAGATCGGCTCCGGCTTCTCCGGCACCCTGCTCACCGGCCGCGAGCACAACGATCCATTCCGCATGGTCGATGGCCAAGTCCGCACCACCAGCAACCGCTCCGGCGGCGTGCAAGGCGGCATTTCCAATGGCGAATCCATCATCTTCCGCGTCGCCTTCAAGCCCACCGCCACCATCATGAGTAGCCAGGAAACCGTCACCGCCGGAGGCGAAAACACCGAACTCTCCGGCAAAGGCCGCCACGACGCCTGCGTCCTCCCCCGCGCCGTGCCGATTGTGGAAGCCATGGCAACGCTGGTTTTGGTGGATCACTTGCTCAGGCAAAAGTGTGCCCAAAACCCACCGATCCGAGGTTGACGGTCCGGGGCGGCGTCCATGATGTTGGCCGCAGCTGACATGAGTTTATCACCCCACGACTGGCTCGCCCCTCTCGCCGCCCTCATCGGCGCCGGTAAAATCTCCGCCGCCGCCGAGATCCTCACCGCGAATTCCGGCGACAAGTGGTCCGCCAGCCATCCGCCCGACGTCGTCGTTTTCGCCGAGTCCACCGCCGATGTCGCTGCGGTTTTGAAATTCGCCAATGCGCGAAAAATCCCGGTCACCACCCGTGGCGCGGGCTTCGGCTACGTCGGCGGCTGCGTGCCGGTGCAGGGCGGCATCGTGCTATCCACCGCGCGGATGAGCCGCATCCTCGGCATCCACCCGGAGGACGGCGTGGCCATCGTCCAGCCCGGCGTCATCACGGGCGATCTCCAGGCCGCCGCGCACGCCGTTGGTTGGGAATATCCGCCCGATCCCGCCTCGCTCAAAGATTGCTCCATCGGCGGCAACATCGCCACCAACGCCGGCGGCCCGCGCTGTTTGAAATACGGCGTCACCCGCAGCTACGTATTAGGCTTGGAGGTCGTCCTCGCCAGCGGCGAAATCCTCCGCACCGGCGGCCGCCTGCACAAAAATAAGACCGGCTTCGACCTCGTCGGACTCTTCACGGGCTCCGAGGGGATGTTAGGCATCGTCACCGAGGCCACGCTCCGCCTCATCCCCAAGCCCGCGAGCCGTGCGATGCTCGCCGCGATCTTCCCCGAGTTCGAGATGGCCGCCGCCGCCGTGCAAGCCATCCTCAATGCCGGACACCTTCCCTCCGCCCTCGAAATCACCGACACCTTCACCCTCGCCGCCGCCCGCAACAAGCTCGGTGCCGACGTCTTTCCGCCCGGCAACGCCCACCTCATCGTCGAGATTGACGGCCGCCCCGCCGCCACTCTCTCGGAGATTGAGGAACTCCATCAGCTGCTAACCGGACTCGGGGCCACCTTCATCGAGCGCGCCCCGGACGAGGCCTCCTGCGAGCGGATCTGGAAACTCCGCCGCGAGTTCTCCTTTTCCCTGCGCGACACGGGCCTCACCAAGCTCAACGAGGACATCGTCGTCCCCCGCTCCAAGCTCGTCGAGCTCGTCACCTTCGCTCGCAAGTTAGAGAAAGAAACCGCCATCCCCATCGCCTGCTTCGGTCACGCCGGAGACGGCAACATCCACACCAACCTGATGGTGCGCGACTACGAAGACCAGGAAACCCGCGCCCGCGCCGATGCCGCGCTCGACCGGCTTTTCACCTGGGTCCTCGCTAACCACGGAGCCATCACCGGCGAGCACGGCGTGGGCCTCGCCAAAAAGCCCTGGGTCCGCCAGGCCCTCGGCGAGGTTTCCTACGCCACCCACCGCGCCCTGAAAAACGCCCTCGATCCTAACGGCATTCTCAATCCCGGCAAGTTTCTCGATTGAGGGCCACCGCTGCTCAGAGATAGCGGGATTTGAGATGGGCTAGGTAGGCGTCAGTCGTCGGCGGGCTGCCGGTGGCTTGCCGAATGAGTTCCGCAGGATCGAGCGTCGCGCCGTGGGCGTGGACGGATTTTCTCAACCAGCCGAGCAGGGGGAGGTAGTCGGCGCGGTCGAAGGCAGCGGCGACGTTTGGATCCTTACGGGCGGCGGCGAAAAGCTGGGCGGAGTTGATGTTCCCGAGCGTGTAAGTGGCGAAATAGCCGAGCCCACCCATGGACCAGTGGATGTCCTGCAGGCAGCCGTGTTGGTCGTCCTTGGGCGCGAATCCGAACAAATCCCGGAAAAGTTCGTTCCACGCGGCGGGCACGTCGGCGACTTTTAGGCTACCGCTGACCATCCGCCGCTCCAGCTCGAAGCGGAGCAGGATATGCAGATCGTAAGTCGCCTCGTCCGCCTCCACGCGGATCGGTGAGAACTCGGCGCGCCACAGGTAGCGCAGGAATTTCTCCAACGGAAATCCTGCCAACTGCGGGAAGCATTCCTGCGCGGCGGGATACCATTTCTCCCAGAACGTGCGCGAGCGGCCGACGTGGTTTTCCCACAGCCGGGATTGCGATTCATGGATGCCCAGCGAAACGGCACAGCCGGAAGGAAGCCCGAAATCCTCGGCGGGCAGGCCTTGCTCATAGAGTCCGTGACCGGCTTCGTGCAGCACGCCGAAGAGCGATGAGGTGAAATCCGACTCCATGTAGCGAGTCGTCAACCGCACGTCGCGCGGGCCGAGCGTGGTGCAGAACGGATGCGCGGTGGTGTCGATCCGGCCAGCTTGAAAATCGAAACCGATGGATTCGGCGACGCGGGCGTTGAAATTCTGTTGGGCCGCGACGGGGTAGGGACCGGCGGGTAGAGTCGGCGCGTGGGCCCTGGAGTTTTCCACCGCGCGGGCTGCGATTTCCCGAACCGCAGGGCGCATCGCATCGAACAAGTTAGCGACGGCGGCGGTGCTGGTGCCACGCTCGAAGCCTTCCAGCAGGGCGTCGTAAGGCTCGTTCGCGTAGCCCCAGAGTTCCGCCTTTTCGCGGGCGATTCCGAGCAAAGATTCCAGGTGCGGCGCGAAGCTGGAAAAGTCCGAGCGCTCGCGGGCATCCGCCCACGCGTGCTTGGCGAGTGAGCTGACCACCGAATCGCGGGCGACCAACTCGACCGGTAATTTCGTCGCCCGGTCGAACTCGCGGCGCAGTTCGCGGAGGTTGGCGGTGAGCTTGAAATCGGTGCCCGCGTTCGCAGCTTCGGCGGCTTCGAGGTCGTTTTTCCAAGCCTCGGAAGTCGCGAGTTCGTGCGCGCGGGAGGACAGCCAAGCGAGCTGGTCCGCCCGGTATTTCGCGGCGGCGGGCGGCAGATAGGTTTCCTGGTCCCAGCCGATGACGGCGGCGGATGAGCTGATCACCGCGAGTTCGCGGGCTTTTTCAAAAATCGACATGGCGGATTTGTGAAGGAATCCAGCAGCTAGGCAAAGGCCGAAAACTTTGAAAAACCGGCCTCACTTCACTGCCGCGACGGTGATCACGTGCTCGGCGGGTTGTTTTGCGTCGAGCACGGCTTTTGCCAATGGTGCGCGGGCTTTTTCCGTGAGCGCGAAGGTCGCCTCAAGATCCACCGCGCCTTCCGGGCCGTGGGCGAGGGT
The DNA here is from genome assembly GCA_041179105.1 of Verrucomicrobiota bacterium. Classification (GTDB taxonomy): domain Bacteria; phylum Verrucomicrobiota; class Verrucomicrobiia; order Verrucomicrobiales; family Akkermansiaceae; genus Luteolibacter. The sequence continues at coordinate 23,700 of JBEGUC010000006.1, read as the reverse complement.
CTTGATCTGGCGGGTTTCATACGCCTGCTTTTGGGAAACTGCGTCGCGGATTTTTTGGAATGTGGGCAGCAGCGGGTTGGTGTCGAAATCTTTCGCGAGGTTGATGCCTTCCTTCAATTGGCCGGCGGTGTAAGTCCGGCTCTGATCGCCCCAGGTGACGGTGTAGTTCGCGGTCTTCGGCGATTTCATGCGGAACATGAAGCGATTCAACTCGTCGTCGAAGGGCACCAGCGCGAGGCCCGCGCGGATTGAGTCATCCTTGTCAATCGCGCCGGGGCCGACGCAAAAGGGAAGGCGGGTGCTGCGGAGGGTGATTTTACCGCTTTCCGTGGCGAGAATTTCGTGGCCGTTCGCAGCGGTGGCTTTGCCCGTGGCCTCGTCATAAGTCACCGCGCCGAGATCGCCGCTGACGCCGAGACCTTTGAGAAATCCATACGCCATGACGAGCTGGCCCGCCCAGCCGGGGTGCACGCCGTCCTTGCCGGAGATTTTGAAATCCGGGCCGTGTTGCTTCTTCGCCACATGATCGGCTAACAGCATTGGCCGGTAGAGATCCGCGAAGCCGACGCCCTCGGCCTCGGCGACCTCCACGCCGATGTTGCGGAAGCGCGAGAGGGCGAGATTCAAATCCTGCTGGGTGCCCTTGGCGGACTTCACCCACTGCGGCACCGAGTCGATAATTCCCGAGGAGCCGAGCACCACGCGGCAGCCGATTCCCTGGAACGCGTCGATCACTGCCGTCTGGTTTTTCCGATAATCTGCGGCGATCGCCTCGTCGTAAGGGACGTAGCCGAAGTCGTTCATGCCATAACAGGTCGTGGCGAGGGTGGGCTTAAAACGGAGCACGTCGTTCTCCATGCGATTGAGAAACCCGGCGACTTGCTCGCCGCTCCAGCCGTATTGGCGGCAAGTGATTTCGAGTTCTGGCAGGCAGGCGGTCAGGTAGGTTTCCAAGAGGACCGAGTAGAGTTTCTGCTCGGTGATCGAGTCGCCGCAGATCGCGAGGCGGTCGCCTTTTTGGAGCAGTGAGGAGGTGATTTCCGGAGCCGGAGTCAGCACGTAGGCCGCGAGCTCGGCGGGCAGCGGTGGCAGTTCGTGGGCGGAAAGGCGCAGAGCGAATGCGAGCGGCAGAAACCAAAGGGCGCGGGTCATGGCGCATGAAACGGCCCGGATGCTTGCAACCTTGCAAGCCTGTTGCTAATCCTCTGATTTTTTAGAACTCAAATGACAGTATGGAACACGGACGCCCGCCACGTTGAGAAAAATCATCCACATCGACATGGACTGCTTCTACGCCGCCATCGAGGAACGGGAAAATCCTGCCTTGCGCGGCAAGCCAGTGGGCGTCGGCGGCCGCGACCGCCGCGGGGTGCTGACCACCGCGAATTACGAGGCGCGGAAATTCGGCTGCCGCTCGGCCATGCCGGTTTTCAAGGCCTTCGAACTCTGTCCCCAGCTCATCCTCGTCCCTGTCCAGTTCGAGCTCTACCGGGCGGTTAGCTCGCGGATCCGCGCCATTTTCGGGCGCTTCACCGACCTCATCGAACCGCTCTCGCTCGACGAGGCTTACCTCGACGTTTCCCACCTCCAGAGCAGCGGCGCGGCCATCGCCCGCGAGATTCGTGCGCAGATTTTCGAGGAAACTGGCCTCACCGCTTCCGCCGGGATTTCCTCCAACAAGCTCATCGCCAAGATCGCCTCGGATTGGCACAAGCCGAACGGCCAGAAGCAAGTCGCCGCCGAGGAAATCCCCGCCTTCATGGCCGCGTTGCCCGTCGGTCGCATCTGGGGCGTCGGCCAGAAAATGCGCGGAAAACTCACGGCTCTCGGCATCGAGAGCTGCGCCGATCTCCAACAGCTCGACCAGATCGAACTCTCCCGGCGTTTCGGGAAATGGGGCGTCGAGCTCTGGCATCTTTGCCGCGGCATCGACGACCGTGCCGTCACTCCCGACCGCACCCGCAAGTCGGTAAGCAGCGAAACGACATTTTCCCAAAACATCCAAGACCTCCCCGCGCTGATTCCGCCAATGCGCGGGATGCTCGACGGCCTCATCGAGGACCTCGCCAAGTCCCACCCGGATCGCGTCATCCGCTCGCTCGTCGTCAAAATGAAGTTCGCGGACTTCCACCGCACCACCGCCGAGCGCGCTGGCCACCTCGTCGAGCCCGCCGTTTTCGAAGAGCTTCTCGCGGAAGCGTGGCGGCGCGGCAACAATCGTGCCGTCCGTCTGCTAGGCGTCGGCGTCCGCTTCGAAGATCCGCGGGAAATCGAGCAAATGGAGTTCTTTGCCTGAGACACGTTCTGCGCTCAAAGCGACTTCACCCGCAGCGTGAGGTTGTGGATGGTGCCGGTGGCGGGATCGGTGGCGGATAGGGTGTGAGTGCCGGGGGTGAGATGGATGATCGGCTCGGGGCTGGCGGGCTCGATGCGGAGGGTGGCGGATTCCCAACGGGCGGTGCCGGGAAGGTTTGTGACGGGGCGGAGCTTGTCGGAGCCGGAGGGGATTTCCGGGTCGAGGAGGAAGGTCGCGTTGTCGGCTGGGCTGATAATGCGAAGTTTTTCCGGGGCGCGGGCGGCGTCGAGCGCAAGCTCGTTGCGGCGGGAATTGTGGCGGCTGGCGAACCACTCGGCGTAGCTGAGATCGAGCAGGGCACGACCGCCGGCGTCGTAGTCAGCGGGAGTGGCGGCGGGCGGAACTTGGTCCGTCGGGGCGAGATCGCGGCGGGCGTTTTCGGCGGCAGGGACTCGTTTCCCAGTCCGCGGGTCGATGGTGATTTCCACAAGTCCGGCGGGGCGGGCAAACCAAGTCGGCTGGACGTCGCGGTGGAGACGGAGCATGGCGCGGTTGAAAATGGGGCCGGCTCCAGCGATTCCGGAAAGCCCCTTCATCGGCTCCTGCTCGAAATTTCCGGCCCAGACGCCGACGGTGAATTCGGGGGTGAAGCCGAGGCACCAGTTGTCGTGAAAATCGGAGGAGGTGCCGGTTTTCACGGCGCACTTGAAGGGAAGATCCAGCGGGCCGCCGGGCGGAAATGACGGGGCGCGGGCGGCGGCGTCCGCGAGGATGTCGGTGATGAGATAGGCGCTGCGAACGTCGAACATCGAACTTCCAACGTTGAACGTTGAAGGGAAGAGAACGGGTGGGAGATGCCGGCCTTGGCGCGCGAGGGTGGCGTAGGCGTTGGTGAGTTCGAGCAGGCGGACGGGAGCATTTCCGAGAGTGAGGCCGAGGCCGTGGAGGGAGGAATCACTGCCGAGGGTGGTGATGCCGAGGTTTTCGAGAAGCTGCTGGAGGGGCTGCGGGCCGCCGAGCGAGTTGAGTTCGCGGAGGGCGGGGACGTTGAGCGAGCAGGCGAGCGCGGTGCGGAGGGTGACCGGGCCGCGGTAGTTGCGATCGTAATTTTCCGGCAGGTCGAGGCCCTGCGGAGTGCGGAACGGGCTGGGAATATCGGCGAGGATGGAAGCGGGAATGCGGTGGTCGCGCTCGATGGCGAGCAGGTAGGTGAAGGGCTTGAGCGTGGAGCCGGGCGAACGCGGGGCGAGCGCGCCATTGAGCTGGCCGCCGCGCGGGTCGGTCCAGTCGGCGGAGGAAACGAGGGCGAGGATTTCCCCGGTCGGGTTGTGGATGACGACGACGGCGGCGTGGCGGAGATTTGCCTCGCGGAGTTTGGCCACTTCCTCGCGGACGATGGTTTCGAGGTCGCGCTGGAGCGGGAGATCGAGGGTGGTGCGGATTTGAGATTTGAGGTTTGAAATTGCGGATTGGGCGGCGAGCCACGGGGCGGGCTGGGATTCGGCGAGCGGGCGGAGGGTGAGCGGCTCGGCAAGGGCGGCGGCGAGGCGGGCGGGATCGTGATTTCCGATGGCGGCGAGGCGACGGAGGACGGTGTCGCGCCGGAGCAGCGCGCGCTGCGGGTGGCGGATGGGATTGAGCCGCGACGGGGCTTGCGGGAGGCCAGCAAGCAGGGCGCACTCGGCGAGCGAGAGGTCGGTGAGGGGTTTTTGGAAATAGAAACGCACGGCCTCGGCGGTGCCGGTGCGGAGATTCCCGTAGTCGAGGCGGTTCAGATAGGCGCTGAGAATCTGGTTTTTCGACCAAGTCATTTCCAGACGGCGGGCGGCGAGCGCTTCGTAAATTTTGGTGAACGGACTGCGTTTCGCGGGTGGCGAGGAGATTTTCACCAACTGCTGGGTGATGGTGGACGCGCCGGAAACCACCCGCCGCCGGGCGAGGAAATCCCGGCCCGCCCGCAGCGTGGCGAGCAGATCGATCCCGCCGTGCCGGTAAAACCGCTTGTCCTCTGCGGCGATCGTGCAGGCGATGAAATCGGCGGGAATTTCCTCCAGCGCGACCGGCGTGGCGCGCGACGAATCCGCCAGCGTGAGGTGCAGGATCGGCGCGCCATGGCGGTCGAGCAGTCGCGGCGAGGCGGCGGGATTTTCGAGCAGTCCGCCGGGCAGCGAGACGGCGAATGGCAGCGCGAACCAGCCGAGCAAGATCGGCACGGCCACGCAAACGGCGCAGATGATCCGCCGCCGCCATTTGAATCTCGATTTCAAGCGCACCACCATGCCGGAGAAGCAGTGGAAATAAACGAAAAATTCACGGTTGGAAAGTCGGCTGAATTTCGCTCGTATTCGCAGCACATGAAAAAACAATTGTTCCTAATGAGCTGTGCAGCGGGCCTGATGCTGATGCCCGCGGGTGCCGCCGAGAAAGAAGAGTCGCCACTGGCCAAGCAAATGGAATCCATGAACGACGCGTTCAAAGGCTTCCGCAAGGAAACCGATCCGGTGAAGGGGGCCGCCCAAGCCCGCGAGGCCCAGCAGGCGGCGCTGAAGAGCGCGTTGGAAATCCCGGAAATGCTCAAGGCGATGCCGGAAGGGCCGGAAAAAGTGAAGGCGCTGCTCGAATACCGCAAGATGATCGGCAAGCTCTTCGTGACTCTTTGCGAGGTGGAGGAAGCCTTCCTGAACGGAAAAATGGACGAGGTCGCGAAGATCGTCACCGCCATCAAGGAGATGAAAAAGGCGGGCCATGAAAAGTTCATTGAAGAAGAAGAGGAATGAGCTTCAGCAAAAAAAGCCCGGATGCGAAAGCGTCCGGGCTTTTTTTGTGAGAGGAAACGCGTCAATCCGCGGTCACTCGACGATGACGCGCGGGTCCAAAATTCATCAGAATTGATAGGCGAGCTTCAGCCAGAAGTAATCCCCTTCGAGGCGGCGTTTGGTATCGAGTTCCGGGAGCCAGCGGGCCTCTGCGACGAGCGTATTTTCACCGCAGGGCAGGATGTAACCCAATGCCGGGCCGATGCCTGTGGAGCGGCCTTCGAAGCCGCCTAGCTTGGCCCCGGCTCCGCGGTCGCCTGAGATTTGCTCGTAGTAAAAAGCATTGAAGCCGAGGCTGAGGAAGCCCGGTCCGAGCGGGAGGAGTTGTTGGACACTGGCATCGATGTGAAATGCGGAGCCGCTCTGATAGTCGGTGTCTTGATTTTCCGTGTTGAGGGTGATGCCAGTGAAGATGGCGGCGTTGAATCCGGTCTTCGCGTTGTTATAGGAAACTTGGAATGTCGGATCAAAGGTCCAGTAGTTGCGCCCCACGTTGGCGAGACTGCCGACGTTGTATTCACCGGTTGGGGCGTAGATCGGCAGCAAGGCACTGTATTGCCAGGAGTCTTTTTTCCAAGCCATCATCGCCGGAATGAGGGTGACATCGCCGATGCCATCCGCCGTATCCGTCCGGAAGCCTGTGGAGCCACCGCTAACGACGTTCGCAGTCACATCCATCCACATGTAGGGAAGGAAGGCTCCCATGCTGAACGAGGAATCCAGCACCGGTGTCTCGAAGGTGTAAAAACCGCCAAGGATGAACGCGTCCGAGGTGGCATCCAAGCCTGCGGTGACGAGGCCGGCGTCTGGAAATGTGCCGGTTGCGGAAGAGTCCCCATCGTAGTGGAGATAGATGGACTCGAAAACCCAGCCAGCCTTGGTCGGCGGCAGGTCGATGAGAGTGGCGGCATTTCCCGGCACATAGCGACCCGCCCCGCTTTCTTCGGCGAGGGTAGGCAGGGCAACTAGAAGGAGAGTGCTGGCGATGAGAGGATATTTCATGAAGTTTTAAGAATCGGTTAGTATTAGCTCTGGGGAAACAGGAAGGTCATGCCGAAACGCAGTCCCCACTCGGGGCCGCCGTCGGGTTTGTCGAGATAGTAGCGGACACCGCCGAAGATCTGAACGGGCTGATCGCCGATTTTGAGTAATTAGCTAACGACGAAGTTAGCAGGCACGTTCCACTCGCCGCCGTCCCAATCGTAGGTGGACTCGAGGCTGAGGCCGAAGGTGGTTTTGGAGTCGGTGATGTAGGAGACGAGAGGCTGGAGGAAGGTGGCGTTCACGTCATTTCGTGCATCATCGCCAGCGAAACTCCAGAGGTGGTTGGCCAGTGCGCCATAGGTCCAGTGGCCGCTTTGTCGCAAGACGAGTCCGGTCGGTCCAGCGCCCCATTGCTCACCGCCTAATAAGTCATCGGTGGCGGTGGGAAGAAGAAACACCGGGCCAAGACCCCAGATCGGATCACTGGATTTCGGCGAGATGAAGAAACTTTGCACGGTATCGCCAAGACCGAATGCATCGGTGGCTCCGGCGAGGTCGATTCCTTCCTGATCGATCACAGGCAGGATGGTGCGTGAGATGAGATTCCAGTTTTCGCTGAGTTCGAATGGGATGACTGGCTGGATGTTGGTGACCGAACGGGTGCCGTCGCCCGGGCCGACGCCGAAATCGATATTTCCCTGGATCGGCACGCTGATGAGCGAGGCGACGGGGTTGGCGAGTTGCTGGGCGAGATCGGCCTCGTTGGCGTGGATGGCGGAGGTGACGAGGAGGAGCGGGAGTAGATGGAGTTTCATGGAAGTTTATGGGTGTTTGGGCTTCGATGAGAAAGGCCGACTGCAAGGTAGATGAGGATAAAAGCAGCGGGCTTGGTCTTCGTGACGGCGGCTCGTTTGGTGACGGCTGGCTTCCTTTTTATCATTCGATAGTTCCAGGGGCTGATCGGATTGGCAAAAGTGGCTCAGCCGACCTTGATCGCCCGGACTTCGTTGGCGCGCTCATCCACGGGGATGACGGGCAGCTCGCCTTGCTTGGCCGGGAGGCTGCGGAGGTGATCCATGATGGCTTGCCATTCTTTGATCTCGGTGGGGGCACCGTTTCCACCGGTAGTGGCGATGCTGGATTTGTCGAGTGTGCCCGCTGGGGGCAGCAGGTCGGGAGTGTCGCTGCGCGGGTCGTCGAGGGCTTCGACTTTGGATTTGAGCGGCTGGCCATCTTTGTTTTTCGCGACGAGCGGGAGTTTGCCTTTGGAGTATTTCGGGATGGCGACGAGAATCGCGGCGAGATACAGCGGGGTGGTGAGACTATAGAGTTGCTCGTCCTTGTCGGTGATGCCGATGGGCTTGTAGCCGCGATCGATGTCGCCGATTTCAAGCGCGGTCACGACGTCGAACTTATTGCGCGACATGTCGTAACGGATCTTCAGCCCGGAGGTGCGGGGGAAATATTCGCCGGGGTGGGCGGGGTTATCGACGAGGAAAAACTCCAGCATGTTCTTCAGCTCCAGGCCAGTGAAGTAACCCGTGACGAGCGTGCTACCCGCCGTGGTGTCGAGCACGCCGGCACCGAGTGGGGCGATGGCGAAGACATCATAGACGGTTTGCACGCCGGTTTTTCCCTTGATGAATCCGGCGCGCATCATGCCGTTGGAGGTCAGTCCAATATCGGCCTTGGTGGCGAGGCGGAAGGCATCGGTGCAAAGGTTGGCGAGGAGCGTGCTGGCGGGGATGTCGGTGAAGGTGTTAACGATGTCGCGCGGGGCGATGGCGAGCGGTTGGTCAATGCTGTAGCCGCGCGAGGCGAAGGCGAACTTGGTGACGCTTTTCTTGAGCCCCTCGATTTCGTCGGCCATGGCTTTATCGCCGGGCACGGTGTCGTCCACGGGATGCAGTTTGTAGGATTCGACGCTGAGCTTGTCGCCATCGATCGAAATGACGAGTTCGCCTAGATTTTCGCCATACTTGCCGGTCTGGACGACGGGCGTGCGGCCATTGACGATGATAGCCTCGTGCAGCTCGGTGTGGCTGTGGGAGCCGATGACAATATCAATGCCCGGCACGGCTTTGGGAAGTTGCACGTCCTCGCCGTCCACGAATTTGCCGTCCGCGCCCTTCGTCATGCCGCCGTGGCTGAGGGCGATGACGACATCGACTTTCTCCGTCTCGCGGAGGATTTTGACCATGTCCTTGGCGGTCTCGACAGGATCGGTGAACTTCGCCGGAGCGGCACCGCCGGTGTAAAACATCGCCTCTTTGCCCAGCACGCCGAAGATGCCGAAGCGCAGCCCGCCGCGCTCGATGACGGTGTAGCGGCGGAGCTTGCCTTCTTTAGCGAGGCGCTTGAAACCATCCAGCTTGGGGTCATCTCCCTCGAAGGTGGTGTTCGATGCGACCACCGCCGGAAGCCGTCCGGCCTTTGCGGCCACGTCGATGGATAGCGCGGTGCCGTCCGGGCCGAGATCGAAGTCGTGATTGCCGAACGTCGTGACATCAAAACCCATCTGCGCGAGCAATTGCAACTCGCCGCCGGTCTCGCGGATCGCTGCGGCAAACGCGGTGCCCATGCTGTAATCACCCGCATCGAGGATCAGCACGGGGCCTTGGTCGGTGCGCGCCGCTTTCCGCTGGGTGATCAACGTGGCCAGACGGGCGAAGCCGCCGCGGGTCTTGTCATCATTCGGGGTGAAGGGCGAGTAGTCCGAAGCGGGGCTGGGGCCGATGAGGTTCGAGTGGAGATCGTTCGTGTGCAGAATCGTGAACGTCTTCTTGCCGGTGGGAGCGGCAGAAAGTGAGCCGGTCATGCAAAGTGTGGCGCTGGCGGCAGCGGTGGTGGAGAGGAACTCGCGGCGAGTTTGTGTTTTCATGGAGATGGATTGTTAGGATTTCAAACTTTATGATCCTTTGCTTTCTTTGCTGGCTTCTGTGAAAAATGAAGAGCTTTTACAGAAGGAAGCAAAGGTAGCGAAGGTGGACTTTGTGTTATGGAGGACCGTTGACATTCTGGCCACTGGAGCCTGGGAGCATTAGGCGGTGGACGCCGTCAATGAGGCGAAGTTCGTTGAAGTTGATGAGCAGGCCGAGGGGGATGTTCATGAGCTTCATGTAACTCATCAGCTGAGCCTTGTGGATCGGGAGAACCTTCGTGACGACTTTGAGCTCAATGAGGAGGCTGTCATCCACCAACAGATCCAGGCGGAGGGGTTCCTCGAAGGTGTATCCCTTGTATTCAATGGGAACGACAAGTTGTTGGGTGGCTCGGATATTTTGGAGAAACAGTTCCCGCATCAGGCATTTTTCGTAGATCGACTCAATGAGACCCGGGCCTTTGAGGCGATGGACTTCGATGGCCGCTCCGATCACTTGGCGGCTCAACTCATCGGCGCGTTGGAATTTCGGATGCATTCGGTGTGGAAGAGGAAGAGGTTTTACAGAAGGAAGCAAAGGTAGCGAAGTAGGAGTTGTTTCAACATGCTCGGAAATTCGGAGGTCTTTGCTTTCTTTGCTGCCTTCTGTGAAAAATGGAGAGGTTTTACAGAAGATAGCAAAGGGAGCAAAGGTGGATTTACTGGATTTGAAATAAGGGCCGCACCCGGATATAACCCGCCTTCGCTTGTAAGCTATGGCGGGGCAAACAGGTGCGGCCCGGTGGATTGATTCAGCTTGGGATTACTTGCTGGCCTTGCCTGCTTCCTCCATCTGTTTCTGCATCTTGGTCAGGTTGAATGAACCGGCTGTCTGGCTGGGTGGGAATTCCTGAAAGGTCATGAGGAACTTCGCGACCACGTCGGTGGCCGGGGTGATGAGGTAGATGCGGTCGAGCCACCAGTCATCGTAGGTGTTCGCGTTGTGCTGCGCTTTTTCGAGCGGATCGCGGCGCAGGTTGAAGAGCAGCGGGGCGCGAAGCTCGACGAAGGGCTCGCGCCACAGGGGCATGGCCTCGCCGCGGTTTTCCATGTAGACGACCTTCCAGTCACCCATACGTGCGGCGACGATCTCGCCGATGTCATTGGCGTAGATGAACTCCTTGCGCGGCGACTCCTTCACTTTGCCGCTGAGGTAGTCGAGTTGGTTGTAGCTATCGAGGTGGTTTTTGTAAGTGCGCCCATTGAGTTCTACGCCCTTGAGAAGCTTTTCCTTGATGTCCGGCGCACCGGCGGCGGCGGCGAAGGTTGTCAACCAGTCTTCGTGCGCGACGATGCCATTGAGTGTCTTGTCCGCCAGGAAATGGCCAGGCCAGCGCACGAAGCAGGAAACGCGGTAAGCACCTTCCCAGTTCGTATTTTTTTCGCTGCGAAACTGCGTGGTGCCAGCATCCGGCCAGGTGTTGTAATGCACGCCGTTGTCGGTGGAATACTGGACGATGGTGTTGTCCGCGATGCCGAGTTCGTCGATGAGCTTGAGCAGCTCGCCGACATGCATGTCGTGTTCGACCATGCCGTCGCTGTATTCGTCCTGACCGGAGATACCTTTATGCTCTTCCTTCACGTGGGTGCGGAAATGCATGCGGGTGCCGTTCCACCAGCAGAAGAAGGGCTTTCCTTCTTTGTTCATGCGAGTGATGAAATCCTTGGCTGCAGCGACGCTCTCATCGTCGATGGTTTCCATGCGCTTCTTGGTGAGCGGGCCGGTGTTCTCGATGGTCTGGCCACCCTTGCCGTCCGCCTTGCACTTGAGCACGCCGCGCGGGCCGTATTTCTTCCGGAACTCCGGGTCTTTCGGATAGTCGAGGTTCTCTGGCTCCTCTTCGGCATTGAGGTGATAGAGGTTGCCGAGGAACTCGTCGAAGCCGTGCATCGTGGGCAAATGCTCGTCGCGGTCGCCCTGGTGATTCTTGCCGAATTGGCCGGTGGCGTAACCCTGGCTCTTCATGACCGTGGCCATGGTCACGTCGGTTTTCTGCCAGCCTTCCTTTGCGCCGGGCAGACCGACCTTCAACATGCCGTTCCGCAGCGGGCAGGAGCCGCCGATGAACGCCGCGCGCCCCGCCGTGCAGCTCTGCTGGGCGTAGTAGTCGGTGAAGCCGACGCCTTCTTTGGCGATGCGGTCAATGTTCGGCGTCTGATAGCCCATGATGCCACGGCTGTTGTGGCTGATGTTCTGGTTGCCGATGTCGTCGCCCCAGATGACCAGGACGTTGGGTTTCTTGTCAGCCGCGTGGGCGGACAGGATTGTGAGGACGCTGCACGAGACAGCGAATAGGGTCTGTTTTATTTTCATCATGTTGGGAGATGGAAGAAGCGGTAGAAATTCGCGAATTCGGAGTGGGCACGGTTACGAAAGTCGCTGCGGGTAGGAATTTCTGTTGGAGAGCAAGAAGGATGCGGAAGCAAGTGTCATTGTCCCGAAGGTTTTGGAAGTGAGCGCTGAACGCGTCATTGAGTGGGCGCAAAAAAAGGCCCGGATGCGAAAGCGTCCGGGCCTTTTCTGTGAGAGGAAACACGGTCAATCCGCGGTCACTCGACGATGACGCGGGTGCCCGGTTTCACCTTCGAATAGACAACCGGCATGGTGGCGCTCGGCCCGCGGATGCAGGCGTGCGAGGCGGGGCGACGCCTGACCGGACCGATGTGATGGCCGACGCCGTCATTGGTGAGCCGCATCCAGTAGCGCATGGCAGCGCCTTCGAATTTCCCGCCCTCGGGAATCGCGTCGAGCGTGGAATCGGCGTCGCCGTTCACGATTTCACCGGCGGCGTCGTAGATTTTTCCATACTTGTTGGATTTTTTATCCACGACTTTTTCAAGAATGTAAAAGGTGCCGGGAGGCGTGGGACGGCTCGGGATGCCGGAGCAAATCGGGTAGTCCAGGACGACCTCATCACCGTTCATGAGGAAGCCGCGCTGCTTGGCGAGGCTGATGAGAATTGAGGAGTTCTCGGCGTCCGTGCGTGAGAGCAGCTCCTCGTTTTGCCAAACCGAGTAAGTTTTCGGATAGGTTGGCTCGGCCTTGAAATGATCATAGGTGCCGGCCGGGTGGGGATTCACGAATTTGCCATCCTTCGTGACCTCAGCGGTGGGTTTCTGGTTCGCGCAACTCGCCAGCCAAAGCGTGGCGGCGACAGTGACAAACCGGGCGATGATTCGGAGCGGGATCATGAGGATGGAGGCGTGTGAGCAGCGGAACTAGGGCAGATTTCCCGGGATTGCAACCCCATACCCACGCAGCTTGCGGGCGCGAACACAAACGCCTTGGCGGGATTTTGTGACAAATCTGTCACAAAGGCCCACTTGGGGAATTCCCGCCAACTTCATAACAAGCGTCCGTGTGTGACGAAATCTGCGTGATCTCGTCACACAAGCCATCCGAAACAAATGCAATCCATGAAACAAATCCACCGCACCCTGCTCGCGACCAGCCTGCTTGGCTGCCTCGTCGCCCATGCCGGCAGCGAAACCGCCGCCACCACCGAAGCGCCCGCCTCCCCAAGCACCGCCACCGGCCTGTTGGTCGGCAAATTCCCCGGCGAAACCGCCTGGGACCGCGCGTGGTCCGCCTTCACGCTCTACAAAGACGACAGCAACCCGATCCTCCAAGAATTCTCCCTCCAAGGTCGCCTGCAGGTGCAGTCGATTTATGGCGAGTCAAACGACGACAGCTTCAACACCTCCGACTACAAGGACGTCAGCGCCGCCAACGATGAAAATGTCTGGGGCAACGACATCGAAGTCCGTCGCAATCGCTTCGGCTTCAAATCCAAGTGGTTCCAAAACTGGAAATTCGAAGGCCAAATCAATGTCGATAACAACGGCGAAGACAACTCGGGCGACAACACCTTCTACAAAGACATCTACGATCTCTTCGTCACTTACTCCCACTCCGATGCGGTGAATATTTCCGCCGGCAAGACCAAGGTGAAGTTCACCCGCGAGCAGGAAATTTCCTCCAAGGAAATCCTCACCATCGAGCGCAGCCTCCTTTCCAACACTCTCTTCCCCGGCGAACTCACCGGTGCTTGGGTCTCCGGCAAAGGAATCCAGGAACACTGGCTCTACGAACTCGGCGTTTACGGCAATGAGAGGGAGCGCGAGTTCTCCGATTTCGAAGGCGGTGCCATCGTCCTTGGAAAAATCGGCTACGACTATTCCTCTCAGTCCGGCTTCGACTCCTCCGTGGCCTCCTTGCACTACATGCATAACTCGGAACCCGGCTATAAATCATCCGAGCCAGACGCAGATTACACCCCCGGAACTTCACCGTCCTTCAAGGATTCCATCGCCCTCACGAACGATATCACCCACGGTCGCTTCGGCCTCACCACCGACCTTGTCTATGGCATGGGCGACGATGATCTCGGCCAATCCGACGTCTTCGGCATCAGCCTGATTCCGTCCTACTTCATCGCCGATGGTCTGCAACTGGTAGGCCGCTTCCAAGTCGCGACATGCGAGGATTCAGACGACCTGCGCGTTCCCGGTCGCTATGAGCGACTGCCGATCAAGGGCTTTACCAATAAAGGCAAGGTCATCAACGACGACGAAAAAGGCAACACCTACACCTCCGCCTACGTCGGCCTCAACTACTACCTCTACGGCCACAAGCTCAAGCTCATGAATGGCATCGAATACTCCCACATGGGCGGCGGCGACTATGACGGCTACACCTTCATGAGCGGCCTTCGTTTTTCCTTCTAAAAATTCTCATTGATCCAAATCACCAATACCTAAATCAGATGAAAATCATCAGCACACTATTCGCCACCGCAGCCATGCTTTCCATGGTCGGCGCGCAAACCCTCAGCATCAAAGGCAGCGACACCCTCGGCGCCAAGCTCATCCCTCAGTTAGCCGAAGGCTTCAAAGCCGCTGGCAACACCGGCGTGAAATTCGAGATCGCTGCAGAAGGCTCCACCACCGCCTTCCCGGCGTTGGCCAATGGCACCGCGCAAATCGGCATGTCCTCCCGCAAGGTCAAGGACGAGGAGCGCACCTTCTGCCGCACCAAGGGCGTTTACATCAAGGAGCACGGCATTTGCCACGACATGCTCGTCGTCATCGTCAACAAAAACTCCCCGCTCGCCAAGCTCACCAAGGACCAAGTCGCCAAGATCTTCACCGGTCAAATCAAGGACTGGTCGGAAATCGGCGGCGCTCCCGGGAAAATCTCGATCTACACCCGCAACACCTCCTCCGGCACCTACAAGGACTGGCAGAAGCTCGCCATGGGCGGCCGTGATTATCCATCCAGCTCCCTGAAAATGGCCGGTAACGAGCAAATCGCCCAAGAAGTCGCCAAGAACAAAAACGGCATCGGCTACGTCGGCCTCGCCTACTCCAAGACTGCCGGCACCAAGACTCTCCTCATCGACGGCGTCGAGCCCGTCGCCAAAAATGCCAAAAAATACGTCTATGCCCGCCTTTGCTACCTCTACGCGCCGGACAAACCGACCGCCGAGGCTGAGGCTTTCATGAAATACGTCGAATCGTCTGCTGGCCAAGACATCGTCCGCAAGGTCGGATTCATCCCGGCCGGAGACCTGTAAAATTTGTTGCAGTTGTAAGTTGCTAATAAATGGGCGTCGCAGCCCCCTCCCTGCGGCGCTCATTTTCTTGTCTATTCCCCAAAGTCCAATTACCAAGACGGCCAACAACCATGCCTCAAGCAGACCGTCCATCGACTGAACCGCCCCACCGTTTCCAAAAACGGGGCTTCTCCTGCGAAAAGGCGATCAAGTTCTTCTTCGCCTCCAACGCCGGGCTGACCATCGTCATCCTCGCGCTCATCATCATTTTCTTGCTCAAGGAAGGCCTCGGATTCTTCCCCGGCTACCAGCGCGAATTGCAGGTTTATCGCATCGCCGGTCTCGAATTCGTCGATCTCTCGCGGAAAAATCTCAGCGCCCACGAGCAGCTCACCAGCGTGCTCAACCGCGCGTATTACGCCGAAATCAACGGCAAATGCGCCTCCCAAATGCGCCGCTCGCAGGAAGCCAGCGCGCTTTTCAACGCTTACACCGACCAGACCGGCCCCACTCGCGATCTTGTCCTCAGCAACTCCCAAGCCGAGATTTCCCCCAACCCGGAGATGCTCGCCGCCCTCAAGGCCAACTTCGACAAACAGAAACTCAAAGCCCTCGCCTCGCTGCCCACCACCCCGCACCTCACGGCAGACGAGCGCCGCGATTTGATCGAATCCATCCGCGCCCGCGCTATTGAATCCACCGAAGACCCCGCCCTCGTCACCACGCTCTCCGAGGAATTCGCCGCCGCCCAACAAAAACAAGCGGAGCCGCTGCTGGCCATGCGCGCCACCATCGACACCTTCGAAGCCGCCGGCTCGGACCTCAGCTCGCTGGTCTCGGAAATGACCGAATCCGTCACCGCCACCAAGGAAAAGATCCAAAACGCCGACATCCTCGAAAAGGACCGCAATACCCTCCTCGCCGCCGCCGCCAGCGCCAAAGACCCCGCCGAACGCGAGAAACTCACCACCGAGGCCCACGCCTCCCTCGCTGATAAACCCGACGTCGAAGGCCCCATCCAAATCCTGCTGGAACGCCGCCCAGACTGCGTCAAAACCCACACCGCACTCGAACAAGCCTCCGCCGGTATCGTCAGCCAACTCCCCGCAACTCTCTCCCAGCCCGAGGCCGCGCGCCTGCTCAAAGTGGCGCGCAACACCTGGCCCCTCTTCATCGCCGACCTCCAAAAAACCCCGGCGGAAATCAACGATTGGAAGCACGACGTCCCCGTCCCCTTGTTCACGGCCATCTCCTCCTTCCTCACCGGCAAGGACTGGGTCACCGGCGGCGAGTGGCAGGATTTTTACGGCATTCTTCCGCTCGCGGCAGGCTCGCTCATGATTTCCATCGTCGCGCTCATCATCGCCATTCCCAGCGGCATCGGCGCGGCCGTTTATGTGAACCAATTCGCCTCCCGCCGCGAGCAAGCGCTCGTCAAGCCAGTCATCGAGTTCATCCAAGCCATCCCCTCCGTCGTCCTCGGCTTCATCGGCATCCTTGTCTTCGGCACCGTGCTGCGCGACTTATCCATGCTGGATTCCCTCCAGTGGATTCCTGGATTTCCCATCGAAGAGCGACTCAATATCTTCACCGCAGGCTGCCTGCTCGCGCTCATGAGCATCCCCACGATTTTCTCGCTAGCCGAGGATGCGATCAATAACGTGCCTTCTGCCTACGCGGAAGCCTCCGAAGCTCTCGGCGCCTCGCGCGTCCAGACGACCTTCCGCGTGGTGATTCCCGCAGCTTTTTCCGGCATCCTCGCCGCCGTCCTGCTCGGACTTGGCCGCGTCATCGGTGAAACCATGGTCGTCCTGCTCGTCGCCGGCAACCGAATCAAAATCCCCGATTTCACCTCCGGCCTCGGCTCGTTTTTTCAACCCGCCCACACCCTCACCGGCATCATCGCTCAGGAGCTGGGAGAAGTCCCGCTCGGCAGCGTCCATTACCGAGCCCTGTTCGTCGTCGGCATCCTGCTCTTCGCGGCGGTCCTCGCGATCAATGCCACCGCGCATCGCTTCGTGAATAAAATGAAGCACTAACTCCCCCACCCCATGTTCGATCCCGAAAAACTGATCCGCAAAGGCCTCCCCAAAGGGCACTTCAAGGACCTCTTGGTCCGCTCCCTGCTCGGGGGCGCGACCTATTTCGTCGTCATCATCGCGGCCTTGCTGTTTGGAAAAATCATCATCGACGGCGCTCCCGTCCTCTTCAAAGCAGACGCTCCGTTCGTGGATTTTGAATTCCTCACCGCGAAAAACCAGACCCTCCACGTTTTTGACGACACCCAAGGCACCCGCCACCAGCTTCCCGCCTCAGAATACAGCGCCTACCTCGCCAAACACGAAGGCGTCCCGATCTACAACGAGCAAACTTACTCCTACTCCGGCGGCGGCATCGCCGGCCCCATCGCCGGCACCGCCCTGCTCACGCTCGGCTCGATGATCCTCGCCCTGTTCTTCGGCGTCAGCGCCGCCATTTATTTATCCGAATACGCCAAGCAAAGCCCGTTCATCCACGCCGTCCGGCTCGCCATCCTCAACCTCGCAGGCATTCCCTCCATCGTCTTCGGGCTCTTCGGCTTCTCCGTCTTTGTGCTCGCCGTGCCAGTCATCACCGCCACTCCTTCGGACCGCTCATTGCTCACACTGCCGCTTTTCATCGGCGACTACGTGATGAGCTTCCAAGGTTGGAACTCCTCGCTCATGGCCGGCTGCGCCACGCTCGCCTGCATGATTCTACCCGTCATCATCACGGCTTCCGAGGAATCCCTGCGCGCCGTCCCCCAAGGATTCCGCGACGCCTCGCTGGCCATGGGAGCCACCCGCTGGCAGACGATTCGAAAGTGCGTCCTGCCCTTTTCCCTGCCCGGAATTCTTACCTCATCCCTGCTCGCCATCACTCGCGTGGCCGGAGAAACCGCGCCGATCATGTTCACCGCAGCCGTCGCCGCCAAGGACGACCTGCCGTGGCAGGGACTGAAAAGCCCCTTCGATATCCTCTCCTCTCAAGTCCAGGCACTGCCCTACCACATCTACACCCTCGCAGCGCGCATCCCGAGCTCGGAATTCACCCAGCGCGCCCAATACGGCTCGGTCTTCGTCTTCCTCGTGCTCGTCGCCTTCCTCTCGCTCGGCTCCATGATCCTGCGCGCCAAACTCCGCGCCAAACTCAAATGGTAAGCATGCACACCGCCATTCAAATCAAGAACCTCTCGTTTGCTTATCACAGCAAACAGGTCCTGCACGATGTCACCATGGACATCCCCGCCCGCCAAGTCACCGCCTTCATCGGCCCCTCCGGCTGCGGGAAATCCACCCTCCTCCGCTGCGTCAACCGCATCAACGACCGCATTCCCGGTGCCCACCTCACCGGCGGCTCGATCCTCGTCCACGACATCGACATCAACCGCCGCGACATCGACCTCCAAGAACTCCGCCGCCGCATCGGCATGGTCTTCCAAAAGTATAACCCATTCGCCAAGTCGATTTATGAAAACGTCGCCTTCAGCCTTCGCGTCGCAGGCCGCACGAAACGCGCCGAGCTCGATGACATCGTCGAAAACGCTCTGAAAAGCGCCGCACTCTGGGACGAGGTGAAAGACCGCCTCCACGCCAGCGCCTTCGGCCTCTCCGGCGGCCAGCAGCAAAGGCTTTGCATCGCCCGTGCCATCGCCAACCAGCCGGAAATCCTCCTCATGGACGAGCCCTGCGCCGCCCTCGATCCACTCGCCACCTTGAAAATCGAGGAACTCATCCGCGAGCTGAAAAAACAATACACCATCATCATCGTCACCCATAACATGGCGCAGGCCACCCGCTGCTCCGACCAGACCGCCTTCATGTATCTGGGCAAGCTCATCGAGTTCGGCCCCACCATGCAGATTTTCGAAAACCCGAAGGAACCCCAAACCGAAGCCTACATCACCGGCACCTTCGGCTGATCCTATCAAAATCCATGCACGACACCCTCCATCACTCGCCGGCAAGCCTTCTACAAGCAGGCTCCTCCGTCGCCGTGCACGACCTCGACTTCTGTTATGGCGCGTCACAGGCGCTGACGGGCATCAATCTGGAAATCCCGGCGAACAGCGTCACCGCCTTCATCGGCCCTTCCGGCTGCGGCAAGTCCACCTTGCTGCGCTGCATCAACCGGATGAACGACGAAATCCCCGCAGCACGCATCACCCGCGGCGGCATCGACATCAGCGGTATCAATATTTACGACCCCTCCGTGGACGTGGTGAAACTCCGCCGCGACGTCGGCATGGTGTTCCAGAAATCCAATCCATTTCCCCGCAGCATCTACGAAAACGTCGCCTTCGGCCTTCGCCTCCGGGGCGAACGGAACAAAGCCATCCTCGACCAATCCGTCGAGGACGCCCTCCAAGCATCCGCCTTGTGGGATGAGGTCAAAGACCGCCTCCAAGAATCCGCCCTCGGCCTATCCGGCGGACAACAGCAGCGCCTGTGCATCGCCCGCACCATCGCCGTGAAACCCCAGGTCGTCCTCATGGACGAGCCATGCAGCGCCCTCGATCCCATCGCCACCGCCAAGGTCGAGGATCTCATCTGGGATCTGAAAAGCGACTACACCTTCGTCATCGTCACCCATAACATGCAGCAGGCCGCCCGTGTTTCAGACACCACCGCCTTCTTCTACATGGGCGAACTGATCGAATACTCCAGCACCTCGAAAATGTTCAGCAACCCGAGCATCAAGAAAACCGAGGAATACATCAGCGGCCGTTTCGGTTGATTCCACCCATAGACCACTCACCCTACTTCCATGAGCAACCAGCACATATTACGCGAATTCGATAAAGGAATGGAATCTCTCAAGGCAGACGTCCTGTTGATGGCCAGCCTGACCCGCCAAAACCTCGAACGCGCCATGCGCGCCTTGCTTGAGCGCGACATCGACCTCGCCCGCACCGTCATCGCCGACGACTCCGACGTCGATGACCTCGAGCGCAAAATCGACCAAGGCGGCATGGACATCCTCGTGCGCTTCCACCCCGTCGCCTCCGACCTCCGCCTCGTCATCACCTCGATGAAAATGGCACACAACCTGGAACGCATTTCCGACCACGCCGTCAACATCGCCAAGCGCGCCAAGAAAATTTGCAAGGCACCCCAGCTCGAAGAAGCCGCCCTCACCGAGCCACTCTACACCCTGGCAGACAAGCTCCTGCGCGACGCCATGACCGCCTACACCGATGCAAATGCCGAACTCGGCGAAAGCCTCAAAGCCCGCGACAAGGAGCTCGACCGCCTTCACAAACAGATGATCGCCTCGCTCAGCAGCCGCCTAGAAAGCTCCGCCGGGCGGGCGGAAAACCTGCTCCACCTCATCTTCGTCGCCCGCTCCATCGAGCGCATCGGCGACCTCGCCGTCAACATCGGCGAGGACGCCGTCTTCCTCGGCGAGGCCCGCGACATCCGGCACGAATACCGCAAGCCGGCCACGCCATCCAGCGAAAGCCCAGCGCCATAGCGGGAGTCCGGTGAGCCTCTTCTTCACAAATCATCCAGCGGACTCGTGATCTCCCCCCGCATCGCCCGCGCCAGTTGGATGTAAATCATCGTCGTTCGAATATCCGAGTGCCCCAGCAGTTCCTGCACACTCCGGACATCCACCCCCCGCAACACCAAATGCGTCGCAAACGAATGCCGCAGCGTGTGCGCCGTCACCTTTTTCTCCAGCCCCGCCGCCTTCACCGCCCCCGCCAGCGCCCGGCTCACCCGCGCCTCATGCGCGTGATGCCGCCGCTCCTGCCCCCCCGCCCGCGGATCTGCGGATAAACTCTTGGATGGAAACAACCAGAACCAAGGCCAGCTCACCCCCGCCGCCGGATTCTTCGCCTCATAAGCCCCCGGCAAATACACCCCCGCCACTCCTTCCTCACGGTCCTTTTCATGAATCACCCGGCAGCGCTGCATCTGCGCCTCCAACAATCCCACCACGCTCTTCGGCATCGTCAGGACACGATCCTTATCATTCTTGCCACCGCGCACCTCCACCTTTCCGCCTGATACATCCACATCCTTCACCCGCAGTCGCAGGCATTCCAGCACCCGCAGACCACAGCCATACAGCATCTTGGCCATCACCGCCTCTTCCCCCGTCATCACCACCAGCAGCTTCCTCATCTCTTCCACCGAGAGGACCACCGGCAGCCGCCTCGACTGCTTGGCCCGCATCGCATCCACCCCTTCAAACTCCTTCTTCAAAACCTCCCTGAACAAGAAAACCAGCGCGTTCAACGCCTGATTCTGCGTCGCCGCAGCCACATTTCGCACCACTGCCAGATGAGTCAGAAATGCCTCCACCTCCGCCGCCCCCATTTCTCCCGGATGTCGCAACTCGTGAAATTTCACAAACTGCCGATACCACCCCACATACGCCTCCTCCGTCCTGAGGCTGTAGTGTTTAAAACGCATCACTTCACGGATTTGATTTTCTAATTTCATCAGCTTTTTCTAAAGATTTACCCACCTAATTCGTAAAAAACCTCCATATCCGTAGGTTTTTGACAAGCTGATTTTTGAAAAATAATACACACAACTGCATACAAATCTTTATTTGTGCAAAACTAAACCTGAATAAGCGCCTAAATTTTTACAAAAATCCTTGCCATTCACCGCGCCATATTCTTCATTTCCGCGCTCTATAAAGCGGCTCGACATTTTCCTCCGCTTCTGTAGATAAACAACACGTTCTCCAAGATAAGACCAAAACAACAAGACACCAACCATGAGCGACCTCAACACGATCAAGAGCCAAATACCCGAAGCCGTTTACCAGAAAGTTGCCGGAATGGAGCCCGTAGCCCAAGCGGGTTTCGTGGACGAATTCAATCGCAAGAAGAAGTCAGTAGGAGTCGCCTATGTTTTCTGGGCACTCGGAAGTATTCTCGGACTTCACTACCTTTACTTCGGGAAGGGGCTTTTGTTCTTCTTGTTTCTGATCACCTTCGGAGGATTCATGATTTGGTGGCTCATTGATGTCTTCCGGGTTCCGGCCATCATCAAGAACCACAACAAGTCGGTCGCACTCAACGTCCTTCGTGACATTCAAGTCCTAGCCTAACAATATGAACGAGAAGAGAGCATACATTTGGCGTTTGGCCTCGTTTCTGCACGCCAACTCAATGGTGATGTCAGGCGAAGATTTAGCGGCACACCTCAATCGCAACGATTTTCTGACCAGCTATGGTTCTGAGTATCAGGGCGGTCGAGGCACATACACATTGATACGCAGCACTTGGCATTGGCTGAATGACGAATTATCGATGCCAGGAGAGGCGCTGCATGTCGCCAGAGCGTTCGTTAAGCCAGACGGCGGATACGCCTACGAATAAGAAAAAGACCGGAGAACAAGGCGCGGCTGGGCAACCCCTACTAGCCCCTCTGTTATCGATGTATCCACGTAACTACAACCTCAACCCCGCGTTCAACGCTGGCTCCCGCTAGTAGGGTTGCCAGCGCTTTGACGTTCGCCAGAAAAGATCACTGTGAAAAATCTAATTTCCAACCCTGAGGCTAAGATGTCGGCCGTATTACGCAACCCTTGGCGCTATTTTTTCATCACACTGATCGTGTGCTTTTTGCTGGGTTTGGTCAGCGTTAGTGCCGCTGTCGGAGCTGATAGGCGCATTTGTCCCGATTGGAGTAATGAAACATTTGTATTATTCGGAATTGGACTCTCATTTGCCTACGCTGCGTTTCTCTCGTTTGTCTGTGTCGGTTGTATGCTGGTCATCGTTTGTAATAAGTCCGGACGGATTAAGCGGCTATTGCGATTTGCGGGATTTGTGCCGCTTACCGTCCCAGTCACAATACTCTTGTTCCTGCATTATGGAGGTGGAGATTCAGTTGCTAGGCTCAAGTCACTGCTTCCCATCATGTATGGAATTGGCATTGTATATTTACTTGGTTTCGTCTTGCTGTCTTGCTTCGGTTGGAAGCACTACGCAAACATGAAACGAGGCGAACAAGACGCTTCATCCAACGGCGATAAGCATTTTATTTGAAATCGGGCTTCCATTTCGCCGTGGATGAGCTAAGACGTTCGGCAGAGAAATTTCAGAACCTACACCCTCACAACATGAATGAACCACGCTTCCTAATTCTGCCTGACGAGTCGATTGTGAATCTCCAAGAGATTGCCCGCATAGAGCGTGAATATGTGGATTGTGAATGGCTGGATGTCCCGCCAACGTGGTCGATTCAAGTATACTTGCGTAACGCCTCAGAATCTCCCAAGTCGTTTGGTTTCTCATCAAAGGAACAAGCAGACGATTTATATACTCGGCTGAAGGAATATATCGAATTATCCTCGGCTCGAGTTTTCCAGTCCTAGTATCTATTTCTTCCATCCAGATACTTGCCATTGTGTTTTTCATATTTTTAGCGGGCTGCATTCGGAACTCACCACTCAAAGGCGGGTGACACCTCAGTCGAAGAAAATAAAGACCGCCGAACAAGACGCTCCATCCAACGGCGATAACGCCCCAGTTTGAATTCATGCGTCTGCGTCGCCGTGGATGAGCTAGACGTTCGCCAATAACATGAAGATCATTCTATCAGCTCTGGTGATCTTGGCGTTGCCCCTGCGCGCAGAAGAATCGCTCAACGAGGGACTGTTCGTTCCTGATCGTAATGTCGCTCAGAACGTCGAAGTAACTGGTGGAGAGATCGTTCATCGCCAGAAGGCCAAGAGACTGAAGCCAACTCGCATAACGTTTCGCCCGGATACCGAAGACAAAGAGAAGTTCTGGCTGGAGATGGACTTGCCAGTGCTTGCTGATCCGGGTGATTTCTACGTGTTTTTGATTGGCGATCACACCTCCTTTTCTGGCTTTGTTGTGCGTGGCGGCGATCAGCATGGTTGCAAGTGGGCACTAGGTTTGCGAGATCGAGAGCAAGGGCGCGAACTTTTGAGAAAGATTGGCGAGGTTTATGACCTGCCGAAGACCAACATCGAAGACAAAACAAAAGGCGAACAATAAAGGGTGCTGCGAAGTCGCAGCGATAGCGGAGACTTCGTCTGCGCCGTTTAGTTGAACAAGCCCGGAGCGACGTGCGACGCTCTTATGCGTTTTGTGTTTGCAGCTTTTCTGACAGATGC
>JBEGUC010000005.1:0-64583 GCA_041179105.1 Verrucomicrobiota bacterium | reverse complement strand
CTCTGCCGGGAAGTAAATTTTGACAGAATACGCGATCCTGAATAATCCTGAGTTCATCCATGCACCCGTTCCTCGCTCCCGATTTCCAAATCCGCTGGTCCACGCTCGTCCCCGAAGCCGTCGAGTCCGACATCCGCCATGCGCTTGCGCTCGCGAAGCAAAACATCGAGGCGATCTGCACCCAGGATCACGCGGCCGCGACTTATGAATCCACCTTCCTTGCCTTCGAAAACGCCGCCGAACCACTCAATGACGGCTGGGGCCGCCTCGATCACCTCGACTCGGTTTGCGACTCGCCCGCCCAGCGCGAGGCGCTGGGTAAAATGCTGCCGGAGGTCACCGACTTCTACTCGTCGCTCGCTCTCAATGACCGCTTGTGGGCGGTGATCAAGGCGGTGGGTGGCAGTGCGGAAATTGCCACGCTTCCTCCCGTTCAGCGGCGTTTCGTCGAGGAAACGTTGGCGGACTTCCGCAACTCTGGAGCCGATTTGCCTGCCGCCGAAAAGGAACGCATCGCCGCCATCGAGGCCGAGCTTTCCAAGATCACCAAGGACTACTCCGAGCGCGTCCTGGACTCCACGAACGCGTGGGAACTCGTCATCACCGACGAGACGAAACTCGCCGGTCTGCCAGAATCCGCCCTCGTCGGCGCGGCTTCTAACGCCCGTGCCAAGGGCCACGATGCGCCGGCCTGGCGCTTCACCCTCCAGTTTCCGTCGATGTTCCCGCTGATGCAGCACCTGCACGACGACGCGATTCGCCGCCAAGTCTGGGAAGCGTCCTCGCAAGTCGGGGCCACCGGCGAGTTCGACAACACCGCGCTCGTCTGGCAGATTCTAACTCTCCGCCAGGAAAAGGCCGCCATCCTCGGTCACCCCCATTTCGCCGATCTCACGCTCCTCCGCCGGATGGCGAAAAACGGCGGCACCGCGCTCGGCTTTATCGAGAATCTCCACGCCCGCGTGCAGCCGTCCTTTCTCGCCGAGCACAAGCAGCTCACCCAATACAAGGCCGCGAAATCCGGCCAGCCCATCGGCCAGCTCGAGCCGTGGGAAGTCGCTTACTGGGCGGAGAAACAACGCCAGGAAAACTACGACTTCGACGAGGAAGCGCTGCGCCCCTATTTCCCGGTCGATGGCGTGATGGCGGGCATGTTTGAAATCGCCTCGCGGCTCTTCGGCATCAGCATCCGCCAGCTCAATGCGGTTTTCTATCAGCCAGGCACTGGCCCCGCCACACTGCCGGAAGGCGACGCGGAAGTCTGGCACCCGGAGTGCGCGTTCTACGAGATTCACGACTCGAAAACCTCGGCCCACCTCGGCTCGTTCTATGCCGACTGGCACCCGCGCGAATCGAAGCGCGGCGGCGCGTGGATGAATTCGCTGCACACCGGCGCTCTCGGTGAGCCGCACCTCGGCATCATCATCGGAAATCTGAGCCCGCCGGTGGACGGCAAATCTGCGCTCCTCACGCACCGCGAGGTCGAGACGATTTTCCACGAATTCGGCCACCTGCTCCACGGCTTGCTCAGCCAAGTGGACGTCAAATCTCTATCCGGCACGAACGTGCCGTGTGATTTCGTCGAGCTGCCCTCGCAGATCATGGAAAATTTCTGTTGGGACCGCGAATCGCTCGATCTCTTCGCGCGGCATTTTGAGACCGGCGATACGATTCCGGAGGAGCTTTTCATGAAAATGATCGCAGCGAAAAACTACCTCAACGCCTCCGCCTTCATGCGCCAGCTCGCCCACGCCAAGCTCGATCTCGAGCTCCACATCCGTCTAGCGGATTTCCTCGGGAAAGACCTCGACGCCGTGGACCGTGAAGTCTTGGCCGACTACCTCGCGCCGCTCAAGACCCAGTCGCCCTCGATGATGCGGCGCTTCAGCCACCTCTTCAGCAGCCCCACCGGATACGCCGCCGGATACTATTCTTACAAATGGGCGGAGGTACTAGACGCCGACGCGTTTACCCGTTTCCAACAGGAAGGCGTTCTCAATCCCGAGACCGGCCAGGCCTTCCGCGAGCACATCCTCAGCAAGGGAAATTCCGTCGCCCCGGATGAACTCTACCGCCGCTTCATGGGCCGCGATCCAGAACTCGAGCCTCTCCTCGTCCGCGCCGGGTTCGCCGAGCCGGTGTTAGTTTAAGAATTCTCGCGGCACACAGCCCACCCGCTCTCGTGAAACTCCTGCTCATCGGCCACGGTTACCTCGGCCAAGCCATTACCCGCGAGTTCCGCGAGCATGGCTGGGAAGTCACCGCCACCTCGCTCTCCGGCGGAAATGACACGCTCCCCTGCGATGTGGGAAATCCCGCCGACGTCGCCAACTTGCCGCAGGCCGATTTCATCGTCCATTGCGCCGCTTCCGGCCGCGGCGGGGCGGAGGCCTATCAGCACGTCTATGTCGATGGCTGCCGGAATCTGGTAGAGAAATTTCCCGCCACGCCGCTGCTTTTTACCTCCAGCACTTCGGTTTACGCGCAGACCGACGGCTCGGTCGTCACCGAGGAAAGCCCCGCCATCCCGGACCGCGAAACCGGTCGCCTGTTGCTCGAAGCCGAGCGCGTCACCCTCGCGGCGGGCGGCGTTGTCGCGCGGCTGGCAGGTATTTACGGCCCTGCTCGCAGCGTGATTTTGAAGAAATTCCTCAGCGGCGAGGCGCTCATCGAGGAAGACGGCCGACGTTTCCTCAACCAGATCCATCGCGATGACGCGGCCCACGCCATCTATCATCTCGCCACCATCCGCGCCACCGGCGTCTTCAATGTTAGCGATTCCACCCCGCTCACCCAGCTCGGCTGTTATGAGAAACTGAGCGGAATTTTCTCCCGCCCGCTGCCCCCGTCCGGCCCGCGCGACCTCAATCGCAAGCGCGGCTGGACGCACAAGCAAGTCTCCAACGCCAAACTGTGCGCCACCGGCTGGCAGCCGCATTTCCCGTCGTTCATCGCCGCCGCAGAATCCGTCGCACGAACCTTGTGAAGCTTGGCTTTGACCGTTGCCGGGTTTGTGTCTATTTCCCCGTCCTTTCCCATGAAGGAGCAAATCGAAGCCATCCAAACTGAAGCGCTTGCGCAAATCACCGCCGCCGCGGACGAGCGCGCGCTCGACGACGCCCGCGTCGCCGTGCTCGGCAAAAAAGGCACACTCACCCTCGTCGCCGCCGGCATCAAGGACGTGCCGAAAGAGGACAAAGCCGCCGTCGGCCAACTCCTCAACGCCGCCCGCACCGCCATCACCGCCGCGCTGGAGGAAAAACAACTCGCCCTCCGGGAAATCGCCGACCGCGCTGCGCTGGCGGGCATCGACGTCACCCTCCCCGCCCGCCAGGTTTCCGTCGGCTCGCTGCATCCGCTCACGTTGATCCGCGACGAAGCCATCCGCATCCTCCGCCGCATGGGTTTCGCCCTCGCCGACGGACCGGAAATCGAGGACGAGTTCCACTGCTTCGACGCCCTCAACACCCCTGCCGACCACCCTGCTAGAAACGAAAAAGACACCTTCTATTTCGACTCCGGAAAACTCCTCCGCACCCACACTTCCAGCGTGCAAATCCGCACCATGGAAACGCAAACCCCGCCGATCCGCATCATCGCACCCGGCTCCGCCTACCGCCGCGACGAGATTGATGCGACCCATCTATCCGTTTTCAACCAGCTCGAAGGCCTCTACATCGGCACGGACGTTTCTCTCCCCGACCTCAAAGGCACGCTTGAATATTTCCTCCACGAACTCTTCGGCTCGCAAACCGAAGTCCGTTTCCGCCCCCACTTCTTCCCCTTCACCGAGCCGAGCTTCGAAATCGATGTGAAACTAACGGTCAAAGGCCAGGCCCCGCGTTGGATCGAAGTCGCCGGCTGCGGCATGGTCGATCCCGCCGTCTTCGAATCCATCAGCAAATCCCGCAAAGACAACGCCTTCGACCCCGAAAAAGTCACCGGCTTCGCCTTCGGCATGGGCCTCGACCGCCTCGCCATGATCCGCTGGGGCATCAAAGACATCCGCCTCCTCATCGAAAACGACGCCCGCTTTCTCAAGCAATTCGCTTAAGAAATTTGAACCGCCAAGACGCCAAGAGCGCCAAGTTTTTAAGACATGAATGCCATTGATTCCATTGCTGCCGAGATTGTGGATTCTGCTTTTAAGATTCACAAAGAACTTGGCCCTGGCTTGCTTGAAAGTGCCTACGAAGCGTGTCTTGAGCATGAGCTAAAAAAACGCGGGTTCTCTGTGGAACGACAAAAAGCACAGGCTATTTACTACGACGGCATCGTCATTGACATAGGCTACCGCCTTGATCTCGTCATCAACGACCTAGTCATCATCGAACTGAAAGCCGTCGCTGAACTCGCGCCCATTCACCAAGCTCAGCTCACCACCTATCTGAAGCTTTCAGGAAAAACCCTCGGACTTCTCATCAATTTCAACGTTCCTCTCATCAAAAACGGCATCCGTCGCGTCGCCAACCAATTCCAAGAATCCTAAATCTTCTCTTCCTTGGCGCTCTTGGCGTCTTGGCGGTTCAAAAATCTTCTCTTCCATGAACATCTCTCTCAACTGGCTCGCCACCCACCTCGATCTATCCGGTAAATCCATCAAGGAAATCGACGACCTCTTCACCTTCGCCGGGGTCGAAGTCGAAGGCATCATTTCCAAAGGCATCGCCTCGGAAAGAATCGTCGTCGCCCAGATCATGGAAGCCGTCCAGCACCCAAACGCGGATAAACTCAAAGTCACCCAAGTCGATTGCGGCGAGGGCACGCTCCGCCAGATCGTCTGCGGCGCGCAGAATTACAAAGTCGGCGACAAAGTCCCCTGCTGCCTTCCCGGCACCGAGCTTCCCGGCGGCTTCACCATCGGCGAGACCGTCATGCGCAAGGTCGAATCCAAAGGCATGTTAGCCGCCGCCGCAGAAATCGGCCTGCCCGCCGGAGAAGACGGCCTGCTCATCCTTCCCCCCGACTCGGAAATCGGCAAACCCGTCAAACACCTCTTCGACTCCGACACCCTGCTAGAGCTCGAAGTCACCCCGAACCGCCCCGACCTCCTCAGCCACCGCGGCATGGCCCGCGAGCTCGCAACTCTCCTCAAAACCCCGCTTCACTCAAGGAGTGTGGGCGTCTCGCCCACATCTTCTTCATCATCCATCACCATCGATTCCCCCGCTGCCTGCCCCCTCTACACCGCCATCAAAATCTCCGGCGTCACCGTCAAAGAATCCCCCCCCTGGCTCAAACAGCGCCTCGAATCCATCGGCCTGCGCCCCATCAACAACATCGTCGATGTCACGAACTTCGTCCTCCACGAACTCGGCCAACCGCTCCACGCCTTCGACTCCGCGAAACTCACCGGCAACATCATCGTCCGCCACGCCAACGAAGGCGAAACCTTCCTCGCGCTCGATGAATCCACCCACGTCCTCACCCCGGACGATCTCCTCATCTCCGACGAATCCGGCGCGGCCCTCGCCCTAGCAGGAGTCATGGGCGGCCTCACCAGCGGCGTTTCAGAAACCACCACCGACATTCTGTTGGAGTCCGCCTATTTTACCCAGCAAGGCATCCGCCGCACCTCGCGGCGCACCGCCCTCTCCTCGGATTCCTCCTACCGCTTCGAACGTGGCGTCGATCCGGCAGGCGTGCTCACCGCCTCCGCATTCGCGGTGAAACTCATCCTCGAAATCGCCGGAGGCACCGCCGAAGCCACCACCCAAGTCGCCGGCGCAGCACCCGTCCTCACCCAACCCGTCACCCTCGACGCCAAGAAGCTCGACCAACTCATGGGCAGCTCCATCGCCCTAGCAGACGCCGAGGAAATCCTCACCCGCCTCGGTCTCACCAAGCTCGCCGACGGCACCTGGGAAGTCCCCTCCTTCCGCGCCGATCTCCAGCGCCACATCGACCTCGTCGAGGAAATCGCCCGCGTCCACGGCCTCGCCAACGTGCCCTCGCGTTTCCAAGGCACCTTCGTCGCCGCCAGCCCGGTCGATGCCGCTTACGATGCCGACATGGTTCTCCGCCGCCGCCTCGCCGCGCTCGGCCTGCACGAATGTCAGACCATCAAACTCATCTCGGACGCCCAAGTTTCCGACATCCTTCCGCTGCGCCCCATGCAGGACGGCGACGTCATCCGCGTGAAACTCCCGCTCAGCGAGGACCACGCCGTCATGCGCCCGAGCATCGTTCCCGGCCTCATCGCCTCCGCTGCTAGAAATATCCGCCAACAGGCCAAATCCCTGCGCTTCTTCGAAATGGGCCGCGTCTTCCGCAACGCCGGCGGCGGCAAGGCCAAGGACCAGGAAAGCGAAACGTTGACGGTGCTCCTTTCCGGCTCCGCCCAGCCCACCGGCTGGTCCCAAGCCGACCGCCCCGCCGATCTTTACGACCTCAAAGCCCTCCTCTCCGCCCTGCTAGGCGACCGCAAAATCACCTTCACCCCCAAGGACCGCCCCGGCTTCGTGCTCGCCAGCGACATCAAGGTCGATGACCAAACCATCGGCGTCTTCGCCCGCCTCACACCCGCCCGCGAGCGTGAGTTAGATTTCACCACCCCCGTCTTCGTCGCCGAGCTCGATCTCGGAAAACTCCGCAAGCTCCTCAACGGCATCAGCCACGTCGAGGACCTCCCGCAGTTCCCCGGCTCCTCCCGCGACGCCGCGATGGAACTCCCGCTCACCACGCCGAACGCCCAGATCGAAGCTATCATCGCCAAGCTCGCCGAGCCGTTGTTAGTCTCCGCCGAGTGCTTCGACGTCTTCACCGACCCCAGCGGCCAGAAGATCGCTGCCGACAACAAGTCCGTCGCCTACCGCTTCCTCTACCGCGAGTCCACCCGCACGCTCAAAACCGAAGAAATCGACACCGCCCACCAAAAAGTCCTCGAAGCCCTGACGAAGGGGCTGGGGGTGAAATTTCGGTGAGTCTGCCCTGGACGATACACAGATCAGGGACAGGGACGGGGACGGGTCGAAATATTTTCTCCTTGGTTTTCGCTCGCAATAACGCCCCCAGAATATGACGATCCAACCGTAGTTCAATTAAACACCCATCCCTTGCCGTCCGAGTATCCATCGTTCAATGATCGCTCGCTTCGCGCCCAGCTTCAGAGGTGCGGGTTCGATGAAGAGCATTTATCGGCGGATTTTCAGCTAGGCGACCGGATAATTCCGCTGTTCGCGTTCGCCCATCGCCCGTTTGACACCCGGACGGCTTGCATCACAGCTACCTCGCCAGCCGAAGACCGGGATGCATTCCTCAAAACCAGCCGTGATGCCGGGGCACCACTCGCCTTCATCGGCACCGGGCAACGGTGGTCTGTATGGCAAATCACCTCCCAGTCCCCGGTGGAATGGTGGAGCGCGGAACGCGGCAACCTCGATGCGTTTTTTGTCGAATATCGTAATCAGCTCGATCCCAGATCCATTTTTAGGGCAAAAACCGCGACCCGCGACCAAGCCCAGCAGTTGAGCTTCGTGGACGCCGGACTCCTTGAAATGGTGGAAGCCGAATGCGGAAATCAGGTCTGCGGGCTCATCGAGCGCATGATTCTGACCACCCGCGAGAAACTCCATCTGCCAGCTCTCAAGCAACTCGAAGAAATGGAAGCTCAGATGCTGGTCCAGGCCAACTTTTGGCTTCTAGCAGCCCGGTTACTTCAAGACAAGCAGGTCCATGGATTCAAGACGCTCGATCTCAAAGATTTGGACAATGTTTTCAACAGAGTCGGCAAGCACTACGGCTCCCGGATGCGGCATGACCTCACAGCCCGTCGCCGCAAGGCTCTGACCGCAGCCGCATCCATTCTTGACGCCCATGGAAGCCTCCGCCTCGTCAGCACGGAGACGCTCGGTCGGGTTTACGAAAATGTTCTCATCACTAAGGAAACTCGCAAGGCACTCGGCACACACAGCACTCCCACTTGGTTGGTTGACTATATGGTTCAGCGTCTCGCCCCGTGGATCAAGGAGCTGACGGAATCCCGCCGCTGCGTCTATGAACCCGGCTGCGGTCACGCGCCGTTTCTCGTCGCCCTCCTGCGGCAGTTTTCCGGGATGAGTCCCTGTCTTGCCATGACGGATGCCGACCGCCACGCATGGCTGCAAACCCGCCTTGTGGGCGCAGAAACCGACGACTTTGCCCGTGAGGTCGCCCGGCTCTCGCTCACCTTGGCGGACATCCCCAACCCCAACGGATGGGAGCTTGATGAAGGCAACATGTTCTCCGGTGGAAAACTCGAGTCCCGCATCCGCAATGCCGGAATCATCATCTCCAATCCACCCTTCGAGACCCGCTCCAGCGAAGGCGACGAACTATTTCATCTCGGCCAGGCCGCCGAACTCTTGCGGAGAATCAACCTCCATGCACAACCGGGAACCCTGCTGGCCTACATCATGCCGCAGACCATCCTCGATTCAAAGAAAGCCACTGCGTTGCGCCGCGACTTGCTGAACCGCTTCGAATGGTTGGAAATCCTCCGCCTGCCCGACAAAGTCTTCGATAAAGCGGATGTCGAAACCGCCGTCATCATCGGCCGCAGGCTCCATGATGACAAACGGGCCATCGCGCCTGTGCGGATCAAACATGTGTGGGACGATGAGCTACCGCAGTTCATCAAATCCGGGACTTCCACGATTGATCAGCAAACCGAGGCGAGCGCCATACAGGCGGATCCGCTGCAATCTATGCTGGTTCCAGACTTGGAAGAAGTTTGGAATCACTGCGCTCAGTTTGGCAAACTGAAAGCACAAGCTAGTGCGGGTCAGGGATTCATATACAAATCGGAATCCAACCCAAGCTACCCCCATGGCATGCCAAAGTGGGTGGAAAAAAAGCAAGCAGGGTATAGCCAAGGATTTTACGATCTGAAAGACACTGGAATGTCACACCAGCTACCTCGCCTGAGCTGGCTGTTATTTGATTCGAAGGCAATTGATCGCACGGTTGCAGGATGCGATGTCGGAAATCCGCAAGTGGTGATGAATCATGCCCGTGTCAGTCGTGGGCCATGGCGGAACATTGCTTATATGGATGAAAAGGGCCATCCGGCCCGGGGCCGATTTCTCGTAGTCAGACCGAATTCCAATGCTCCGGTTCCATTAAACCCCATTTGCCTATGGGCCATCCTCAATTCGCCCTTGGCCAATGCGTTCACCAAATCCTATTCCAGCAAACGAGATATCCTATCTGGAACTATTGAAAAACTTCCTCTGCCAGAAATATCAGACGCCGAACAAGCAAACTTGGTGGAACTCGCCCGGTCTTATATCGAGATGGCGAGCAAGGCAGGATTGCCATCACAACGTGAAAAGCAAAAGCACCCCCAGCATAATCAAATCATTGGCGGTTTGCTCCCCGGTCTTAACTTGGAAAAACCTGACCAAGCCGATGACGAGGAACGACTTAAACACCTCCATTGGAAACTGGATGCAGCCGTCTTGGCACTATACAAAATTCCGCCTCAACTGGAGCGCCAGCTCCTCGATTTCTTCACCTTCCATGAGCGGGTAGGCGTCCCATTCCACCAAACCGAATACTACCCCGCCGGTTTCCAGGGGGCAGATACTCTGGCCGAACTGCTCTCCATCACCGCAGATTGGGAAACGAACAACACCCGTCGGATTGAACTGATCGATCGCGAGTACGACGGCAAACTCCGTAAGGCCGAAGCCGCAGAACTAGAGCGACTTCAACACTTCGCCATGCTCCGACGCAGGCTCGTGGCACCTTTTCCCCTGGCCGAGCAAGATGCCGAAATCGAACGACTCAAACGGGAGGGGAAATGGAGTGAATGAGCGGCACTGAGCCCTTCCAATATCCCGGAGATCCCCATTGTCGGAAACATGGCCCGTCTGGCTACTCCAACTACGCCGACTACAAAGACTGGCTTCGCGACGAATTCGATTTTCGATGTGTCTATTGCCTCCGTCGGGAAGTCTGGGAACGCCGCAGGGCTGTCTGGGTTGTCGAACACTTGGTCCCGCGCAAAGAGCGCCCGGACCTGGCCACAGACTACTCAAATCTCGTGCTCGCATGCAGCACCTGTAACAGTTACAAATCCGCCTCCGGCCACATGCCAGATCCCTGCCATTTCGCATACGGCAAATTGGTGACTGTCGCAACCGATGGCACTATCACCCATTACTCCCGTGAAGGCCTCAAACTCATCCGTATTGCCGGACTCGATGACAACGATGCAACCGAATGGCGACGCAAAGAAATAGCGATCAACAGAAACCTCAAAGAACATGATCCCGAGGAGTATCGGAAACGGATGTCCTTTCCTCTGGAACTACCTGATCTGAAAAACCGCGTAGTGAAACACAACAGCAAGCCGGACGGCGCGGAAAACTGTCGCTTTGAGCAAAGAACAGCAGGTGATTTGACTACGACTTATTAACCCGATAAATCGCGAAGTTGAACGGCATGATGTGACTAGAGGGCAGCTTGCCTTGAGCGTTACTTTCCTCATCGCCTCTGCGGCTAGAAATATCCACCAACAGGCCAAGTCCCTGCGCTTTTTCGAAATGGGCCGCGTCTTCCGCAACGCCGACGGCGGCTCCCGCTCACCACCCCGAATGCGTAGATCGAAGCCGTCATCGCCAAGCTCGCCGAGCCGTTGTTGGTTTCCGGGGAAAGGATCGCCCACCAACTCGGCATGAGGATGGCACAGAGGATTGGAAACACAGTCGGACGGGCAAGACTGTGTTATGAAAAGCTCTACGACCTCCTGGCCGTGCGACTGATCAAAGCCCGCGATCTGGCAGAGTTAGGCGCATTTGATTCCGACCCGAGGCACGTCGAACGAGACAAGCGAACCCGCCCCCCCGTAGAATCAGGCATCCTGGCCTTAACCTGACGCGAATGCAACTTCACCTGAATGGCGTCTTTGCCAAGGTGAACTCAGTGCGCTGGCGCTAGGGAAGCACACGCGTCGAATCACGAGGACGGCCTGAGCGCTCATGCGAGCTATCCATGTCGCGAGGGCGCGACATGGAACACGCGAGGGCGCGTGTGCTCCCCGTCATCAAGACGATCGCCCGCCGCCACTGGTGTTATCTTTCAATGGCCCAATCCGCAGACTGAGCCGATGAGCCGGGTATTGACGCCCTGCGACCGGTTCTCCACGTTCCGCGCATGCACGCAGCGCCAGTCGTCGGAATCATCATGGGTAGCACATCGGATTGGCCGACGATGGAGCACGCCGCCCGCACCTTGCGCGACTTCGGCGTGGCTTGGGAGGCCGAGGTCGTGAGCGCCCACCGGACGCCGGACAAACTCGTTTCCTACGCGATCGAGGCCCGCGGCCGTGGCCTAAAATGCATCATCGCCGGGGCCGGCGGTGCGGCGCATTTGCCCGGAATGACCGCTGCCATCACGGACATCCCAGTGCTAGGCGTGCCCGTGGAATCCAAGGCGCTGCAAGGCGTGGACTCGCTGCTTTCTATAGTCCAAATGCCCGCAGGCATTCCGACCGCCACCTTCGCCATCGGCAAGGCGGGCGCTATAAACGCCGCGCTCTTCGCCGTGGCGATGCTCGCGAACAATGACGACAATCTCGCCGAAAAACTCGCCGCTTTCCGTAAAAACCAGACCGCCGCCGTAAAATTGGCCGCGCTGCCTCCTCTCGATCCCATTGACTGATTTCATGTCTTCTTCCCTTCCCATTCACGCGCCGCATTGTGTTGTCGGCGTCATCGGTGGTGGCCAACTCGGCCGCATGATCGCCCTAGCCGCCCGCCAGATGGGCGTGCGCACAGTCATCTGGACCGGCGGACTCGAAGCTCCCGCCGTGGAGTGCGCGGATGAGGTCATCGACAAACCATTCGACGATGCCTTGGCGCTCAAGGATTTCTGCAGTCGAGTCACGGTGGCGACCGTGGAGTTTGAAAACATTCCCCGTGAGACTTTGGAAGCCGTCGCTAAATGCACCGGGCTGTATCCATCGCCATACGCCATCTGCATCTGCCAGAACCGCGAGCGGGAGAAGAATTTCCTACGCGAGCACAACATCCCGCACACCTGGTTCGCCGTGATTTCCAGCGCCGCCGATCTCGCCGCCGCGATGAAGGAGCTCAATGGCCCCGGCGTGCTCAAGACTGCGGATTTCGGCTACGACGGTAAGGGGCAGGTCAAACTGGAAGGCAACGAGGATCCGGAGAAAATCTGGGCTGCATTCGAAGCCCCGCGCGCCGTTTTGGAAGCGTGGGTGCCTTTTGAAAAGGAACTTTCCGTGATGGCCGCGCGCGGTGCAGACGGCGTCACCGTGACTTATGACCCGGCGGAAAATCGCCATCGGCATCACATCTTGGACGTCTCCATCGTCCCGGCCCGCGTCTCACCGGCGGTGGCTTTGGAGGCGGCGGCCATTGCCCGCCGGGTGGCGGAAGCGCTGGATTATCGCGGCATTCTGGGAGTCGAATTTTTCCTGAAATCCGACGGCTCGCTGCTCGTCAACGAGATTGCCCCGCGCCCGCACAACTCCGGCCACCACACGCTCGACGCCTGTGTCACCTCGCAGTTCGCGCAACAGCTCCGCGCCGTCATCGGCCTGCCGTTAGGCTCTACCCGCCTGCTCACGCCAGTCGTGATGCTCAATTTGCTGGGCGACATGTGGGTGGATGAAACCACCCCGCCAGACTGGCTGCCACTCTTCGAGGACGGCGAGGCGCATCTCCACCTTTACGGCAAGCGCCACGCCCGCGGCCGACGGAAAATGGGCCACGCCAATTTCATCGGCCATGATGCCCTCGCCCGCGCCGAGGCGCTAAAGGCGCTGTGGCTGGCGTGATGCTGCAAAATTGCGGAGATGAGTTTCGATTTCTTCATCTTTCCCAGCTTATCCATCCTTCAGCTCTCAACCGCGCCCTCTTCATCACCCACCCCATGTTCGAACAAGCCTTCAAAAACATCGACGACGTTCTCTGGAAGGACGCCGGATGCACCAGCGAACTGGATTACACCGAGCAGAGTTCCTGGCTCCTGTTCCTGAAATACCTCGATTCCCTCGAAACCGACAAAGCGACCGAAGCCGAACTGGAAGGGAAAAAATATTCATTCATCCTCGATCCCGCCTACCGCTGGTCGAAATGGGCGGCCCCGAAGACTAAAAGCGGCGAGATCGACCACAACAAGGCGCTTACCGGCGACGACCTCCGGGACTTCGTCAACCTCAAGCTCTGCCCCTACCTCCACGGCTTCAAGCAACGCGCCAGCGGGCCTAACACCATCGAATACAAGATCGGCGAAATCTTCGGTGAGATCCGCAACAAGATCCAGAGCGGCTACAACCTCCGCGAGATCATCGACCACGTGGACGAGCTCCAATTCGGCTCGCAGAAGGCGAAACACGAACTCTCCCACCTCTACGAAGCCAAGATCAAGAACATGGGCAACGCCGGGCGCAATGGCGGCGAATATTACACGCCGCGTCCGCTCATCCGCGCCGTCATCCATGTCTTGAAACCACAGATCGGCGAAACCCTCTACGACGGTGCCTGCGGTTCCGCCGGGTTCCATTGCGAATCCTTCGATTACCTCAAGTCCAGTGCCAAGCTCACCACCAAGGACCTCAAAACCCTCCAAACCAAGACCTTCTTCGGCAAGGAAAAGAAGTCCCTCGCCTACGTCATCGGGATCATGAACATGATCCTCCACGGCATCGAGGCCCCGAACATCGTCCACACCAACACCCTCACCGAAAACCTCGCCGACATTCAGGAAAAGGACCGCTACGACATCGTCATGGCCAATCCACCCTTCGGCGGCAAGGAGCGGCCCGAAGTGCAGCAAAACTTCCCGATCCGCACTGGCGAGACCGCCTTCCTCTTCCTCCAGCATTTTATTAAAATCCTGCGGGCTGGCGGACGCGCGGGCATCGTCATCAAAAACACCTTCCTTTCCAACACCGACAACGCCTCGGTCAGCCTGCGGAAACTCCTGTTGGAAAGTTGCAACCTCCACACCGTGCTCGACTGCCCCGGCGGCACCTTCCTCGGTGCGGGCGTGAAAACCGTAGTCCTGTTTTTCGAAAAAGGCGCACCCACCCGCAAAGTCTGGTTCTATCAACTCGACCCCGGCCGCAACATGGGGAAAACCAACCCGCTCAACGACGCCGACCTCGCCGAGTTCATCAAGTTGCAAAAAACCTTCGCCGATTCACCGAAGAGTTGGAGTCTGAAAGTGGCGGACATCGATCCGAAAACCTTCGATCTTTCCGTGAAAAACCCCGACGGCGGCGAGGAAATCACCCACCGCAGCCCCGGACAAATCATAGCCGAGATTGAGCACCTCGACACAGAAGCGCAGGTTGTATTGCATAAGATTCAAGCTCTCTTGGGTGAGCGATTCACTGACTAAATTATGAACGAGCCACAAGACATCCGGTGGAAACAGCGTTTCCAGAACTTCACAAAAGCACTCGCCCGCTTGGGTTCTGCCGTCGAACTTGCAACGGAAAGGGATCTTTCAGACTTGGAGGAACAAGGGCTGATTCAGGCCTTCGAGTTCACTCATGAACTGGCTTGGAACACCCTCAAGGACTTCCTCGTTTACCAAGGTGTCGATCAATCCATCGTTGGCAGTCGGGATGCCACACGGTTGGCATTCGAGAATCAACTGATCAAAAACAGCGAGGCTTGGATGGAAATGATCAAGAGCCGCAACAAAACCTCACACACCTACAATGAGGAAACCGCCGATGAAATCGCCACTCTCATCATCGAATCCTATTACTCTGAATTCGAGCAGATGAGAACCAGACTCGAAAGAGAACTCTAATCATGCCCTTCGGCCTTCCAAACGACACCGTCGAGCAGATTCGCGCTGTCTTCGCCCGCTATCCCGAGGTGCGGCAAGCCATCCTCTATGGTTCCCGTGCCATGGGAACCCAGCGTGATGGATCGGATATCGATCTTACACTCACCGGCAAGGATCTAACCTTAAAGATTCTCTCACGCATCGAGACAGAACTCGATGACCTCCTGCTGCCCTACGAGTTCGACCTCTCCATTCGTCGCCAAATCAAGAACGACTCCCTCCTCAACCATATTGAGCGGGTGGGCATCCTATTCTACGAACGAAAGCTCGAAGGTTCTGAAACTTATCAAGGCGCTGCTATAAAGAAGGGGTGGCAGACAAAACCATTTGAGGACTGCATCGAGCTGGTGAAATACACCAACAAGATTCAGCGAAAGGAGTTCCTCGCCGAAGGTCGGTTTCCTATCGTTTCGCAAGAAGCCGAGTTCATCAATGGATTCTGGGATGTCGAGGCAGATGTCTTCATGGTCTCGACTCCCGTCGTTATCTTTGGCGATCACACTCAGGTTCTGAAGTATGTGGACTTTAATTTCGTGCTGGGCGCAGACGGAGTTAAAATTCTACCGCCTCGTGACTTCCTCTATCCGAAATTTTTCTTCTATCAGTTGCAGGCAGCCGAATTCACTTCGCTCGGCTACGCGCGTCATTACCGCCTTCTCAAAGAACTAGAGATAAAATACCCACCCCTCCCCGAGCAACGCCGCATCGTTGGCATCCTCGACGAAGCGTTCGCGGGCCTCGCCACCGCCAAAGCCAACGCCGAAAAGAACCTCCAAAACGCCCGCGCCCTCTTCGAAAGCCACCTCCAATCCGTCTTCTCCCAGCGCGGGAAGGGGTGGGTGGAGAAGCGGATTGAAGAATGGTGCTACTCGGTCATGGACTGCGTGAACAAAACCGCGCCCGTGGTCGAAGAGCCAACGCCATTCAAAATGATCCGCACGACCAATGTCCGAAATGGGCGTGTTGATGTTTCGACTGTCAGGTTCGTGACCGAAGAGACCTACAAGATTTGGACGCGCCGCCAGATTCCTCAGAAAGGAGATGTCATTCTGACTCGCGAGGCACCAATGGGGGAAGTTGGAATGCTGCTCACCGACGACAAGGTTTTCCTCGGCCAGCGGCTCGTGTCGTATCGCGCCGACACCGCGAAACTCGATAACCACTTTCTCCTCTTTGCGCTCCAATCGGGAGACCTTCAGGGACAGATTCACGCAAAAGCTTCGGGATCGACCGTGCAGCACATGCGCGTGCCAGACACAAAGAGCCTATTACTCGCCGCACCGCCGTTGGCGAAGCAACGCGAAGTCGTCGCCCAATTATCGAGCCTCCGCGAAGAAACCCAACGCCTCTCCGCCATCTACCAGCAAAAGCTCGCCGCGCTGGAGGCGCTGAAAAAATCCCTGCTCCACCAAGCATTTTCCGGAGAACTGTGATCCTATGCAAGAAGAGCCATCCATCATCGAAATCGAGCCGTCATGGCGGCGCGAGATCGAAGACATGGGGAGTAAGCCGAAGTTCTGGTTTTGGTATCAGGGAGAGCTATGGCTTTTTAAACAGGCACGACCGAATACCGGCGAGCACTGGGCGGAGAAGATCGCTTCGGAGATCGCCGCGCTTTTGGGGCTTCCGACTCATGAAGTCCGGATCGCGCGGTTCGATGGGCGGGCGGGTTGCGCCTGCCGGTCGTTCCTGAAGAAGAACGAGATTTTGGTTCACGGCAACGAATTGCTCGCCGGAGCGATCAAGGGATACGACAAAGACAAGCAACGGGGGCAGTCGGACCACCATTTCGGCAACATCGTCAGCACCGTTGAGAAATGGTTTCCCGAAGGCAAATTCCGCAAGTCGATGTCACTGCGGATTATCGGCTACTTTGTGTTTGATGCCCTGGTAGGCAACACGGATCGGCACCATGAGAACTGGGGAATGCTCCTGAAGCCTGTGGTGATTCCACAGGCCGATAGGGATCCGGGAGAGTTCATGAGATTTCGAGTGACCCTGGCCCCTACCTTCGACCATGGATCATCCCTCGGGCGTGAGCTTTTGGACGACCGCGCAAAGCTGCTCCTCGCGGACTCGAAAGCCATTGAACGCTACATTCGCAAAGCGACGGGCGGCATCTTCGAGAACGAACAGGCCCGCAAAGGACTCTCGCCGATGGCTTTGGCCGAAATGCTCGCCACCGCGTATCCCGATCTGGTGAAGCCGTGGATCAACCGGGTCGCGGCGCTTCCTGCGGATTTCGCAGTGCCCCTGCTGGAGGAGATCCCCGCCTCTTGCATGTCCCAATCGAGCCGGGACTTCGTCCTAGCGTTTCTTGCCGAAAGCCGTAAAATGATCACGTCGATCCTATGAAAAGCCTTTTCCTTGCATGGCAAGCGCCCAAAGACAGCAATCGGAGCCGCGCTTGGTTTCCGATTGGCAGGCTTGATGCCGAGTCGTCCGGAGCCGAAGTGATCTCTTGCCGATTCCGTTACACGGGCGGTGCCACAAGAGCTCACGATGAAGTGGGCTTCGAGCCGCTGGTTTCGTTTCCGGAATTTCGTGAGGATTACCACTCGGAGAAACTTTTTCCGCTTTTTCATAATCGGGTGCTTTCGTCAAAGCGGGCGGATTTCCCGGAATACATCGACTGGCTCGGGCTGACGCGGGAGGAAGCGGATCCGATCTCAATTCTGTCCGTGTCCGGCGGAACACGGGTCACCGACAACCTGCAAACCTTCCCGAAGATCGAAGCCGCTCCGGACGGCAGTTTCCAGATGCGATTCTTCGCCCACGGTCTGCGGCATCTGCCGGAAGCCTCGCGCGAACGGGCGTCACGCCTCACCCCTGGTGAAAAGCTGCGGGTCATGATCGAGGTGAACAACCCCGCGACCCGGCTGGCAGTCACATTGCACGCGGATGACTACGTCATGGTGGGCTGGGCTCCACGCTATTTGGTGGAAGATCTGGTCACATGCATTCCGAAGGCCCCGGAGATCGAGGTGACGGTAGTAAAAGTGAATCATCTGCACGCCCCCCCGAACCAATCCATTTTGGTCGAATACTCGGGAAAGGCCCCGAAAAATCACCTACTCATGTCCTCGCCGGATTTTACGCCGCTCATCGGCTAGCTCTGGAAATGACATGAACGAAGCCACCCAACCGCCTCGCCGCGATCTACCAGCAAAAGCTCGCCGCGCTGGAGGCCTTGAAAAAATCCCTACTCCACCAAGCCTTCAGCGGAGAACTCTGAGCCATGCCCGACAACCTCCAAACCGCCTGACCCCGATGTCCAAACCGCGAAAAGTCTGGATGAAAGTTCCTGCAAAGATTTCCAAGCCGTCTGTGCCTGAGTCAATCAAGGTGGAATTGGCGACCAAGGCCATGGATTTGATCGAGAATGTTCTGAAGCCCAGGTATGTTCAGCCGTCCATGCCAGACGCCCAGTTGAACTACATCGTGGACATCAGCGGGAAATGGAACCGGGGCTATTTTTACTTCATCAGCACTTATGCCTGCCCGGGTCCGAACGCGCTGAGTCCAAGCTTCGAGTCGAAGTTCGCGCGGATGGAATACGTCGGCGATGGAAGATTTGTGCTTTCATTCCAGCGGCACACGGGCGCATGGGTGGCGATTTATGAGTCACTTTCCGTGGATGAGAGCCTGAAGGCGATTCAAGAGGATCCGTGGTTCCAGCTATGAGCACAACGCCTCGCCGCCCGTCAGCAACGCGTAAAGAAATACCGTTTTTCTTTGCGCTTGGCCATTAAAGTGGTAAGGAAATCCAACTTTTCTTTCCATGTCCACCCTCCCGCCACTGCCCTTGACGAATATCGCCGCGCTGGAGACTCGGGAGGTTTGGGCGGCGTTGACAGAAGCACACCGGCATTTGGCGGAGCTGAAAGGCTTGTGCGAGTCGCTGCCAAATCAAGGGATTTTGCTCGATACCCTCGGCATTCAGGAGGCGAAGGACAGCTCGGAGATCGAAAACATCATCACAACGCACGACGAGTTGTATGCTTATCGGGAAGATTCCGGCGCGAGCGCGGCTGCCAAGGAGGTGCTGCACTACGTCTCCGCCCTACGCACGGGCTACGAAGCGGTGCGGGGTTCTGGATTGATCCGGTTGGAAACGCTGTTGGCCGTGCAAGCGGAGCTGGAGCAGAATCGGGCGGGATTGCGGAAACTGCCGGGCACCGTGTTGAAAAACGAGGCGACCGGGCAAGTGATCTACGAACCTCCGCAGGACGCCGCCGTGGTGGAGTCGCTGATGGCCAACCTGATTGACTACATCCATGCCGACGATGGCCTCGATCCGCTGCTGCGGATGGCGATCACGCATCACCAGTTCGAGAGCATACACCCGTTTTACGATGGCAACGGCCGCACCGGACGCATCTTGAATCTACTGATGTTGCAACGCGATGGATTGCTCGATCTTCCCGTGCTTTACCTCAGCCGCTACATCACTACCACCAAGCCGGACTACTACCGTCTGCTGCAAACCGTGCGCGACGAGGACCGCTGGGCGGAATGGTGTCTCTACCTGCTGCGCGGAGTGGCGGTGACCTCCCGCAGTGCGATCATTCTGGTCAAGGCATTCCGCGATCTGATGCAGAAAACAAAACACGATCTCCGGGAGCGCCTGCCGAAGCTCTACAGCCAGGACTTGCTCAACAATCTCTTCCGCTATCCCTACACGAAGATCGAATTCATCGAGCGGGAGTTGGGCGTGTCCCGCCCCACCGCCAGCAAGTATCTGGAACAACTCACGACTGCCGGCTTGGTTCGTAAGCAGAAAATGGGCAGATCGAACTTCTACATCAACGAACCGCTCTACGCCCTGCTGAGCGGAGTTACCTTAGAGCAACCATGAACGAAGCCGAAACCCGCGCCGAACACATTGATCCCGCATTGAAAGCGGCAGGGTGGGGCGTCGTGGAAGGCAGTCGCATCCTGCGGGAATACCATATCACGCCGGGCCGCATCGAGGGGCGTGGCAGGCGCGGACTGCCGGAGATCGCGGATTACGTGCTGGTTTACCGGAACATCAAACTGGCGGTGAACGAGGCCAAGGCATGGGAAAAGGCGGTGACGGAAGGCGTGGCGCAGGCAAAAGCCTATGCGGAAAAGATGCAGATCCGTTTCACCTTCTCCACCAACGGGCAGGGCATCTACGGCATCGACATGGAAACGGGCGTCGAAGGAGAAGTCACCCGCTACCCCACGCCCGACGAACTCTGGAACCTCACGTTCGCCAAGAAGGACCGCTGGCGTGACTACTTCGCGGCCATCCCCTTCGAAGACCGGGGCGGCTATTTCCAAGGTCGCTACTATCAGGACATCGCCATCGAGCGGGTGCTGGCAGCCATCGCGGCGGGAGATTTCCGTATCCTTCTCACCCTCGCCACCGGCACGGGCAAGACCTTCATCGCCTTCCAGATCGCATGGAAACTTTTCCAAAGTCGCTGGAATCTCAGCGGCGAGCCGACACGCCGCCCGCGCATCCTTTTTCTCGCCGACCGGAACATCCTCGCCAACCAAGCTTACAACGCGTTCTCCGCTTTCCCGGAAGATGCGCTGGTCCGCATCGCCCCGGACGAGATCCGCAGAAGAGGCAAGGTGCCGAAGAACGGCAGCATCTTTTTCACGATCTTCCAGACCTTCATGAGTGGTGCGGGAGAAACGCCCTATTTCGGAGAGTATGCGCCGGATTTCTTCGACTTCATCGTCATCGACGAATGTCATCGCGGCGGAGCAAACGATGAAAGCAACTGGCGCGGCATCCTCGACTACTTCGCGCCCGCCGTGCAACTCGGCCTTACCGCCAC
The DNA here is from genome assembly GCA_041179105.1 of Verrucomicrobiota bacterium. Taxonomy (GTDB): domain Bacteria; phylum Verrucomicrobiota; class Verrucomicrobiia; order Verrucomicrobiales; family Akkermansiaceae; genus Luteolibacter. The sequence goes on along the minus strand of JBEGUC010000005.1, from coordinate 43,953 downwards.
GCCCAAGCGCAAGGACAACGTGGACACCTACGCCTACTTCGGCGAACCGGTTTATACCTACTCGCTGAAAAACGGCATCAACGACGGATTCCTCACACCCTTCAAGGTGAAGCAAATCCAGACGACGATGGATTATTACACCTTCACCTCGGACGACACGGTGATCGAAGGCGAGATCGAGGTGGGCAAGGTCTATGAGGAAGCGGATTTCAACAAGAACATCGAGATCAAGGAGCGGGAGAAGAAACGGGTGGAAATCTTCATGAGCATGATCGACCAGCACGAGAAGACGCTGGTTTTTTGCGCGACCCAGGCGCACGCGCTGTTCGTTCGCGACATCATCAACCAGATCGCGACCCGCAAGGATCCGAACTATTGCCACCGCGTCACCGCCGATGACGGCGCACTTGGAGAGCAATACCTCCGGGATTTCCAAGACAACGAGAAATCCATCCCGACGATTCTCACCACCTCCCAAAAGCTTTCCACCGGAGTAGATGCCCGCAACATCCGCAACATCGTGCTGATGCGGCCGGTCAACTCAATGATCGAGTTCAAACAAATCATCGGCCGCGGCACCCGGCTCTACGACGGCAAGGACTACTTCACGATCTACGACTTCGTGAAAGCGCACCAGCATTTCAGCGATCCCGAGTGGGACGGTGAGCCGCTGGAACCAGAGGCCTGTCAGAAATGTGGCAGCCAGCCCTGCGAGTGTGAGGTGAAGCCGCCGCAGCCCTGCGCCGTGTGCGGCAAGCGCCTGTGCGAGTGCCCCATAGAGAACTGCCCTGTTTGTGGCAAACAACCCTGCGAATGCCAGCGCAAAACCAAGGTGAGGATAAAACTCGCCGACGGCAAAGCGCGGACCATCCAGCACATGACCATGACCAGCTTCTGGCATCCCGACGGCACACCCATGTCCGCCCAGCAGTTCATGGAAATGCTTTTCGGTAAGCTGCCAGAATTTTTCAAAAACGAGGACGAACTCCGCACGTTATGGAGCGCCCCCGGCACCCGCGCCACGCTCTTGGAAGGACTCGCCGAAGCGGGCTTCGGTCATGATCAGATGTCGGAGATGCAGAAGATCATCGATGCCGAGAAGAGCGATCTCTTCGACGTGCTCGCCTACGTGGCTTACGCAATGCCACCGCTGACCCGCGAGGAACGGGCATCCAAGGCGCGAGTGGAAATCAACAACCAGTTCAATCCTAAGCATCAAGCCTTTCTTGATTTCGTCCTCTCCCATTACGTCAATGTCGGCGTTGAGGAATTGGATCAGGAGAAACTCACGCCATTGCTCAAGCTGAAATATCACGACTCACTCCCCGACGCCGTGGCGGAACTCGGTGCTCCCAAGCAGATCAAAGAAATCTTCGTCAGCTTCCAGAAATTTCTCTACGTCGAGAAGGTGGCGTAGAGAGCGAAAGGATTACGTGAAAGAGCAGAGCTGGGGCTTGACGCGGCAGGGGGATGCACGAACCTCGCTGGGCATTGCCAGAAGCCGCTAACATTTCATCGTTTCTCGGGGATTCCCGTTGGAAGGACCGCTTCGACGACGAAATCCTCGCCGCCGCAAATTCGCTTGTCGGCAAGGTCAGAGATTTGCGCGTCGAGGAAACCGCGCCGGGTTCGGTGAGTTTGCTCGGGATGGTGGGCAAGGATGAGGCAGAGGTGAATCTCTGGCAGTCCGGCAGCGGATGGGAGTTCGAAACATTCTGTTCCTGCGACATCGGGAGTTTTTGCCACCATGCGGCGGCGCTTATCACCAAGGCGGCGAAGGAGCGTGACCCATCGAGATTACAAGGTCGCGGCATCGCCGGAGCGGTGGCCGCCGCCTTGCCGAGTGCGCGGGAGTTGATGAAAGATCCGCCGCCAGACTTGCCGCGGCTGCGGATGGAGCCGCGCTTCGAGCTGCGGGTGAACCGCGAGCCGGTGGACAAGGCGACGCGGCTGTTATTGCAGTCGCTGGGGCAGCCAAATGTGGACTTCTGGATCTCCGCCGAGGCGGCGGTGGTTTACGGCCCGCACCGGAGCGCGCTGCGCTCAAGCGCGCCGGAGTGGGTCAGCTCAATCACGCATGATGGCCAGGCGGCGATTCTCCAGCACGACGCCGCTGCGGAAAACTCCGCCACCCAGCAACTGCGCGACACCGGGCTTTCCTCGCTGCAATCCAACTCCGCATGGAAATTTCTGCTCAATTTAAAATCCCGAGAAACCAGCCAATCGAAGGGGCCGGACCGCTGGTTTCCCGATCCCGGCCGCGTCCCGACCGACGCATTCTGGCACCAATTCCGCGGGGAAATGGTCGCCAAGTTAGAAAAACTCGATTGGCTCGTCACCGTCTCGGACAAGGTCGGGCACCACGTCCACGAGGCGGACCCCGCGAAATGGCAAAGCTCGCTGGACCCCGGCGACGGCGGCTGGTTCAGTCTATCCGTCGGTTTCGACGTAGCGGGAGAGCGCTATGATTTGCTGCCTATTCTTGCCGGACTGTTGGAAAATGATTTCTTACAAGAAACCCTCGACCGCCCGGACAACGGCCATATTTACGCACCCCTGCCAGACGGCGATGCACTGAAGCTCCCCATCGGCCGGGTGCGGAAAATCCTCAACCACCTCTCCGCGCTGATTGACCCAAAATTCCCGGACAAGGCGCGTCTGCACGCGCTCGACGCTGCGTCGCTCGCTGGCTTGGACGGACTGGGTATCGACACCCCGCCGCAACTCGCCGAGCTCGCGGCCAAGCTCAAAGACTTCTCCGGCATCGATCCGGTGCCCACGGCCACCGGCCTGCAAGCGACCCTGCGCGACTATCAACTCGCCGGTTTCCACTGGATGCAGTTCCTCGCCCGCCACGGTTTACACGGGATTCTAGCCGACGACATGGGCCTCGGAAAAACCCTCCAAACCCTCGCACACATCCTCACCGAGAAAAAATCCGGCCACTCGCGTGGCTTGCCCACGCTCGTCATCGCGCCCACCTCGGTCGTCCCGAACTGGCGGGCAGAAGCCCTCAAGTTCACGCCAGACCTCCGCGTGTTAGTTCTCAATGGACCGGAACGTAAAAAGTATTTCTGCTCCATCCCCCACGCCGACGTCGTCCTCACTTCATTCGCCCTGCTCCAGCGCGACATCGACAAACTCGCGACTATCCCCTTCCACATGGTCGTGCTCGACGAGGCGCAGTACATCAAAAACCCGCGCTCCAAGATGGCACAGGCCGCTTGCAAGCTCGATGCAAGGAACCGGCTTTGTCTATCCGGCACACCCATCGAAAATCACCTCGGCGAGCTTTGGAGCCTGATGAATTTCCTCGTCCCCGGCTTCCTCGGCACCGAGGACGCCTTCAACAAACGCTTCCGCACGCCCATTGAAAAAGACGGCGACACCGAACGGAATTCGATTTTGAAATCACGCGTCGCACCCTTGATTTTACGCCGCACCAAGGACCAAGTCGCCAAGGAACTGCCGCCGAAAACTGAGCTCGTCCACCTCATCGAGCTCAACACCGGCCAGAAGGATCTCTACGAAACCGTGCGCGCCACCATGAACAAGCGCGTCCGCGAGGCCATCGCTGCGCGCGGTATCGAGCAATCGCAAATCGTGTTTCTCGATGCCTTGCTCAAGCTCCGCCAGATCTGTTGCCATCCCAAATTACTGCCGGAAGATTACTCGGACGATATCGTGGAATCCGCCAAGCTGGATTTCCTCACCGAGCTGCTTGCAGTGCTGATCGAGGAAGGTCGCCGCATCCTTTTATTCTCGCAGTTCACCACCATGCTCGCACTGATCGAGGCCCATCTGGTGAAGGAGAAAATCCCGTATTTAAAGCTCACCGGAGCCTCAAAAGACCGCGGCAAACTGGTCGAGGATTTCCAAAATGGCAAAGCCCCGGTCTTCCTCATCTCGCTCAAAGCCGGTGGCACCGGCCTCAACCTAACCGCCGCCGACACCGTCATCCACTACGACCCTTGGTGGAATCCCGCCGCCGAGGCGCAAGCGACTGACCGCGCCTATCGAATCGGCCAGCACAACCCGGTCTTCGTCCACAAGCTGCTCTGCCAGGACACCGTCGAAGAGCGCATCCACAAGCTCCAGCAGGAAAAAGGCAAGCTTGCAGACGGCATTCTAGCGAACGCCGATATTTCCAACAGACTCGACGCCGCGATGGTGCGGACTTTGTTGGAGACCTGATCTCTTGGACTGCGGGAACATGTTCCCGCTTTCCCACTGGCCGACATGTCGGCCAGTGGGAAAGCTCCGACATGTCGGAGCAGTCCCACGGCTCCGTTGCAAAATAATTCTGCTAAGGGACAGACCTTTAATTTTGGCACGCGTGGATGCGCGGGCTGAAGGCTTGTGACGGGCGGTTTCTGCAGTTAGCTTGCGCCGATGTTTTTCCCTGATTTCGCATTCAACACCTGGCTGGGACTCTCGACGTTGCTGGTATTTTACGGGGTGGGAATTCTACACATCCTGCACGCGCTGATGCATGTGCGGACGTCGCAGGGGACCATCGCGTGGGTGGTTTCCCTGCTGACCGTGCCGTTTTTGGCGATCCCGCTGTATTGGCTGCTTGGTCGGACGCGGTTTGCTCGCGACGTCGGTGGGCGGCGGGAAAATGACAGCCGACTGGGACGGCTGGCCGCGACGATGCGGCAGCGGCTGCGCCAATACGAGGTGGACATCCCGGAGGACGACGCTTTCGAGCGGGCGGCACAGTTTTTGGGCGGCTTGCCCTTCACCCGCGGAAACGCGCTGGAGCTGCTGATCGACGGGGAGAAAACCTTCGGTCGAATTTTTGAGGTGATCGCGGCGGCGGAAAATTACCTGTGCGTGAACTTCTTCATCGTGAAAAACGACACGCTCGGCACCCGTTTCCAAGAGGCGCTCATCGAGCGGGCGCAGGCTGGGGTGAAGGTGTATTTCCTGTTCGACGAGATCGGTTCGCACAAATTGCCGCAGCGTTATTTGCAGCGGATGAAGGCGGCGGGAATCGAGTGCCGCTCGTTCGGGATCAACCGGTTCTGGTGGTCGCGGTTTCAGCTGAATTTCAGGAATCACCGGAAAATCGTGGTCTGCGATGGCAAGACGGCCTTCATCGGCGGCTTGAACGTGGGCGACGAATACATGGGCCGCGACCAGAAATTCGGCGAGTGGCGGGACACGCATTTGAAGATGCAGGGACCGGTGGTGCAAGCGGTGCAGTTGGTGTTTTTGGAGGACTGGTTTTGGGCGTCCAACAGCGTGCCCGAGCTGCACTGGGACACTAGGCCGGAGGTGGCGGATCAAGTGGCGGCAGTCATTCCCACCGGCCCGGCGGATCCGGTGGATTCGTGGCAATTGGTGGTCGCGGAGGCGGCGAATTCCGCGCGCAAACGACTGTGGATCGCCTCGCCGTATTTCGTCCCCGACGAGGGCGTGCTCACCGCCTTGCAAGCGGCCGCGATCCGGGGCGTGGATGTGCGGATTCTCATTCCCAAGCGGGCGGACCAACTGCTGGTGTGGCTTTCCGCGTTTTCCTACTACGAGCAATCGATTCCCTTCGGCGTGAAATTGTTCCTCTATCAAAAGGGATTTCTCCATCAGAAAGTGATGCTCATCGATGACCGACTGGCGGCGGTGGGCACGGCCAATTTGGACAACCGCTCGTTCCGGCTGAATTTCGAAATCACGGCGTTTTCAGCGGACCGGAAATTCGTCGGCGAGGTCGAGGCGATGTTGGTGTCCGACTTCATCCACTCGCAGGAAGCGAAGGTGGGCGACTTCACCGGCAAGTCGTTTTTATTCCGCGCGGCCTGCCGGGCAGCTCGCTTGTTCGCACCGATCCAATGAAAAAGGCCCAGCCGACTGAACGACCGGGCCTTGGAAATTTCAGGAAGCTCAATTTTTCGCGACGCTCGCGAGATCTGGGCGCTGGCGGACGATGTTGGCCAGCATCTTGCGGCAATGGTCGTAGCTGGTGCGCTTGCAGAGTAGCTCGGCACTGCGGGTGAACGAGCCCCATTGGACGACGGTGAGCTCGACATTTCGGCGGCCCCATTGGTCCATGATTGCCTTGGTCGGCTTGTAAATATCCACCGTGCCGGTGCCGAGAAGTGCCGAGCCGTAGTCATCGACCACGTAGAGATAAGGCAGACCCTTGATACGGAAAGTGGTGCCCACCGGGTAGAACGACCAGTCGGCGGCGGCGCTGCGGACCCGGTCATTGTAGCGGAGGACGGTGCCGGTGGCGTTCTTGTTGCCGTAAATCAAGTGGTCGGACTCGCTGCACGTGTAGGCGGTGGTGCGGACGATCCGGCTGCGGTCGCTGAACGCGTAAACCGGCATCGAGTGCTTGTCGCGGGGCTTGCCGGAGGCGGCGGCCACGGCGACCGAGGAGGCGGGAGGCAGCGCAAAACTCTCGTTTTTCGCGTGAATCCCGGAGCCGGAACCAATCGAGGATTTCGAGAGAACAGTAGGGCCAGAGCTTCCGCAACTGGTGAGAAACGCCGCGACAACCGCGAGCGAGAGCAGGGGAAGGGATCGATAAATCATGCTTAAAAGTAGGAAATGAGCATCTGCTCAGGCTTAGCAAAGTCCGTGAGCCATAGGCGGCATTCCCGGCCGGGGCAAACCGAAAAACCCCGCCCGCCACAATTCAGAAATTCCGAAAACTTGTAATCAGCGAGTTATAGAATTTTAACCTGCCATAAAATTGATTCGCAAATCCGTGATTTCATGAATTTCACCGGGTTGCGGCCGGCAGCCAGGCGCGTGCTCCGGTGCTGCGCTCAGGTGCCGCTTTAAAAAAACCTTCCAAGCCGCGGCGCCCGTGCAGGTCCGCCACGGCATCCACGGCCCGACTCCACCGCCAGCGGAACCCCGCATCACGCAGACGCAGCGACTCGGCCCAGCGGCTTTTCAAAACCAGCTCGGTTTCCGTGCCCATCAGCCGCGCGCCGAACTCCAACATCCAACGGCTGGCGGGCAACCCGAGCGGCATTCCCACCGCCTCGCGGAAGGTCCGCATCCAGTCGCGGTTGGTCGGAAATTCCGGCGCGGTGACGTTGATGGTGCCATCAAGGAACGGATCACGGATCGCGAAATCCACGGCCCGCAGGAAATCCTCCATGTGAATCCAACTGATCCGTTGATTGCCGGAACCCATCGCCCCGCCGAGGCCCCAAGCGGTGAGTTTGCGCAGTACGTCGTAAACCGTCGCCTCCTCGTTCGCCAGCACCATCCCGATTCGCAGGGCAAGCTTGCGGGTTGCCGCCGGCACATCCGCGCCGAAAAACGCGTCTTCCCAAGCCTGCGCCACCTCGCAGGAAAACCCCTCCCCCGGCTCGCCCAGCCAGTCGTTCTGCGGTTGGTCCTCCGCATGGCGATACCACGTCGCGGTGCTCGCGTTGAGCCAAGTTTTCGGCGGCGTCTTGCAGCCGGCGATCGCCTCGCCGATGACCCGCGTTGCGTCCACCCGCGAATCGATAATTTCCCGGCGGTTCTTCTCCGTGTAGCGGCAATTCACGCTGCGCCCGGCAAGGTTGATGACGGCCTCCGCGCCTTCCAGCGCGAGTGCCCACGGGCCGAGCGTTTTTCCATCCCATTCGAGAAACATTCCGTCACCGCTCCAGCCCTCGCGGCTGCGGCCGATGGCGACGACTTCCTTGCCGTTGCGGGCGCAGTGACGAGTCAGATAGCGGCCAAGAAATCCATTGGCTCCGAAGATGACGATGACAGGGTTCATGGGGTTCCTTATTGTTTCTATTTTTATTTATCCCGGCTTTTCAGGAAAATCTGAAAAACGCGGTGAAATTTTTTCTTTAGCCGAGCAGTTTGGTGGCGAGTTGGAGGGCGAATCCGTGCTTCAGCGAGGAGATCCGATCGGACATTTTTGAGGCAAAGCCGACGAAATCCTCGAGCGCCCGCATCTGGTCATGGAATGCTTTTCCCTCCGGCGTGTCGATACCCTCGCTCACCTCGGCGCACTTGTGGAGAATCGCCAGCGCCGGCTCGATCTCGCGGCGTTTCCGCTCGCGGGCGACAATGGTGAAAATCTGCCAAACGTCTTTCTCCGCCTCGAAAAACTCGCGGCGCTCGCCCTTTTTAACCACCGAGCGGAGCAAGCCCCAAGCGACCAATTCCTTGAGGTTCGAGTGGGCATTGCCGCGGCTGATTTCCAGCTCTTCCATCACTTCGTCCGTCGTCAACGGCTCCGGCGCAGTCATCAGAAGCGCGTGGATTTGGGCCATCGTCCGGTTAATCCCCCACTGCGAGCCAAGCGCGCCCCACTGGGCCACAAACTCGTCTCGGGCTTGTTTGAGTTTTTTGATTTCGTCGCTCACGAATTTCAGTAAATACTGAAAATTCAGGATCGACAAGCTAAAATTGCCTCATCGCCAAAATCTCTCGCCGCCATCGGGGAAATCGGATAGTAGCAGGTAATGGATAAATTACCGATTTTGATCGTTCCATTTTTGCCTGCATGACCCTCCGTAACCACCATGAAACATTGCCATCATTCCGTGCCCTCCACCCGCTTTTCCCACCCTAAACGGCCCTCGCGAGCATGGCTCGGCGTCTTGTGCGTCGTGGGAAATTTCACCCTCCAAGCCGCGCCCGTCCCCATCACCGGCACGGGATCTTACTCGCAGGATTTCGACATGCTGCCTGCCAGCGGATCCACCACCTGGACCGATGACTCGACCCTTCCAGGATGGTATTCCCAGCGAAGCGGCGGTTCCGGCGTCTCCATCGAGGCTAACGCGGGCACCAGCCCCAGCGGAGCTCTTTATTCCTACGGCACCGCCAGCACGACGGAACGGGCGCTCGGTTCGATCGGTGCCGATAGCGCTACGGCGGGAAATTTTGCTCACGGCGTGCAGCTTCAGAACACTTCTGGCGAGGCCTCGACCTTGAATTCCCTAGCCTACACCGGCGAGCAATGGCGGAAGAGCGGCGTGGTTGACGCGCAAGTCGTCACGCTCTGGTATAAGATCAGCCCCACGCCAATCACTTCGCTGGAGCCCTCGACCGATGCGGGCTGGACCGCTGTTTCCGCTGGAAATTTCAGCAGCCCAGTGAATACGAGCGCTGGAACGTCTCTTGATGGAAATGCCCCGGCCAACCGCACGGCAATTTCAATCAATCCGAACCTCTTCGTTCCGGCCGGCAATTACCTGATGATCCGTTGGAAAGACCCGGATCACGCCGGCACCGACCATGGGCTGGCCATCGACGACGTTTCGTTAGGATGGATCGCCAGTCCGGTCATCAGCCTGAGCCCCGGCGCGATCGCCTTTGTCGGCTTCAACGCAGATGGCAACGATGATCTCGCCTTCGTCGCGCTGGCTCCCATCGCGGCAAACGATGTGATCCGGTTCACCGACAATGCGTGGAATGGCTCCCCCGTGGGGGCTGGCGGCGCATTTTCCGCCACAGAAGGCGTCGTCACATGGACGGCACCCACCGGTGGCGTGGCGGCTGGCACGGTGGTCAGCCTCAATAACCTCTCCTCACCGACCCGCAGTGCCAGCGCTGGGACCGTCATCAGCTCCTCCGGTAGTCTGAATCTCAATGCCGAAAATGAAACGGTTTACGCCTATCAAGGAGACGTGCTCACGCCCACGGGTTTCCTCGCGGTGATCGCCACCCACACCGCGGATTCCACGGACGGCACCGGCTTGAGTCCAGCACACATCATTCACCTCCCGAATGACAAGGACCTCGCGGCTTACATCGGCTCTCGCTCGGGTGAGGCAACTTTCGCGGCCTACCTCACATTGCTCGGCAACACCGGCAACTGGCTCACCGAAGATGGATCAGGCGACCAAAGCACCGACGGCACCGCGCCAGATGTCCCGTTCGCTGCCACCGCCTTCACAGTGACGAACACAGAAAATACCTTCGCCAACTGGCTCGCCATCCACGCCCCGGGCGAAAGCGCGTCCCAAGATCACGACGGCGACAGCCTACCGAACGCGGTCGAGTATTTCATGGGAAGCGCGGGCAATGCCTTCACCGCCCATCCGGGAATCGTTGACGGCGCGGTGTCTTGGCCACGCGCGGCAGGCACGACGATCACCGCTTTCAAGGTGGAAATCTCGCCCAACATGATTGCCTGGGAAAATGCGAACGTCAGCCACGCGGCGAATTTGAGCATCGGCACCAGCCAAGTCGTCTTCACCCTGCCGAGCGGTTTGCCAGCACTCTTCGTCCGCCTGAACGTGGTTCCATGATTTGAATGGATCCACCGGGAGTGTCGAGCCGCCAAGGAGGATGAGGCCGGGACAGAGCAGCGGCTCGGCATTCAGATCGTTGTCGTTTTCAAGCCAGAGTGATAGCCACCGGGCAATGGTCCGAGCCGTGGACATGCGGCAGGATCTCCGCGTCTTTCACGCGGCTCATGAACGGCGATGAGACACCGAAGTAGTCGATTCTCCAGCCGACATTGCGCTCCCGCGCGCCGCCGCGGAAGGACCACCACGAGTAGGCATCGCGCTTGTCCGGATAGAAATGGCGGAAGGTGTCGGTGAAGCCCGCAGCGAGCAGCTCAGTGAAGCCCGCACGTTCCTCGTCGGAAAATCCTGCGGAAAAGCGGTTGTCTTTCGGCCGGGCGATGTCGATTTCCTGATGGGCCACATTGAGATCGCCGCAGAAAATGACGGGCTTGGTTTTAGCCAGCTCGGCGACGTGGCGGCGGAATGCCCGGTCCCATGTCATCCGATAGGGCAGCCGACGGAGCGCGTCCTGCGAGTTCGGCGTGTAAACATTCACGAGGTGGAAATCCGGATACTCCAACGTGAGCACGCGGCCTTCCTGGTCGTGCTCGTCGATGCCGAGGCCGGTTCTGAAATCGATTGGCTTCTCGCGGGTGAACACCGCGACGCCGGAGTAGCCGGGCTTTTGCGCGGAATCCCAGTAGCCGTGGTAGCCGCCGAGTTCCAACGGCAGCTGCACTTGTTCCGGGCGCGCCTTGGTTTCCTGCAGGCAAAGGATGTCCGGCTTCTCCGCCGTGATAAAATCTCCCAAGCCTTTGCCAATCGTCGCGCGGATGCCGTTCACGTTCCAAGAAATGAGTTTCATCGGCGCGGAGTTTTCACGTCAGATTAGCAACATGCAATCCCCGTAGCTGAAAAACCGGTAACGTTCCTCGACCGCTTTCCGGTAAGCCTCCATCACCAATCCCTGCCCGGCGAAGGCGCTCACCAGCATGATCAGAGTGCTTTGCGGTAGGTGGAAATTCGTCAGCAAGCCGCCGACCACGCCGAATTGATAGGGCGGATGGATGAAAATGTCCGTCTCGCCGCGTTGCTCGCAAACCGGGCGGCCGATGGATTCCAGCACCCGCGTCACGGTCGTGCCCACCGCGACGACGCGGGCGGCGGTGTTGACTTTTTCCGCCGTCTCCGCGCTGACGATGTAGCGCTCGGAATGCATAATATGGTCCGCGATGACCTCCGCGCTCACCGGGCGGAAGGTCCCCACGCCGACATGCAGCGTGAGAAACGCGTGGGAAATTTTTTCCAACAGTTCCGGCGTGAAATGCAGCCCGGCGGTGGGCGCTGCGATGGCACCTTCCTCGCGGGCGAACACGGTCTGATAGCGATCGCGGTCGGCAGGCTCGTCATCGCGACCCATGTAGTGCGGCAGCGCGAGGTGGCCGTGCTTGTCCAAATCCACGGGCGCGTCCCAGTGGATCAGCCGGTCGCCGTTTTCGAAGACTTCCGTGACGGTTCCGGTGATGCCGCCGACGCTGACGGTGCGGCCGGCCTTCATGCGTTTGCCCGGCCTCACGAGGCAGCGCCATTCGAGTGGGGAAAGCCGGTCGAGGCAGAGCAATTCGGTCCGGCCGTCGTCGGAAAAGAGCCGTGCGGGGATGACTTTGGTGTCGTTGAGGACGAGTAAATCATCCGGCCGCAAGTAATCCGGGAAATCGCGGAACATCCGGTGCTCGATCACACCGCTGGCCTTGTGGACCACCAGCATCCGCGAGGCCGCGCGCTCGACGAGCGGTCGCGCGGCGATCAATTCCTCGGGCAGGTGATAGTCGAAATCTTTCGTCAGCAACGGCATTGGCTTTCGTAGTCACGACACGGCCAGTTCGCAAGAAAAGCTCCGAGGGAAGAAATGTTGAATGCCGGTTTCATGATGACGATTGAACGGGGCAGGAGAGACTATTCAGCGAATTATCAAAGATCCTTCCCGCCTCCAATATCGCCCGCAGGGATGATGGGGTTTCCGCACCCCAGACTCGGACGAGCGTGCGCTTCGCGATTCCGCAGCCGCGTTCGGTGGCCATGAGCACGCGGGTGGCGGCTTTTTCAACGTCCCAAGTGTCCGTTTCGCCGCCGGCCTTCCAGCCTTGGCGGAGCAGGATGCCGAGGAAATCGTCGCGGTCTTTTCCTTCTGGGGAATCGATGGCGAATTCTTCGGCTGGGCCGGAAATTTCGCGTTTCTGGGGCGATTCCGGGCGGCGGAAAATCGTCCGGTTTCGCGCCCAAGCGCGGATCCGGGGTTGGAGAAATTTCACCGCGAGGAGGGCGAGCCGGGATTCCAGGGAGTCGAAATTTCCCGCCAAACCACGCAGTGGCAGCATCCGATTGGTGATCGCCTGATAGCCCGCCGCGCCCATCGGGCCATGATAGATGATGGAGTCCGCCATCACACGGACCGTCCCGCCGCCATAGATGAAGCCTTGCCATCTCGCGTCGCCGCGCTTTGAGAAGCGGGTGGGATGCTTCGCTAACAACAAGCGCTCGGCGCGGCCATAGCCGAGTTGTTGGCCGAGGAATTTCGAAATCGACGGCCGCCGCCAGTGCCAGACAAAGGCACCGGGGACGAAGCCAAGGCGGAAGCCGGCGGCGCGCAGCCGCCAGCAGAAATCCACGTCGTCCCCCGCCGTGTGGAACGACGGATCGAAGCCGCCGATGGTGTCGAACGCGGCCCGCGTCACGGCTAGATTGCAGCCCGGCAGATGCTCGGCCTCGTCGTCGTCGAGCATGACGTGACTGGGCGCGCCGGGCGCGGCGCAGACGACCGCTTCCTCCCAAGTCTTCGGTTTCGGTGGTAAATTCGGTCCGCCCGCAGCGGCGAATTTACCGTCTTGAAATGCCCGCCGCAGCCGCGTGATCCATTCCCGGTCCGGCTCGCAATCGTCGTCGGTGAACGCCAACACCTCGCCTTGCGCGGCGGCTGCACCCATGTTGCGGGCCGTGCTCAAGCCGCAGGGTTCCAGCCGCACGAGGCGGGCCCACGGGAAATTTTTCTCCACGAAATCCGCGCTGCCGTCGGTCGAGCCATCATCGACGACGATCGTCTCGAAGCCGCCGCCGTCCATGTTGCGGATCGCCTCAAGGCAGGAGCCAATCCGGTCGCGACCGTTTCGCGTGCAGACGATGACGCTGAAGAATGGAGAGTTAGATTTGAGATTTGAAATCTGGAATTTGAGATTCAAGAGCGCGGGCTTTGCGTTGCCGTTCCGGTCGGTCAGGCCGAAATCCCAGTCCATCACCTCGGTGCCGACCCACCAGCGGTCGCTCCAAGCGTAAAGGGTCATGCCGGCGGTCTCCAAATCGAGCGCGGCTTGGCTGGCCCAACGGAGAATTTCCGCCTGCCGCTCCAGACCGTTGCGCCGCGAGTCGATGCCAAATTCCGAGACCACCAGCGGCCGGTCGCCCGCGATGTGATGCAGCCGCTTGAGGTAATTGCGGAACTCCGGCTCGCTTTCCAGGTAGATGTTAAAGGACGTGAAATCCGCGTTTTCCGGCTCCAGATACTCGGTGCTCGGATAATTCGCGTAGGCGAATAACAGGCCCGGCGCGAGCTCTTTGCCAAGGGTGATGAGCTCTTCAAGGGCGCGCCGCACGTTGAGCGGGCCCATCCAGCGCGCGAGGTCGGCGGGAATCTCGTTGCCTATATAAACGCCTGCCAGCGCCGGATGGTCGGCGGTTTTCTTCAAGCCGTTGGCCAGGGAGACGATCGCTGCTGAGAAAATCCCGGGCCGCTGGAAAAAATCCGCGCTCTGGCCCCACTCGAGCCCGCCGAAAACCTTCAAGCCATGCTCCGCTGCGGCGTCCAGCAGCCGCGCGTCCGGCATTTGATAAAGCCGAATCGCGTTGAATCCGGTAGCCGCCATCTGTGCGAAATCCGGCGCGAACGAACTCGGCCAGCCGCCGGGAAATGGCCCGTAAGTGACCGCGCTCATCCGCACGCGCTGGCTCCCGGCGCGGAAAAATTTTCCGTCCGTCTGCCATCGTTGCGGGTCTTCTCCGGCTGCCACGGCGTGACCCTAGAGGCGGCGCACGGGATTCCCAACCCCAAATCGACCGTTGAAAGCTGGTTTTTCTTCGGGAAAACCGTTCATCGGAGATGGCAATCAAGTTCGGATTTCACCCGTTTTACCACCTCCACTCAGGCCCAATCCCAGAACACCTGACCTCGGGTCCGCAAAGCATGTGCTCATCGGGGACGGCGCGGGATTCCATCATCGCAATGGAGGCGGCGAGCGGTTCGTGCTTCCGCTTGGGTCATGGCGGTGTTGGGCAAATCATCGACCCAGTGGATTCAATCGAAATTCAGATCTCAAAAAGAACGGCCTAACAATGCACAGCCAGCCGCGGGATTGAGGCGAGCAGGCGCTTGGTGTAGTCGGCCTGCGGCTCGTGGAAAACCTTTCCCGCCGGGCCGGATTCGACGATTTTTCCCTGATACATCACGGCAATGCGGTCGGCGATGTAGTGGACGACGCCGAGGTCGTGGGAGATGAAAATCATCGTCAGGCCGAGGTCTTTCTGGAGCGAGGTGATGAGGTTGAGAATTTGCGACTGGATGGAAACGTCGAGCGCGGAGACCGGTTCGTCGGCGAGGATGAGTTTCGGTTCCGGGGCGAGCGCACGGGCGATGGCGATGCGCTGGCGCTGGCCGCCGGAGAATTCGTGCGGGTATTTGCGCATGACTTTGGCGTCGAGGCCGACGGTGGCCATGAGCGTTTCCACGCGGTGGAAGAGCGCGTCGCCTTTGAGCTTCGGGTGGCGCTGGCGGACGGCTTCGGCAAGGGTGGAGAAGATCGTCATCCGCGGGTTGAGCGAGGCGTAGGGATCTTGGAAAACCATTTGGAAATCGAGCCGCCGCTTGCGGACTTCTACCGGGGAGAGCGCGGAAAGGTCTTCGCCGTCGAGCACCACCGAGCCGGAAGTCGCCGGGATCAGCTGCATGATGGTGCGCGAAAACGTGGATTTCCCGCAGCCGGATTCGCCGACGAGGCCGAGGATTTCGCCTTTTTCGAGACTCAGGCTGACTCCGTCCACGGCGCGGACGACGTGCTTGGCGGGTGAAAACACCGAGCCGCTCCGTTGGCTGAAATGGGTGTGGAGGTTTTTGATTTCCAGATACGACACGGGCGGAACGATGCAGGAAATGATCCGGACCGCACGCGAAATCCCACCTCGCGGCGGGCTATTTGCGCAATTTCAAGAGACAAGGTTGCGGGCGGGCGGCTTTTGAGCGACAAGAACTCGCCACTCATGACCCAGCTTTTGATCGAACCTGCCCGCCGCACCGGTTGCGAGGACATTCCTGCTCTTACCGAAGTCCTTCGAGGCGCCGCCCAGCGCCAACGCTCGCCCATCGATGATGTGCTCGACGCCGGCGTGGTCGATGAGGAGCGCTACATGCGCGAGCTCGCTCACGACCTCGGTATCGAGTGGCTCGACAGCATTCCGCTGGCGGAAGTGCCGCTGCCCTTGCGCGAGGCATGTGGCCCGCGGCTGGCGCTGCGCCACCGCTTGCTGCCCGTGGCCATCACCGGCGAGGGCGACCATAAGCGCTTGCTGCTGTGTACGTTCGATCCTTTCAATCTCGTCGCCCGCCAAGCCGCAGCTCAAGAACTCGCACTGCCCATCGACTGGTGCATGGCCTCCCGCAAGCGGCTTTACGAAGCACTCCGCCGCCTTTACGGGGTCGGCGCGGACACGTTTGAGCAAATCCTCGAGGGCCGGGATTTCGACTACGACCAGATTGAAAACGGCGAAGACGAGGCCAACGTGATCGACCAAGACGACGATGAGGAGGCCTCCGTCGTCAAATTCGTCAACCAGATCATCCGCGAAGCCCTCGACCAACGCGCGACGGACATCCACGTCGAGCCGCTCAGCACGAATCTCCGCATCCGCTACCGGATCGACGGCCGCTTGATCGAAATTGCTGTTCCGGAAAATATCAAAGCGCTCCAAAGCTCAGTCATCGCCCGTCTGAAAATCATGGCCCGCCTCGACATCGCCGAGCGCCGGGTGCCGCAGGACGGACGGATCAACCTCCAATTTGAAGGCGCGACCATCGACGTTCGGGTGGCCACCGTCCCCACCGTTGAGGGCGAAAGCGTTTCCCTGCGGCTCCTCAACCAGGAGAAATTCAACATCGCCAAGCTCGGTATGGAGCCGTTCGTGCTCAAGAAAATCGAGTCACTGCTCCACCTGCCCAACGGCATCATCCTGATCACCGGCCCGACCGGCTCGGGGAAATCCACCAGTCTTTATTCCTTCCTCACCGAGGTGAACCACCCGGAGCGGCGCATCGTCACCGTGGAAGATCCGGTGGAAAACAAGCTCGTCGGCGTCATGCAGATCGCCGTGAAAAACGAAATTGGCCTGACCTTCGCCACCGCCCTTCGTTCCATCCTCCGTGCCGATCCGAACATCGTCATGATCGGGGAAATCCGGGACCTTGAGACTGCGGAAATCGCCATCCGCGCCTCGCTCACCGGCCACTTGGTGTTCTCCACGCTCCATACGAACGACGCCATGGGCGGCATCAGCCGGCTCATCGACATGGGCGTCGAGCCGTTCCTCGTCTCCGCCGCCGTCCGCGCCTTCCTTGCCCAGCGGCTCGTCCGGAAACTTTGCCCGCATTGCAAAACTCCGCGCGAAGTTTCCGAACAGGACAAACGCGATCTCGGCATCCCGCAGCACATTCACGGTCAGTGCTATTCGCCGAAAGGCTGCGACCGTTGCCGCATGACTGGCTTCTCCGGCCGCCTCGCCATTTACGAAATTATCCTACTCACTCACCCGATGCAGGAGCTCGTCGCCCACCGCGCCCAAGCCGTCGAGCTCCGCGCCCAAGCCGTCCGCGACGGCTACATCCCCATGCGCGAATACGGCTGGCACAAGGTTATGAAGGGCGAAACCACCATCGAGGAAGTCATCTCCGTCACCTCCTCCGACATCGGGGGTGGGGAATGAATCTGAGATCTCAAATTTGAAATTTCAAATCCAAGATGCCCATCTTCGCCTACAAAGCCCTCGCCGCCAATGGTTCCGTCACCACCGGGGAAATCGACGCGGCAGACCGCCCCGAGGCGTTGCGCGTTCTCGATAAAAAAGGCCTGCAGCCCGTCAATCTTCGGGAAACCGCCGCCGCCGCCAAAAAATCCAGTGGCACCGGTAAAGGGAAACCCGAGGAAAACGACCGCTCCAAGGGTAAGCCCGCTGCCAAAGAGGACGTGATCCCCGAAGGCCCGATCAAGCTCAAGCGCGCAGAAGTCGTTCTCTTCACCGAGGAGCTCTCCGATATGCTCAGCGCCGGTCTTCAGCTTGAGCCCGCGCTCAAGTCCATGGAAAACCGCCAGGAACTCGGCAACCTCAAAGCCGTCTCCTTCAAAATCCGCCAGATCGTCCGCGACGGCGTGAATTTCTCCGTCGCCCTGAAAAAAGTCAGCCCCAGCTTCGGTCCATTGTATTGCTCGCTCGCCGCCGCCGGCGAGGCGTCCGGCGCGCTCGACGACATCCTCAAACGCCAAGCCCACTACCTAAAAACCCTCGCCGAACTCCAAGCCCGCCTCATCCTCGCGATGATTTATCCGGCGTTCCTGATTCTGGCAGGCATCGGGGTTTCTATTATTTTCATCACCGTCCTCATCCCCCAGCTCACCGCGCTCATCCAGACCAGCGGCGGGAAAATGCCGCTCGGTGCCGCCATCCTCATCGGTGCGTCCGCCTTCATCAAGAAGTGGTGGATCGTCATGATCCTCACGATCATCGCCTCGCTGCTTTACTTCAAATTCTGGAAAGACAACGACGCGAACAAGCCCGCTTGGGACCGCATGAAGCTCCGCATCCCGCTCATCGGTCCGGTCATCACCAGCCGCTTCTACGTCCAATTCCTAGAAACCATGGCCAACCTCGTCGGCAACGGCCTGCCGCTTCTCCGCGCCCTCGAACTCTCCCGCGACGCCACCCAGAACCGCGGCCTTCGCGGCGAGCTGGACAAAGTCATCGCCCAAGTCGGCGACGGTCGCTCGTTTTCCAAAGCCCTCATCCGCAACGGTGCGTTCCCGCCGCTACTCATCGACATGATTTCCGTCGGCGAGCAAACCGGAAAAATCGACCTTTCCCTGCGCCGCGCCGCCGAGCGCTACGACAAGGAACTCGATAAAAGCCTCCAACGGATCATGGCCCTCGTCATGCCCGTCGTCCTCATCATCATGGCCGGTCTCATCGGCACCATGGCCTATCTGATGATCACCGCCATCTTCCAGACCATCTCGAATCTGCATTAAAAGTCGGACAAGACTTCCTTGAATCGTCCCATGACCCATCCCGCATCCGCCCAGTGATCGGGGCGGCGGCGAGGAACCAGGCTCAATCCGACAGCCGCCCCCCCGGAGCCTCTGGGGTTTCCGGGCAGTGACGGCAGACAACTGCGCATTTTTCCCGGCGGAAACTTGGGGCTTGGATCGGCGGAGCGCTCTCCTAGCATGCGCGGCATGTCGGCTTTGTGGTTGGATCTGGTCATTGTTGGAATTTATTTCGCCATCATCATCGGCATCGGCTGGCATTTCAGCCGCCGGAGCGGAAATGTCTCGGATTTCGCCCTCGGCGGCCGGTCGATCCCGTGGTGGGCGGTGCTGGCGTCGATCCTCGCGTCCGAGATCAGCGCGGGGACGTTTTTCGGCACGCCGGGCGAGGGATTCCGGCTGCAGAATTACACGTATGCGCAGCTGATGGTCGGCTACTTATTAGCGCGAGTGGTGGTGAGCGCGGTGTTCATCCCGGCGTTTTACAAACACAACGTGGTGAGCATTTACGAGTTTTTGGAAATCCGTTTCGGCCCGCGCACCCGCAGCATGGCGAGCGCAATCTTCCTAGTCACCCGCTCGCTGGCCAGCGGCTCGCGGCTGTGGGTGCCGACGCTGCTGCTGATCGTGATTTGGAATCAGCTCAATCCGGAACGACCGCTGGGCACTTGGGAGCAATTCTGGGCCACCGGCGGCGCGCTGGTTCTCATCACCATTCTCACTGCCGCCTACACGGCGGTGGGCGGAATCAAGGCGGTGATCTGGACGGATGTGTTGCAAATCGCGGTGCTCTTCGGCGCGCTCGGGTTCTCGGTCTGGTATCTGCTCGGCCACATCCCCGGCGGCTGGGTGGGCGCGAAAAGCTTTCTCACCGGCCCGCACGATTTGAAACTCTGGGAATGGAGCGGCGATGTCCCGGCAGACCCGGAATTTGTGAAAAACTACGGCTCCAGCTGGGGTGCGATCAAGAGCGTGCTGGAAAGCGAGTTCACCGTCTGGGCCGCGCTCTTCGGCTCGCTGTTCGTCACGCTGGCCACCCACGGCACCGACCAAGACATGGTCCAGCGCATGCTCACCGCGAAAAATAAACGCCAGAGCGCCGTGGCCACCATTCTCTCCGGACTCGCCGACATCCCGGTGACTTACGCCGTCCTAACCATCGGCATCCTGCTCTCCGTTTACTACGGCCACGTCGTCAACGACCCGGCGCTGCCGATGGCCGCAGGCAAGCCCGACAACACGCGGATATTCCCGTATTTTGTCGTCGATGTGATGCCCGGCGGCCTCCGCGGGCTGGTCATCGCCGGGGTCTTGGCGACGACCATGGGCTCGCTCGGCACGGCCATGAATTCCCTGGCCACCAGCTATTCGCGCGACTTCCATTTCCGCTGGTTCAAGACCCCGGATGACGACCGCGCGCGGGTGCGCATCATCAAACTCAGCACCGTCGGCTTCGCCCTCGTGCTCATTTTCGTGGGCCTGGCGACCGCCTTCGTCAAGGCGCACAACCCCGGCCTGAGCATCATCGGAATCATCCTCGGCAGCTTCGGCTACACTTATGGCTCACTGCTGGGGATTTTCATCGTCGCCCTGTTCACCAAATCCCGCGGCAGCGAGACCGGCAACCTGATCGCGATGGCCGCAGGGATCATCGTCGTCGCCTTTCTCAGCAATCTCCCCAACGACGTCTGGAAAATGATCTCCGGCGGCGCGCTCTACAAAAATTTCGCGTGGCTGCCGGTCATTGAATTCCCCTGGCGCATCATGGCCGGCACCCTCGCAACGGTCGCCGTGGCCCTCTGTTTCAAGAGCCACCAAGCTCCCGCCGACCGCCTTGAAATCCGCTGAATCCCCCGCCGACCGAGAGGGACGAAATCGCAATAGAGCCGGAGCGCCGCGAGTGCCTTGATTTCAAGCGGATGCATCGACTTGCCAGAAACACCAGTCCCAATACTTCGGAAACCCTAAGCAAAACCCGGGTCAAGTTTTTAAAAAAACTGACCTGTGGAACCCTTGTGGAATACCGCCCGTCGGGAGCATTAGTTAGATGATCACAAAAAACTTTTCTCGGAACGATTCAAGCGGCTCACCTTCCCCTCCCCGCAGCGCCGCGCCACTCTGGACCGTGCATTTCGGGACTCCCTTCAAATTTTAAAAAAATAGTTAATAATGGAACCTGCGGAAGTGGTAATTGAAGAAATGGCGGCGAGTTTGGAAGAGATCTCTGCGGAAAACGAAGGATGGAATCAAGTCTGCGACGCCTTGCGAGTGATGGTGAGCCACGACGCCTTCCAGCGCTGGTTCCGCGCCGCACAGTGGTTAGGCGTGGACGACGACGTCGCCTCGATCGCCGTGCCAGGCGAAATCCATCAGGTGTGGATCGAGACAAACTACCTGCCCGAACTCACGATGGCAGTCACCGGAATTTTTGAGGACGTGCGGGAAATCCGCGTCGTCGTCGGCGAGGATTTCGCCAGTCCTGCCGATTTGGAAACCGGCAGCCCCAAGCATTCATCATTTCCACCACGCCCGACCAAGGCCGCCGCGCTCGAAGGCGACGCGCTCGACAAACGCATCAAAGCCGCCGGCCTCAATCCCGCCCACACCTTCGCCAGCTTCGTCGTCGGAGCGAACAGCCAGTTCGCCCACGCCGCCTGCGAAGCGGTCGCCAAAAAATCCGGAGTCGGCTACAATCCACTCTTCATCTACGGCGGCCCCGGCCTCGGGAAAACTCACCTCATGCAAGCCATCGGCCAAGAACTGCTCCGCCGCCAGCCCGGCTCGCGAGTGATCTATCTGACTTGCGAGAAATTCACCAACGAGTTCATCGATGCCATCCGCCGCGGTGACATCGAGAAATTTCGCCGCCGCTACCGCAGCTCAGATGTCTTGCTCATCGACGACGTCCAATTCCTCGCCGGCAAAGAGCGCTCGCAGGAAGAATTCTTCCACACCTTCAACACCCTGCTCGACGGCCGCAACCAAGTCGTCCTCACCAGCGACCGCCCGGCCTGCGAAATCAAAAGCCTCGAGCCGCGCCTGATTTCCCGCTTCGAATGCGGCCTCACCGTCGAGATTCAGCCGCCCCAAATGGAGACGCGCATGGCCATTCTCAAGAAGAAATCCATCGACTGGAAAGTCCGCGTCGACGAGTCGGTCCTGCGTTTCCTCGCCGAGAAAATCCGCACCAACGTCCGCCGCCTCGAAGGCGCGCTGATGCGGGTCGCCACCTACGCCTCGCTCGCCGGCGAGAGCGTGACTGTAGAAAAAGTCGAGCACCTGCTGCGCGACCTCATCCGCGAGGAGGCCAGCCGCCAAGTGAGCATCGACGCCATCCAAAAGGCCGTCGCCGAGCATTTCGACGTCCGCTTGGCCGACATGACCAGCCGCCGCCGCCCCGCCAGCATCGCATTCCCCCGCCAAGTCGCCATGTATTTGAGCCGCTCGCTGACCAAGGGCTCGCTGATGGAAATCGGCGAAGCCTTCGGTGGCCGCGACCACGGAACCGTCATCCATGCCTGCAAAAAAGTCGCCGGACGGGTCGATGGAGAGCCGGGATTGAAGGAAAGCATCGCCCGCATCGAGTCCCAGCTCCGCCGTTGAAGCTCACACTTTCCGGAATCTGCACAGAAGTCTTGCCAAGGGGCGGCGAAAACAGAAACTGCGGGGCAACAATTCCCCAGTTTTTAACTTATGAAGTTCCGCATCTCCAAGGAAGCCTTTCTCGACGGCCTGCAAAAAGTCCAACATGTCGTCAGTTCGCGCACCACATTACCGATTCTCTCCAATGTGCTGCTCGTGGCCAAAGACGGCCGCATCCAGTTCACCACAACGGACCTCGACGTTGGAATCACCGGCTCCGTGGAAGCCCAAATCGAGAAAGAAGGAGCCACCACCCTGCCTGCCAAGCGCCTCGTGAGCATCATCCGCGAGCTTCCTTCCAGCGAGGTGGAAGTCTCCGTGGATGCCAAAAACCACGCGTCCATCCGCAGCGGTCCATCCTTCTTCAAAATCATCGGCCTCGGCGAAGCGGAATTCCCACCACTCCCTGATTTCGAAGGTGCAAAAATTTTCAAAATCCCGCAAGCCACCCTCCGCGACGGCCTCAAGAAAACCTCCTACGCCATCTCCACCGACGAGACCCGCTACGTGCTCAACGGCATTTTCGCCTCCTTCCGCGACGGCAAAATGACCCTCGTCGCCACCGACGGACGCCGCCTCGCCATGGTCGATGCCGACCTCGAATTCCCCGCTTCCCACGAGACAGACGTCATCATCCCGACCAAAGCCGTCCAGGAACTCCAACGCCTCCTCGGCGATGCCGGCGAGGTCATCGTCAAGCTCAGCGACAGCCAAATTTCCTTCGCCATCGGCGACAGCCTGCTCGCCAGCAAGCTCATTGAGGGCAACTACCCGAACTACCGCCAAGTCATCCCCGGCGACAGCAACGAGCGCGTCGTCATCGGCCGCGAGGCGCTGCTCGAAACCGTCCGCCGCGTTTCCCTACTCTCTTCGGACAAGTCGAACTCAGTGAAACTCGTCTTCAGCGAGAACCACATCGAAGTCACCGCGAACTCCCCGGATGTCGGTGAGGCGCAGGAGTCGATGGATGTGATCTATCAAGGCCCGTCGATGCAGATCGCCTTCAATCCCGAGTTCCTCCAAGCCCCACTCCGGGCCTTAGACACCAACGACGTTTATCTCGACCTGATCGACGAGATGAGCCCCGGCGTCCTGCGCATCGAAGGCTCCTTCCTCTACGTCCTCATGCCGATGCGCGTGACGAACTGAGGTTAAAATACAGCCATCCGATTTACCAAAACGCCCGTCGCAAGACGGGCGTTTTGCTTTGGATCAGAGGCCTCGGCCTTTTCATTTGAGGGTGTTGTTACAGACTAGGTTGCAGGGGATGGCGGGTTTGAGGCTTGAGAGCTCGAAAATAGTGGGCCAGGTGAGGTGGTTGGCGTGGCGCGCTTTGAAGGCGATGACGATGAGGCTTCGCACCTGCGGCAGTCCGCAGGCGAGTGGCTCGATTGGGTAAACTTCGATTTCTACGCCGTTCTATCCGACCGTGCCCACGGTCTTCGGTCTCGCAGGCAAAAGGGGGGAGCCGGTGGCGGCGAGGCTTGTGCGACCGGCGAGGAGTCCCATGCAAATGAGGGTGAGTAGGGTGGAGATGAGCCAACTGCGGTTGTCACCACGGGGATCTGGCATATTTCGTAAGGTTTCGCGAAGGCTCTCGATTTAGTTTTTTTTGGGTACGAGGGCGCGCTCGGCGGTTTGAAGGTTGCAGCCGGGGAGGTAGGCTGCGGGGAGGTCGAGGCCGGTGAGGATGACGCGAGTGTTACGGGAGAGGGTCTTGAGCCAGAGTTTTTTGGAGCGTTTGTGCTCGCGGTAGAAGTCGACGCGGTGGCTGCGTTCGAAGCCTTTGGTGAGACCGCAGGGTTCCCAATTGGAGGCTTTGTAGCAGGTTCCTTCGAAGCTTTCGATGTCGGTGAAGGTCTCGGCTAACAGGGGGCGGAAGCCGTGTTTTTCCTGCCACTGCTCGGGTAGGTTGCGCAGGGCGAGACCCATGGCACGGGAGGCGAGGTTGGGCATGCGGGTGCCTGCGAGGACGAAGAAGCGCCGGTTTTGGACGATGAGGCCGAGGGCGTTCGACGCGTTGTTGGTGGGTTCAGCCGATCCATTCGTCGCGGTCGATGAGTTTCATGGCGGCGGGTCCCCATGCGAGGATGGCGGTCCAGCGCTCGTGGTAATGGACGAGCGTGCGACCGACTTGGCGACCCGCTCCGAGATAGTGTTCATCGTCTAGCAGGGCGATGATGTGCGGCATTTCATCAGGTAGGGCAGGTCTGATTTGGAGTTCTCCAAGAATCAGAGGCAGAGGACAAGGGTTAGTCCTTGAACTTCAAGCAACCCGGTCGGCAACTCAGACCAACTCGACTCCCGTTACTTCCTTGGCGGCTTTGACGATGGCGGCATGCAGGACTGGATTTTGGATCACAGTGCGCTCGTCCACGAGATGCAGAGCCTTGATGCCCTCATCATGAAGCAACTGATATGGCACCCGCAAAAAAACCTGATAGACCAGCAACTGGCCTTCGACGCCGCCGTCTTTGAGGTTTTCGATTTGCTCCAACATTGGACGCAGCAAACGCCCAGTGTACTGTTCGTTTGCCAAAGGTGAGGAGGTTGCGTGGGTGGACGCTGCCACTTGGGCAGAATCTGGTTTTTGCCATAACCACGCATTGGTCGAGACAGTGGTTTTTTGGGGCGAGATGGTCCCCAAGCGGAGAGACACGCCTTCCTGAGCACCCATGTGTCTGTTGGGCACGGAGGATTCCCTAGGAGCACTTGCTTGAGGCAGAGCCGGTCTCACGGCAGCCATCGGTTTTGGAACGACCTGGATGGGGGCATTCGGTGGATTTTTCCCCACAGGAGGCTTCGCCGTTCTGCAGATCTCTTCTCTTGCCGCAGTGAATTCCTTCCACGAAATCAGACTCTGCACCACCAACTCTTTGGCGACAAGTTGTCCGAGGGCTTCCCGAACCTGATCGACACTCTGTCCCGTGAGTTTTTCAAGTTCAGAAGGGGAAGTCCCCCCACGGACTTCGGAAAGCTCAGCAGCGACGCACCAGACTCCGACAGGGAAATTAATTTTAATCGCACGCTGCTCAAAATCAGCGGCTACTTGGTAGTGGTCTAGCATCGAAATGTTCATGGCAATTGGGTTTCGATTATGAGTTAAGCCCGACAAGTAGCTGGGCGGGGTGGTTACGCCATGTAAAGGGCAAGCGTAAGGTCATTGGCGGCTGCACGAGTGTCTGCTCGATGCTGGAATTCCCGGTGACGAGGGCGGGACATATCAGCAGGCGCTCGCCAAAGCGCTCGCGTGCATTTGCTGCGACTGTTTGGGCGACTTCGCCGGCGATGTCGAGACGGTAGGCTTCATCGCGGCACGGCTCGCTTAGCATTTCCAGTAATCCGTCTGTAACACTCGCCGGCAGACTCAGGCAGATCCAGCCGTTGAGTGGACCTTGGACCGAGATGAAGCCGCTGTATTTGAAGAGCTCGAGGGGCCCTAGCTCGATGGTAGAAGCACCGAATACCGGCGAGGTACCACTGACTGTGGCAAAGCAATGAGTCACCAGTTTCACGAAAACTGCTAGATCTGGTGCGCTGAGAACTGGGGATGGGTTCATGATTTTTTGGCGGAATCCGTTTTAACAAGAGTAATCAGCACACGTGAGGAGTGTGAATTCCATTCGATAGGGAGGATGAAACACGGCGCTCCTTTGGCGGGTCGGACCGACCCGTTGCTGCCGGAGAGCAAGAAAGGGGTGGAGATCATGAAGCCTCCACCGAGTTCATGGCGGGCATTGCCGGAGAAAACGTTGGCTATCTCGCCTACGAGTTCTCCACACAGGTGGTCGTTGGGTTCATTCTCACCGAGCAGGGGCAGCAGGGCGTGCAATTTGGCACGCGGTGCCGTGTAATAAATATTGCCGCGGTAAGTGCCAGAAATTCCGATAACCGCAGAGAAATCCAGCGCCACTTTCTCGTCCTCTTGGCCAAGGAAGGGAGTTCCCATCACGGCGGGCTTGTCTGTCGTCGTGGTGAAATAGCGGATGATGCCAGCCGCAAATACATTGAGAATCGATTCGTCCATGAGGTGTGCGAAGAGTAAGGTAAGGGTTCGTGGTCAGTCGGCAAGGACGTCGTCGATGGCTGCCTGTAGGTTCGCTGCAGTGATCGGCTTGAGAAGAAATCCGGAGGCTCCCCGTTTCACGGCTTCCACGGCGGTGGATTTGTCAGCCAGCGCGGATACCACCAAGATGAGTGCCCTGCTGTCGATTTTCAGGATGTGGTCAACCGCAGTTAACCCGTCCATGTCCGGCATGGTGATGTCCATTGTGACCACGTCGGGCCGGTAAGTCTTGAACTCTTCAACCGCGAGGCGGCCATTGCTCGCCAAGCGAATTTCCGTAAAACGGTCGGAAATCAGCGTGCGTTCGATGGCACGACGCATGATCAAGGAGTCGTCAACAATGAGTAGTTTCATGAGGGCATGTAGAGTCGGAATTCACAGAATTGGCCCACTTCGGTGAGCACCTCGATGCAGCCGCCTGCAGATTCGACGAACTTGGATTTGACAATGTCCATTCCGACGCCACGGCCGGAATGGAGGTCGGCCTCCTCGGCAGTGGAAAAGCCAGACTCGAAGATGCATTGGATGAGCTCCTCGTTGCCTGCGGCCTGGCCTGGTGACAGCAGGCCGACTTTTTCCGCCCGTTCACGGATGAGTTCGAGGTCGAGACCACGGCCATCGTCGCGCACGGCCAAGCCAAGGACGCCAGGAGTGGGTGCAGGCAGGGCATGGATAGAGAGTTGGGCAGTGCTGGGCTTGCCAGCGGCTTTCCGTATCTCGGCAGATTCGACGCCGTGTGCTACCGCGTTGCGGGTCAGCTGGATTAACACGTCGCGGATGAGATCCGTGCGGCCATGGGCGAAGGCGTGGAGCGCGAATTCATCGACCGTAAGCTGGGCGGACTTGTCCATATCGGCGGCTGCGTTTTGGACGAGTTGGCGAAGCTGTTCGGCCAGAACCGAGGTCGGGGCTTGCTGCTGTGGGGCGTTGTTGCCCATGTTGAGGTTGCCCAATTTACCCCGGAGGTTCTGCAGATCATTGAGATCGCTGCGCAATCCGGCTTGGGCTATCACGATTGCGAGGAAATCGTCACCGGTGAGAGATCTGCGGGAGAGCAAGTCCTTGATTTTGGTTTCGAATACGTGGGCGGCCTTCTGGAAGTAATTGAGCTGCAAAAGCGCCGCGTTGCCCTTGAGATTGTGGACACTGCAATAGACGCTTTGGAGGCGTTCGCGCAAGACGTCATTCCGGCCGCCAGCAGCGGCGAAATCCTCGGCTCGGAGAGTGGTATTGATGGTTTCCAGCTCCTCGGTGGCGAGTTTAACGAAGGCTTCCAACTCGCTCTGAGGCAGATGCACGATACTGAGCAGGACTTGCATTTCGCGATCCTTAGTTTTCTCGGCCTCGCGGAGTTGAGTTTCCAGTTCGATTTGTTTGGTGATATCCCGCAGAGCGACGAACAAACGGTCCACTTGGCCATCGACTAGGATGCGACGAAAGGAAAAGCCGAGGTAGCGGGTGATAAACCCACCCGCCGGATTGGGGAAATTC
Source organism: Verrucomicrobiota bacterium (assembly GCA_041179105.1). Taxonomy (GTDB): domain Bacteria; phylum Verrucomicrobiota; class Verrucomicrobiia; order Verrucomicrobiales; family Akkermansiaceae; genus Luteolibacter. The sequence continues at coordinate 16,198 of JBEGUC010000005.1, read as the reverse complement.
ACTTCAATATCGATGAGCGGATTGACGCCTAGCACGGTCCGTTCTTTGCGCGAGGCGTCGAAGAGGAGGTTGAAAAAGTCCCGCGAGCTGTTGAACATTTTTTCCGACAAATGGCGCTCCAAAATGGCATAAAGACTGGTCCCGGCCAGCTCCTGTTGGCGCAGGATCAAAGGGGCCTCACGCGAGTGGTAGTCGCCGATGATCCCTTCTTTGTTGATTAGGAAAAGTCCTTCCTGCACCGTTTCCATGATCCGATCCGTCTCCGCTTGGGCGAAGGCCAATGAGGAAAGTTGCTCGCCGTAGGACTGCTCCAGCAAGCTTAGGGTCTCCTCCATTGAGCTTAAGGCGTTCTCGGCACGTTTACGTTGTTGCAAGCCCCGATTGAAGAGGAAAACTCCCGGAATGAGACAGAGGGCGATGGACGCGAGACTGATGAGAGCGCCTTGCGCAAGGCGAGAGGTCGCGGCATCGACCGCCATCAACGATCCAATCAAAACCGCGACCAACAATATGTAAATTCCGATGAGAATTTGTGGGTTGAGAGGGGCTTTGCCGCGTAATCCGGGACGAGTGATGGTTTTTTTCTTGGCTCGATTATTCACGAAGGACGAATCTTCAGATTTTTCAATCAAAGTCACCCATTTTTTAATAAAAACGTATGAGCGTAATTAAGTCTTGCTGCGAATCAGGAGCTTCAGTAATGGAGCTTGCTTTATTTGCCCCGAACGTCACTACGGGAGCATCCCTATGGCCGTGCACCAATCGCGCGAATGGCTCCGCCGATTGTGGGATCACGGTGGCTGTCGAATGGAGAGAATCAAGGGCCTCGGCGCTAGATGCCGCGCCGACAAAGAGCTCATTGGCAATGAGCTTTGTGTCTGATCATGTAGCTGACAACAAAATTTAATGAACTTGCCGGAAGTTCCAGCTTCGCTAGTTTTTCGCAGTTCTGTTCTTACTTATGTCCGCCATTCCCGCTACTTTCCAAGTGATCCTGCTCATCTTCGCCGTGGTGATGAGTTTCAACATCATCATTTTCGTCCACGAACTCGGCCACTTCCTGGCCGCCAAATGGCGCGGCTTGCGGATCGACCGCTTCCAGATCTGGTTCGGCACGCCGATTTGGAAAAAGGAAATCAACGGCGTCCAATACGGCCTCGGCTGGATTCCGGCCGGGGGCTTCGTCGCGCTGCCGCAAATGGCACCGATGGAAGCGCTCGAAGGCGGCAGCAAGGATGACAAGCCGTTGCCGCCGATCACGGCGCTGGACAAAATCATCGTCGCCTTCGCCGGGCCGTTGTTTTCCATGTTGCTTGCCCTGCTCTCCGCCCTAGTCGTTTACGGCGTGGGCAAACCGAAGGATTTTATCCCCAGCCAGATCGTCGGCGAAGTCATGGAAGGCGGTCCGGCGGCTAAAGCCGGCATTCTTCCGGGTGACAAAATTATCCAAATCAACGGCAACCCGGTGGACGGATTTGCCGGTTCGCTCGACAGCATCACCGAGAACATCATCCTCTCCAAAGGCAAACAAATCGAGTTCACCGTCGAGCGCGCGGGTGCTGCGGCTCCGATCAAGCTCGTCTCCGAGTTTGAGACCCCCAAAACCAAATGGTTCCAGCGCAGCGGTTTGCGCCAAGTCGGCATCGGGCCGGAAATCGACCACATCGAGTTCGGCTCCATCGTGAAGGGCAGCCCCGCCGACAAGGCGGGCTTCAAGGAGGGCGACATCCTCATCTCCATGAACGGCCGCAAGTTCGCCGATGAACAATCCGCCGTCGCCTTCGTCAAGGAAACCGGCGCGAACCCCATCGAAATCGAAATCAAGCGCGGCGCGGAAATCCTCAAGCGCACCGCCACTCCCGTCGCCCCGCTGTCACCTGCGGGCAAGGGCCCGATGCTCGGGCTCGGCTTCTACGGTGCACCCTATCAGAACCAAGGCATCATCCATCCCGGCCCGTTCAAGCAGGTCGGCGACAGCCTGCGGATGATGTGGACCACGATCACTCGTGTCATTGCCCCAGATTCCAGCATCGGCGTCGGCCACCTCAGCGGCCCGGTTGGCATCGCGAAATTGCAATACCAACTCCTGCAAATGGACGACGGCTGGCGGCGGATTCTCGCCTTCATGGTGCTCTTCAACGTCAACCTCGCCGTCCTCAACATGATGCCCTTCCCCGTTCTCGACGGTGGCCACATCACCCTCGCCATTTTAGAGAAAATCTTCGGTCGCCCGGTCAAGGCCAAGCCCTTAGAAATCCTCCAAACCGTCTGCGCCCTCGCTCTGATTTCGCTGATGCTCTTTGTCACCAGCAAGGACATCGGCGACGGCTTCGGCCGCACCAAGCAGAAGAATGAGGACATCATTTTCCCGTAGAAGTGGATCGCCCGCTTGCTTCCGCCCGGCGGATTGACAAGGGGAAACCGGCACCGCATCTTCCCGCACATGGTATCCGAGAAGCCGAACTCGCCGCTTGCCGGTCGCCCGCCGATCTTCGCGATTTGCTGCTGGGCGCTGGCACTGATGGCGTTTTCTCAATTGTTAGTCTCGGGACTGGCGCTGGCGACCCGATTCGAGGAATCGCGCGAAGTCCGCACCGTGATTAAGGAAGTGCCCAAATTGATTGCCGTGCGAGTTCCCGCCACCGGGGCGGAGCCATCGTCACCATCGGTCGTCTCCCATCCTCCAATTTCACCGCCTCCCATTTCCCCCGCGCCAATTTCATCTCCGCCAATCCCGCTGCCGCCTCCCACCCCCGTCGCGGCACCGCAAGTTGGCGACCCGCGCTCGGAGCGGATGGTCCGCGAAGCCCGCCAGGCGCGCGTGGCCGGCGACATGGGACTCGCCATCGTGAAACTCGAAGAAGCGCTTTCCCAATCCCCGGACGACCCAAGCGTGCATTACGAGCTCGGCCTCGTCCACGAGCAGATGGGCGTGTTCGACACCGCCGCCGCGCACTTCGAGAAGGTTTTCCAAATGGGCGTCTCGGGTGCTGGCTCGCTTTACGCGCTCGCCGCCGCCAAGCTGCGCGACGGCTTCGAGCAGCCGGATGCGATGCTCGGCAAGCTCTCGCTGAGCCGGGTCCGGATTTTCAAAGACTCAAAAAACCCAGCCGGCGAGCGCGTGATCCTAACGATCCCGGTGCAGAAAGCTCCGGGCGAGGAAATCGATGTCGCGGAAATTTCCGTCTCGGTCACCTTCTTCAACCGCACCTCCAAAGGCGAAATCGTCCAGCTCGAAGACAAATCTTGGGTGAGCGAGCAATGGGTGACGATGCCCTTCGACTGGACTGGCGACGAGGAAAGTCTGCGGATGACCTACCAAATTCCGCCGCAGGACGGCCAAACTGAGCATCTTTTCGGCGGCCGCACGTATTACGGCCAAGTCGTTTCCCTGCTTTATAAAGGCGAGATTCTCGACGTGCAGGCCTGGCCGCGCGACCTCGCGGCGAAAATTCCGCGCTCGCCCGCCGCCTTTTCCGGCGAGCCGCTGCTGCCGGAATTCCAGGACTCACTGCCGCCTGATTTTGACCCGAATTTGCCGCTGCTGCCGTCCAAAACCCAATGAATCCCGCTCCCGAAGACCGCCTGCTAGGCGAATACCGACTCAAGGAACTTCTCGCGGAAAACACCGTCACCAGAAGATGGCTAGCGGAACAGATCTCCGTTTCACGCCGCGTCCTGCTCGATGAACTGCGACCGGACCAGTCTCATTACCGGGACGCATTTCTGGCAAATGTCCGCGCCAAGGCCGCTGTCGATCACCCTCTGATAGAATCCGTTTACGAAGCCGTGGTCGGCCCCGGCTCCGGCCCCTACTACTATACCCACGAACTCCTGCCGGGCATCAGCCTCGCGCAGCGGGCAAAAATGAAGCAACGTCTCCTCCCCGCCCGTCTCGCCAATCTGCTGCGCCAGGTTGCCGAGGCCCACCTCCAACATGAAACTCTAGGTCAGGCGACTTCGCCCTTAGACCTCGGCGCGGTGCATCAGGACGAACACGGCGTCGTCCGCTTGGAAAATCTCGCCATTGCTGGCCCCCGCTCGCCGGACCAATCGGTGCGAGATATCGTCCATCTCGGAAGCGTCCTCGTCCCCCTTATCACGACCGACCAACCCGGCACCACCCGCATGCTCACCCTCTGCGCTTGGATGCGCAGCGAGGGCCTCGAAACCCCACTCAACTGGGATCAAGTCCGCGATTTTTGCATACAAATCGAGCATCAACTCGCCAATCCTGCGTCGTCACCGGCAGCCACCCGCGCGAAATTTTCGACTCGAAAGAAAACCACCGTCGCGCTCATCGCGTTGGCCACCGTCGTGGTGGCCGTCGGCGTCGCCGTGCTTGCCAGCCGGATGCGGTCGCCCGCTCTGCCAGCATCACCCCGCGCCAATTTGCCAGAAGCCGTCACCGTCGCTCCGGGGGATTCACCCACACCGGATGGCAGCGTGGAGAATCACGGAGCCTTCCGCATTTCCGCGAACGAAATCACCATCGGCCAATATGCCGAGTTTCTTGAAATCCTCGTCACGCTCGCCAAAGACCGCCGCGAGCGGACCTTCGATTCCCCCGGCCAAGCACCCGGGAAAACCTCCCACGAACCAGCCGACTGGCCCGCCCAGTTTGCCGCCGCCAAGGCGAATGGAATCTGGCAGAACCAGCCAATCACCCTCGATTGCCCGGTCACTGGGGTCGATTGGTGGGACGCCGCCGCTTATGCCGAGTGGAAAAAAGTCCGCCTGCCCACTCAGGAAGAATGGTTCGCCGCGCTCCATCTGGAGGCGAAAAACCCCTCTGAACTGCTGCCCGGCCCGTGGGCCCCCGTCACCTCCCAAACCCTCGATCGCACTCCCGCCGGCCTTCTCGGCATGGCTGGCTCAGTCTGTGAGTGGACGGCCAAGCCCGCGCCCAACCCCTCCAACCCACTCGGCGAAAAACTCTGGGTGCTCATCGGCGGCTCCTATCTGAAATCTGGCAGCAACGCGCTCACCCGCGAGTGGACCGCCGACCGCTCGCTGCGCCGCCCCGACCTCGGCTTCCGCGTCGTGTTCGACGCGGAGTGAGCCTTCATTTAACCCATCTTCAACATTCAACACCTTAAGAATTTCATGTTGAATGACCTATCCTGTTTCAAGGGCGACTCTAGCTCTACATTTCTCTCAGTTTTTTAAATGATCATCCTTTGGCGGCCGCCCGAGTCCGGAGCGTGGCCTGTGCGGGCGCTGAGGGTTTTGCCGTCACACTGCTAGAAATTTCGCATGGCCGAAAGATGGTAGCGGTGCTACCTGTCCCGCAGATGTTTGAAGTCAGAGAAAAGCCGGACATGATCGAGCGCGCCTTGCTGGTGCGCTTTTATTTCGAGAACCACGAGGCGACCGAGGCGGAATCCCTGCTCGAAGAACTCGCCGAACTCGTCAAAACCCTCGGTGTCGAAGTGATCGAGTCGGTCCTCTGCCGCAGCCGCGAAAAGCACAAAAAATTCCTCTGCGGCACCGGCAAAGCCGCCGAAATGGCCGAACTCGCCCGCGCCCACGAGTGCGACGTCATCGTCATCGACAACGGCCTAGCCCCCTCCCAACAGCGCGAATGGGAAAAACTCGCCGACCTCTGCGTGATCGACCGCGAGGAGGTCATTCTCGATATCTTCGCCAAGCGCGCCCAAACGAAAGAAGCCCGCCTCCAAGTCGAGCTCGCCCGCATGCAATATGCGCTGCCCCGCCTCGCGCGGATGTGGGGCCACCTCGACCGCGAATCCGCCGGCTCCGGCGGCGGCGCAGGCGGCGGTGCCTCCCGCGGCATGGGCGAAAAACAAATCGAGGTGGACCGCCGCCTTGCTTACCAAGTCATCGACCGCGCCAAGCGCGAAATCGAAGTCGTCCGCAAGCAGCGGAAAACCCAGCGCAAAGAGCGCGAGAAATTCGAGACGCCCCACGCCGCCATCGTCGGCTACACCAATGCCGGGAAATCCACCATGCTCAACATCTTGAGCGGTGCCGACGTGATGGCCAAGGACATGCTCTTCGCCACCCTCGACACCACCACCCGCCGCATCGAACTGCCAGACGGCCAGCCGCTTCTCATCACCGACACCGTCGGCTTCGTGCGAAATCTCCCCCACCGTCTCATCGAGGCCTTCAAAGCCACGCTCGAAGAAGCCGCCCTCGCCGATTTCCTCATCCACATCCTCGACGCCACCTCGCCGGAAATCGACCGGCTCCACGACACCACGCTCGAAGTCCTCGCCGAGCTCGGCGCCGGCGACAAACCCACCATCACCGTCCTCAACAAAATCGACCGCGTCACCGATCCCTTCGAGCTCATCGCGCTGGAGAAAAAATACCCCGGAGCGCTCCACGCCTCCGCCGTCACCGGACTCGGGCTCGAAGAACTTCTCAAAATTTGCAGCCAAGTCCTCGCCGACCGCGTTCGCCACCAAGAATACCGCATTCCCCAAAGCCGCGCCGACCTCGTCAGCCTGCTCCACCGCGAGGCCAAAGTCCTCTCCACCGACTACGAGGGCGACGACATCCTCGTCAGTGCCGTCGTCCCCGCCGCCATCGCCGGGCGGCTTGAATCCTTCCTCGCTATTCCTGTCTAATTTCTATCAAATCCCGTTCCATGTTCCGCTTCGTTCTTCCGGTCTTCCTTGCGCTCACCACGCTCGTTTCCGCCCAACCAACTCCACCGCCCGCGCGCCCGATCGCCCGCACCCTACCACTCGGCGACGACCACCACCTCAATTCCCAACCCACCCCCGCGGCACCCGTCCTCGTTAGACCCGCTCCGCCAGTCGTCCAGGCCACCCCCATCGAAACCGTCTCCCCACCATCGCCGCTGGAAATAAAACCCACTGGCGACGACGCCGTGCGCCTCCAAATTTTCCTCGATGAAGCGAAATTCGGACCCGGCGTGATCGACGGCAAACCCGGTCAATTCACCGAACTCGCCGTGCAATCCTGGAACGAAGTCAACGGCTACCCTGTCAACGACTGGGTCGCCGTCAACACCGCCGCCCGCAAAGCCGTCCCCAATCCACTCGCCATCGCCATCGTCCCCGACATCTCCACCGCTTGGGTGGACACGTCCCTGCCGACGAAAAAAGCCCTGCAAGCCACCCGCAAACGCATGAGCTATCGCAGCCACGCCGAGTTCATGTCTGAGCGCTACCATTGCGACATCGAGTATCTCACCACGCTCAACGGCAGCTCAAAAATTAACAACCTCAAGCCCCGCGACACCATCATCGTGCCGAACGTGCGCCCCTTCACCATCGAGAGCCTAACGGGCACCGGTTATAAAACCGACGAAGCCATGAGCCAGCGCCACGCCGTGGTGGACACCAAGATCAATCAAGTCCGCATCTTCGAAGCCGCGCCCGCCGCCCTCGTCGTCGCCGAGCCCGGCATCACCACTATTTCCACGGCCACCCGCCCTAACCGCGGGCTCATCGCCTCATTTCCCATCACTCCGGGGAAACCTCAGTTCATCAAATTCGGCACCTGGGAAGTGAGAAACTCCGTCGAACTCCCGCACTGGCGCTACGACCAGAAACTCCTCGACACCGGAAAACGCAGTGCCGACTCCGAGTCGCTCAATATCCCGCCCGGCCCCAACAGCCCGGTCGGCATCTTCTGGTGCGGCCTCAGCAAGCCCGGCATCGGCCTCCACGGCACCTCCGATCCGGAGACCATCGGCCGCGCCCGCAGCTCCGGCTGCATCCGCCTCGCCAACTGGGACGCCGTCCGCCTGCCCACGCTCATCCGCCCCGGCACCACCGTGGAAATCCGCTAACAGCGGCGACCATTCTCGCCTCTATCATACGGCTCAACTTGGCAAAGCTCTCAAAAATAGCATCTGCCAGGTGATTCAACTATTTTCATCCAATCGAAGGGCGCTTGGCTTGAGGGGCCATGGAAACGGGCGGTAGCAAACTGGATATGAGTCCTCACACGACGCGTGTGGAATGCCCATGTGAAGAGGATGCATGGAGGCTTCTGCCAAACGTGGCTGTGACTTCCAGTCGCAGTTCTTCCTACCTTTCCGCCGTCCAATCATCCGCCAACGCCTCCGCGCAGGCAAGAAATCGACATTTACGTCGAAGAAACACCCCCACGCAGTCAAGAAATCGACATTTACATCGAGAAAACGCCCTCACACATCCGAGAAGTCGCCGCCGACATCGAAGAAACGCCCTCACACATCCAAGAAATCGCCTCCGACACCGAAGAAACGACCTCGCGCACTCAAGAAATCGCCTCCGATACCGAAGAAACGCCCTTCGCAGTCAAGAAACGACCTCGCCCATCCAATCCGTAACAGAACAAATCGAAATAATCCACTCGCCTACAATCACTTGTAGATAAATAAACCGATTTCTATCCAGAGAATAACACCCCGCCCACGCTTTATCCTCGGCAGCCACCCGCCGGCTCGCTAGCTCTCCCAATGTGAATCTACGACTCCAGAATCAACTCAACATGGTGGGCTCCAGCATCACCCTCGCCCAAAGCTCCGATTACAAATCCATCTGGAACGGACAAGACCCTGCCGACTTCGGCATTGATCTCGGCCTCCTCACCGGGAAATTCGGCACCATCTCCGCCAAACACGCCGCCGCCCTCGCCGCCACCGGCGGCGCTGCCGACGCCAAGGCCTTCGCCGAAGCCACCCTCGAGACCAGCGCCTTCATCCTCGCCCGCGCCCTCGCCGTCCACTTCAAGAAATCCGGCGACCTCGACCGCCGCGGCAAGGTGGACTTCACCAAGAGCGACCTCGTCAAACTCCGCGACCGCGACCTCGTTGACCAAACCACCGCCATCCGGGACCTCGCCACCGCAGCCCTCAGTCAAGCCGGAGCTGCCGGTCGTGGCGTCACCGCCGCCCGCGTCGCCATCCTCACCGCCGCCATCGTCGCCTTCACCGAGCTCCTCAATCACCCGCGCGGCCAGATCGTCACCCGCAGCACCCTCCTCAAAGAAGTCGAAACCGACACCGCCGCCCTCCTCGAAGACCTCCGCGATCTCGACGACCTCGTCCTCCAATTCGAAGGCACCGAGTCCGGCCCCCGTTTCATCCAAGCCTGGAAAAAAGCCCGCATCATCGTCGATGCCGGCCACGGCCCCGGCGAGGAGGAAGCGCCCGTGTCCCCGCCGCTCGCACCACCCGCCCCCTGATTCCCGTAAGCCATCCACTCCCACCACCGCAAACCGGCGGCTCCATACGCCGCCGGTTTTTCCACCCTAAATCTGGAGGCCATGATTATGCCAAAAAATGAAATTCATCCAAACGGCACTCGGTATCGCATCTGCTGTATTCATCAGCAGTTGTTCTTGTGCCGTCGCCGAATGACCGATAAGCCCCACACCCGGTAATCCATCATCTAATCAACCGCCGCCCCCGCCAATGTTTGTTAGTCGGGACTGACCCTTTCGACGCTATCTCTACCCGCAGGCAACTCATGCCGCAGCCGAAAATTCTCAAACCATTCTAATACCAACAAAAATCCCGCTCGCTCCCGGTCAGTCAACCCCCGGAACTCCGTCAGATCCTTCCTCCAGCACCAACGCGTTTTCGATGCAATCATGACCTCCCACCAAAGAAATCCAGAAAACAGAGTCAATCTAAAAGTGTTCATCTGATCATATTTGTGAGTCTCAGCGGCTGAGTTTGTCAGTAATCCTCCATTGATATCACTGCTGGCATGTCCTCCAGATGTTGCCTCCCACACGCTGGCTGACATACGCACCCTATCAGAGAAATTTGTTGCTAAATCAACGATCCCCAGCCAAGTCTACCCAAGTGGCAGCCACGGATATCACGTCCCGCGATTCTACTAATAATACTGTTGTGCAGAATTTGAAAATTTCATGATTATTTTACTATGAGTGAGAACACCTTTAACTATATGAAGGCAGGGGTATCTGTGGGCTGTGTGAATACTTCGCGCCTCATCGCGGGCGGGCAGGAACACCTTTTAGCGGAGGCACAAGTCTTTGTAGCTCTTGGAAGAAGCGATCCATGGGTAGAGGTGAGGCTCCTGTACCCCACGACGGAAATTGACACAACGTCCATTCAACTTGCGTTGCCAGACTTAGATCGCGTAACGATGCGTTTAGATGGTCGAAGTCCCTCGGCATACTTCGATCTATCTCCGACCGAGAGGTTGTGTCTGACTGGAGATAGCCCTGCGGATTGCGCCAAACTGATGCAATGGATTCAATCCGTCGCGTTCCATCTAACCCAAACGATTCCGTCAGGAGGGTGAACCGGACATATCGCCCTTCCACCCACAAAGAAGATGAAGAATCCGAACAAGACGAGACACAGCAACCGTCACCAGCCGCACTGTTCGCAGGGGTCTGTGTGGGTTTGGACGCTGGGCTTGGATCGACGCTTGCTCCCGCTGGTGACGGTGCATGCTCTGGACGTTCGCAGAGAAAAAGGAAATCAGCATGAATGTAACGTGTAGGCATTGCGGAACCCAAAACAGCATCGCGCGAGTTCCTGCTGGCAGGTTAGTAAATTGCGGTGCTTGCAGGAACCTGCTTGAGCAATTTGTGACGTATTACGATGTCCTGAAAGTTTCTAAAAGCGCTCCCGTCGAAGTTATTACCGCTGCGTATCGGTCACTTGCCAAAAAGCATCATCCAGACACGAATCATGGTAGCGCAGAAGCAACCAAAATTCTCCAAGAGATTAACGAATCGTATTCAATATTACTAAATCCCACCAATAAGGCCGAACACGATACTTGGATTCGCGACGCTGAGGAGACAATCCTACTCTCAAGAAACGAAGTTCAGCCACCTCCACCTTTGCCACGAAGCGAACCTCCACCCAAGCATCACCCACCAGCTGCTACTAATCCAAGAATTGAGACTTACATACCCAATACAGCGAAATGGTCGCTAGGGCTTGGGATAGCATCTTTACTAGGATTTTTTCTGTGTTTTCAGCCCTTAGCTATTGGTGCCGTAATTTGCGGGCATAAAGCTCATAAAGAGATCGCGACGTCGAATGGACTAGCACGAGGCGAGGGTTATGCAGTGACAGGTCTTATTCTAGGATATTTTTCACTTGCCATTTCAGCAGTAATTATTCTCGTCGCACTTGCTGATGCATAAATACAAGAATGCGAACAAGACGAGACACAGCAACCTCTATCAGCCGCCCTGTTTACATGATCTTCCGTAGTTTCAACCTTAACCCCGTGATCGACGCTCGCCCTCGCTGATAGGGTCGCGTGCTCTTTGACGTTCTGCAAAGAAATGCTCTCTAGCGCACATTATCCTGAGACTTATCGACTGCTGGAACAAGAGGGATACCTATTCCAGTCAAGCCTGACATCGGGACTTACATCATTGAGGGCCGCTGGAACTCACGACAAGGGCAAGTTCTATTCAGCTCTTTTCAATTTATCCATCGGCATAGAGAGATTGTGCAAGACGATCATTATTATTGATAGAATGCTAAAGAACAAGATGCTGTCCCCGAGCGAAAGTGAGATGAGGCAGCTTGGGCACCAAATCACGGTGCTGCACAATGCGGTGGTCACTATAGCGGCAGATCGATCCGTCCCGTTTATGGTCTTGGGCTTGCAAACACCAACGACTATCGCCCTAGTCGATCTTTTAGATGAGTTTGCTTTACGGAGTCGGTATCATAACTTGGATCGCTTAGGTTCTGGGAGGAAGTCAAATGACCCGCTGATGGAATGGCATAAGATTTTAGTAGAAGTCTTGAAGACCGACTGCCGACCAAGCTTAGTGCAGCGACTTTTAGGCAGGGTTAATCATTCCGTCAGCCAGATTGAGAACAACGCAATTGCTCTTGCAACAGGCTTGGACGGTACAGATCTGTCGTTACGTGAGGCTTTCAGCGAGCCAGCTCTACAAGACATGGCTCTTAAGCACGTTGTTCTGCGTTTGATACAGTTTCTATCACCGTTTCGAGTTCTGCTTGGATCGTTATGCTCAGAAGTTTACGCAATTCCGGGTCACCCAGCCATTCCACAGATGCAAGAATTTCTTGAGTGGGTCTGGGACGATCGAACATATGTCCTCAGAAAGCGGGTCTGGCCATAAATGAAGATGCCGAACAATAAAGGGTGCTGCGAAGTCGACGCGATAGTCGAAGGGGTCAGTCCCGACTAACAAGCATCGAAGGGGTCAGTCCCGACTAACAAGCATTGACCGGTAAAGCGGGGTCTGATTGGGTCATTTCCATGGCACGACCCTTGCGATATGAGGCGGCGGGAGCGGTTTACCACGTGATGACGCGTGGCGATGGTGGCAAGCCGGTGTTTGAGGACGATAGAGATCGCTACGGGTGGGTGGATTTGATGGAGAAGGCTTGTGGGCGGTTCGGCTGGTGCGTGCATGCCTGGGTTCTGATGGGCAATCATTTCCATCTGCTAGTGGAGACGCCGGAGCCGAACCTGGTGGCGGGCATGAAGTGGTTGCTCGGGGTTTACTCACAGGGATGGAACCGGCGGCGGCAACGCAAAGGCCATGTCTTCCAAGGGCGTTACAAGGCGGTGGTGGTGAACGGCGAGGAGCGGGACGGAAGTTATTTCAAGATCGTGGCGGATTACATTCACCTCAATCCGGTGCGCGCGGGCTGGGTGGGCGGAGCAACGGGCAAGCGGTTGCGAAGCTGGCGGTGGAGCAGTTGCGGCGGGTATGCGGGGAGCAAGAAGCCGGATTGGCTGGAGACCGGCAAGGTGTTGCGAGCCTTCCAACTATCCGAGGACAACAGGGGCGGGCGGGCGTATGCGGGGTATTTGGAGGAACGGGCCAAAGACGCCAAGGGAGCGGTGACGGATGGTTCGCTCAAGGAGTTGAGACGTGGGTGGTGCTTGGGCGAGAGGAGTTTCGCCGAGAGAATCCTAGAGTCGCTATCAGGAATTGCCGCTCCGAAGCGGAAACGAGGCAGTGTGGCGGGAGAAGCGGCGAGAGCCCACGATGAGGCGGCGGCGGAGCGGATCGCGATGACCGCCTTGCAGGCGCTGTCCGCTCCCACAGTGGCGGCACAATTGTATGGCAAAGGTAAATGGGTCGAGGAAACGACATTGGTTGCGACGCTGATCCGGAAGCACACCGGCGTGAAGAATCGCTGGGTGGCCGAGCGACTCGGGATGAGTCATGAGGGCAACGTGACTCGGGCAATCCGCCGAGTGAATGAATGCCCGGTCCGGAAGAGGAATCTGGAAAAATTGGAAACAATGCTTGTTAGTCGGGACTGACCCTTTTGGATGCTCATTGGTAAACCCGACTGTCATGTTTGAGCCATCCGGCGACATGGCGTCCATTAGGATCGTGATGGGTCCAGTGAATGACTCCTCCTTTGGAGTTCCACTCATACTCGCCGTTGAAGGCGACTGAATCCCCCACCCGCAGAGAGTCGATTCTCGGTGCTAGGTCGATATTGTGCGCTACCAGCAAGGTCTGTCCGGAATGCAGTTTCAAAATGAATCTCTGATGCCGGCTTCCGTCGTTGTTGTCGGGCAGCACTTTGATGACAGCCCCTTGGCCTTGAAGTTGGATTCCACTGGCCCTGCTCTCCAGCGCTCTGGTGATCGCGCCATCATCCCCCAAACAAATCCCCGTGCCGCACGACACGCCCAAGCACAGACAAGAGGGATTGGACGGCGCGAATGTCGGTGCCGGACTCGAGTCAGCGCGTGGCAAACGAATGGCGCATCGTGTGACATGTGGCGGGTGATCCTTCCGGTGCGTGGCTGCGTAGCGTCCACTCTCAGCTTCTTTTTGGCTGTCCGGCAGGTGTCACTCTATTTTACTCATCGGCTCAGTGCGGTTTGGGCGGTGGAATTTTGAGTTGGTGTGTGCGGGAGACTTGGATTAGCTTGCCGCTCCCCGAGGGGAAATTATGGCGATACAAGGTGAAGAACTGGCTCTGGCTTGCGCGAAGGCGGCCGATGATGTGAAGGCGGAAAACATCCGCGTGTGGGACATGCGCGAGGTTTCAAACCTGACGGACTACATGGTGGTGTGCTCGGGTTCCTCGATGCCGCAGCTTCGCGCGATTTTGCGCGACGTGGCCGGCACGGTGGAGGAGCTACACGGCGTCAAACCGACGATGACCGAGGGCAAGGCCGACACCAAGTGGGTGGTCCTCGATTACATCGACGTGATGGTCCACGTGATGAGCGACGAGCTCCGCGAATACTACGGATTGGAAGATCTGTGGAAGGACGCAAAGCAAGTGGAGTGGCAGGCAGCGGAAGAAGGTTGAGCTTGCGGGTGGCCAGCGGAGCGGGGATTTTTTCGGAATAAAAATCGATTTCCAAAGCTCTAATGACTGCCGATGAGTGAGTTTGCAGAATTAGTCGATGCCCATTACCAAGCGTTGTTTCGCTTCGGGATGTCGTTGACGCGCAATGTGGACCGGGCGTCGGATTTGGTGCAGGAAACGTTCTGCATCTGGGCGGCGAAGAATGGCCAACTGCGGGACCGCTCTAAGGCGAAGACATGGCTTTTTACCACGCTGCATCGGGAGTTCCTGAGCCAGCGGAGGCGGGCGGCGAAATTTTCTGATGAGCCACTCGACGAGGAACGTGCGGCGGCGTTGCTCGCGCCAGAAGAGGACGCGGAGCGGCAAATGGACGGGCATCGGGCGATGGAGTTGCTCGGCGCACTGGATGAATCTTACCGCGCGCCACTCGCGCTTTTTTACCTGCAACAGCACAGTTATAAGGAAATCGCGGCGATTTTGGACATCCCGATCGGCACGGTGATGTCGCGACTTTCGCGGGGGAAGGAAATGCTCAGGCAGCGGATGACCGCCGAGCCGTCGAGCGCACCAAAAAATATTTTACACCTCGAGCGGGAAGGAGTCCGCCATGGATAAGGAGCAAGCACGCTTCGTTTTAAGGAGTTTCCGGCCTGATGGCGCGGATGCCGGCGATCCAGATTTCGCGGAGGCGCTCAAGCGGGCGGTGGAAAATCGCGAGCTGGGCGAGTGGCTGGCGGACGAGCGGGCCTTCGATGCCGAGTTCGCGATGGCGCTGGGCGCGGTGGATTTACCGGGTCAGCTGCGGGAGGATATTTTCGCCTGTCTGGCCGGCGAGCGCGGGGATTTCCCGCAGGCGGAGGACATGAATGACGCGGCTTGGATCGGCGCGTTGGCCTCGCTCGAGCCACCGGCGTTTCTCCGCGACCAGGTGATCGCCGCGATGGAACGAACGGACGTGCGCGAAGTTGTCAGGGTTTCGTTTTTGAGGCGGGCGGCGATTCCGTTAGCCGCTGCGGCGGGCATCGCGCTGGCGTTTTTCATCTCTCGCCCGGCAGACTCGACGGCGCTGGTGAAAACCTCGAGCGTCCCGATCGATGCCGTGCAGGCGGGTTTCATTCGGACTTACGAATCGCCCTTGTTCAATTTGGACGAAAAGCGGGAGGATCACCGTTTGCTGGTTCAAAATTTAGAGGAGCGCAAATTGCCTTGCCCGTGCTGCCTGCCTCCGGGATTTCGGAACGTGAAGGGGATCGGTTGTCGGGAGCTGGTGATCGATGGCAAACGCGGCTCTCTCATTTGCTTCGACGAGAGGGAAAATGGAGTGATCCATGTGGTAATTTTCCGCCGCGAGGATGTGAGTGGCGAGCTTCCTGATAAAAAGCGCCCCATTTTTACCCAATGCGGAAGCTGGGCGACTGCGCGCTGGCAGCAGGGTGACAATGTATTTTTGCTGATGAGTCACACGGAAGTCGAGAAGCTGACTGCGTTGTTCTAAAGCAGATGTGGACTAAGCCTGATTCATCGGCTCTTCTGGCACCCTTGCAGCGGGTGATGTTGCGGGATTCGTTCGCTGAGGCAGGGGCGGGGCATCATGTGGAGCAGGTGGAAATTCTCTTCGCGCGCGGACCCGTCCGCAGGCGGGTGGCGGCAGCTTGGGCGGAAACCGTCGCCCGCACGGCGGCGCTGCGGGTCGCTTTTATCATGGACGACGGACATGCGGTGGGTCGGGAATTCGTGACTCCTCAGAATTTTCTAAACTCGAGCGAACCGCTGCCAATTTCTTGGGAAATCTGGCGAAATGCGGATCGGTGCCGCCCACTGCTCGCGCCGCACGAAGTGCCGTGGCGGGCGGTGTATTGGCCGGAGGACGGGCGCTTCATCTGGACCTTTCACCACGCGCTGCTCGATGGCAGGTCGATCTCGCGGGTGTTGCAAAATTTCTTGGAA